>NZ_BAABEP010000055.1:38858-40133 GCF_039540215.1 Streptomyces tremellae
ACCGCCGACCGCCGACCGCCGACCGCCGACCGCCGACCGCCGACCGCCGACCGCCGCCTGCCGCCCGCCGACCGTCTTCGCCTGCTGCTGCCGCTGCTGCTGCCGCTGCCGCTGCCGGCCGCCGTCCGCAGGGCCTGGACGCAGGGCCCTGGACGCGGCGAGGGGCCGTCCCGGCGCTGCCGGGGCGGCCCCTCGCCCTTGTGGTGCGGGTCGCGTTCCGCGACCGTCAGGCGCCGGTCCGCGCGGGACGGCGGTGCCTGCCGTGCGCCTGTGCCGTCGAGTCGTCCGCGGGCGCGGCCTCCCCGCGGTGCCGCGCGTGGTTCCCGGCTTCACCCTGATCGGCGGCCGCGGTCTCCGGACGCTCCTCGATGGTGTCGTTTCGGGTGTCGGACATGGTGGGAAGTCACCCCGTCGTGGTCGCTGCTTGTGCTGGCGCAGGGCTGCGCGTGATCCGCGACGGCCGCCCACCACAGCGGCCGCACCCTCGGCGCGGCGGCCCATGGTGTCCGGTGGGCACGGCCGCGTAACCCTGGGCGAATTCTAGCCATGCGTCCCCGGCCCGGCTCGCTCCCGCCGGCCGCGGGCGCCCTCGGCGACGCCGTCGCCTCGCCGCCTGCCGCGTGGTCCTCGCCGTCGTCGGCGAGTTCGGCTCCTGCCTTCCTGTGCCTTCCTGCCTGCTCGCCGCCCGCGCGGCGGGGGGAACGCCCGGAGGTCGCGCTGCGCGTGGGCACCCTGGCGAACGCGCGCGGCCTGACGCAGCCCGTCGCCCGTCGACGTCGGGTGCTCCGCGGGCATCGCCACGCCCACCGTGTGCACCGTGCCGGTCACGGTCGCGCTCGTCATCACGGTGGTGGCAAGCCCGCTGCTGACACTCAGGGACCACCGGGACCGCGGGCGCGGCAGGCAGGTCTGGACGGCCGCGCGCGACCCGCTCGCCGGCCCCGCCGACACCGACGCCCAGCCTGCGGACCTCCCCGGCCGACGCTCCTAGACGCCGGTGCTGCCGTCGATGCTCTCCCGGATGATGTCGGCGTGGCCGGCGTGCCGGGCGGTCTCCTCGATCATGTGGAGCAGGACCCACCGCAGGTTCCGGTGCGCGAGTTCTGGCCGCGCGCACGGGGCGTCGAGCGGGAGGCCAGCGGTGATCTCCCGCGAGGCGGCCACCTGCTCCTCGTAGTAGGCCGTCCAACGCCCCACCGTGTCCTGCTCGTCGACACGGAAGTCCTCCTGACCCCAGCGCGGGATGTCCGCGGGGGACCACTCGCCGCCGAGCGC
>NZ_BAABEP010000056.1:0-39527 GCF_039540215.1 Streptomyces tremellae
GACACCGAGCGGGGCCTGGCCGTCCGCTCCCCCTGTACGGCTCAGGACACCCCACCGGATACGGCTCCGAGGCCCGGCGCCCCCGCGACTCCCGCCCCCACCGCGCCTTCCGCCCCGGTGGGTCCCCCCGCGGCGCGGGCCGCGCAGCCCGACCCGTACCCGTACGCCCACGCCGCGGCCCAGCCGCAACCCCCGGCCCAGCCCCCGTACCAGCAGCCCGGAGCCCAGCAGCCCCCGTACCAGCAGCCCGCACACCGGCAATCCCCGCTCCCGCCCCTCCCCACGCCCCAGACCCCGCGCACCCCGCGCCCCGCACCGCGGCCCCTGCACGGGGATCCGCTCGCCACGCGGACGCTGCGGGCGCTGCGGGCCGCGCTCGGGTCGTCCGCGGCGCGTGCGGTGAGCGACGCGACCGGGCTCGCCGAGCGGGTGCAGCAGCCGGTGACCACCGGGCGGCACATCGTCGTGACGAGCATCCGCGGCGGGTCCGGCAAGACGACCGTGGCCGCGCTGCTGAGCCGTACGTTCAACCACTACCGGCACGACCCCGTGCTCACCCTGGAGGCGGACGCCGCGCTCGGCACGCTGGCCGGGCGGCTCGGCGCGGGGCCCGTGCGGTGGACGACGGCGGACCTGGCGGGGATCGTCAGGCCGTCGATGCGGCTCACGGACGTGACCGGGTACCTGGTGCCGCTGGACGACGGCGGCTGGCTGCTGCCCGGCAGCAAGGGCGACGTGGGCGCGCGGATCGACGTGCCCGCCTACCGCACGGTGATGGTCGCGCTGCGCCGGTACTTCGCGGTGACGGTGGTGGACTGCGAGAGCGTGCCGGGCGAAGTGGCCCGCACGGCGCTCGACACCGCGCACACCCGGGTGCTCGCCGCGCCCGCGACCGTCGAGGGCGTGGCGTCGACCCGTACGGTGCTCGACTGGATGGCGTCGCTGCCCGTGCCGGTGCTGCCGAGCACGGTCGTCGCACTGACCTGCGCGGCGCCGCACCAGGTGCTGGACACGGAGCGCGCGGCAGCCGAGCTGCGGACCACGGGCGCCGAGGTCGTCGTCCTGCCGTACGACAGGCACCTCGCGGGCGGCGGGGCCCTGCGCACCGAACTCCTCGGCGCGCGAACCCGGTTGGCCGCGACCACGCTCGCGGCGCACGCGCTGGACCGTGCCGTGCGGCAGCCCTCCGCAGGGGCGCCCCGGTGACCCAGCGGGTCGTCCACCGTCCCGCCCGCGGCTCCCGGCCGCTCGAAGCGGCCGGCACGCGGGTGGTGGAGGCACCGCCGAACCTGCCGGAGGGGCGCTCGGGCAGCGCCGCGACGGCGCTGCTGCCGATGGTCGGCGTGATGAGCTCCGTCGTGATGATGACGATCATCCGCAACAGCCAGTTCGCGGCGGTCGGCGCGATCGTGCTGGTGCTCGCGCTGGCGGGCGCGCTCACCCTGTACTGGTCGCAGCGCGGCAAGGCGCAGCGGTTGCGCCGTACCCAGCGCGAGCGCTATCTGGAGTACCTGGAGGGCCTGCGCGAGGATTTGGGCGCCTCCGAGCAGCGCCTGCGGGAGCAGGCGCAGCTGCTCGATCCCCCGCCGGGCGCCCTCTACGACATCGTGCGGGACCCGGCACGCGCCTGGGAACGCAGGCGCCAGGACCGGGACTTCCTGCGGGTGCGGATCGGCACGGGCGACGTGCCGGTGCACGACCTCGCGATCGGCGCCGGCGCCTCCGGTGTGCTGACGCCGCCCGACCCGTTCATGCTGAACGAGGCGAACGCGCTGCTCGCCCGGTTCCCCCGGGTCTCGGACTTCCCCCTGACGGTGCCGCTGGACCGCGCGGGCGACGTCAGTGTGATCGGCGCGCGGGAGGACGTGCTGCGGGTGGCGCGCGCGCTGCTGGTGCAGACGGCGGCGCTGCACGCGCCCGACGACGTGGCGGTCGCGGTGTCCGTGCCGGGCGACCGGCTCCCCGACTGGGAGTGGGCCAAGTGGCTGCCGCACGTGCTGGAGCCGCAGGAGCAGGACGGGCCCTCGGCCGCGCGCCGCTTCGCGCCCTCGCCGCCGCAGCTCGCGCGGGTGCTGCGGCGCGACCTGGCGCGCCGTGCCTCGTACGCGGCCGAGGTGCGGCGCGGCCTTTCTGACGAGCGGGCGCTGCGGCTGCTGGTCCTCAGCGACGAGCACGGCGGTCCGGCCGTCGAACTCCCGCGCCCCGACGTGGCGGTGGGCCTGCGCGAGATGGGCGTGACGGTGGTGCACCTGCTGGCGGAGCAGGTGCACGAGCCCGACGAGGTCGCGGTGCGGATCGTGGTGGACGGCGACCGGGTGTCCGTGCGCGACCTGCGGCCGCGCGAGGCGGGACGGGCGGCGCCCGGCAGCCGCGTCCCCGGGCCGCGGTCCGCCGCCGCAGCGGGAACCGTGGGCGCCGGCGCCGGGCACACCGAGGCGCGGGCCCCGGGCGACCCGGACACCGTCCACGGCACCGCGGACGAGGTGACCGCGGCGGGCGCCGAGGGCGTCGCCAGGCTGCTCGCGCCGCTGCGGCTGTCCCCCGAGTCCGCGGCGGACGGGTCGGGGCCCGTGACGGGCCCCGTCGACTTCCCCGCGCTGCTCGGCGTGGACGACCCGGGCGCGCTCGACGTGGCGCGGCTGTGGGCGGCGCGCGGCGAGCGCGACTTCCTGCGGGTGCCGATCGGGGTGGACGACCGGCACGCGCCCGTGCTGCTCGACCTCAAGGAGTCCTCACAGCTGGGCATGGGCCCGCACGGCCTGTGCGTGGGGGCGACCGGCTCGGGCAAGTCGGAGCTGCTGCGCACGCTGGTGCTCGCGCTGGTGGCGACGCACCCGCCGGAGGACCTGGCGCTCGTGCTCGTGGACTACAAGGGCGGCGCGACGTTCGCGCCGTTCGACGGCCTGCCGCACGTCGCCGGCGTCATCACCAACCTGGAGAACCAGGCGGGCCTGGTCGAACGCGTCCACACCAGCCTCGCGGGCGAGGTCAGGCGCCGCCAGCAGGTGCTGAAGGACGCGGGGAACCTCGCCGACATCGGCCAGTACGCCGCGGTGCGCGCCGAGCATCCCGAGCGGGGGCTCGAACCGCTCCCCCACCTGTTCGTCGTCATCGACGAGTTCGGTGAACTCCTCACCGCCAAACCGGAGTTCATCGACCTGTTCCTGTCGATCGGCCGGATCGGCCGGTCGATCGGCGTCCATCTGCTGCTGTCGAGCCAGCGCATCGAGGGCGGCAAACTGAAAGGCCTCGACACCTACCTGTCGTACCGGCTCGGTCTGCGCACCTTCTCCGCCGACGAGTCCCGTACGGTCCTCGACACCACGGACGCGTTCCTGCTGCCGCCCCTGCCGGGCTTCGGCTACCTGAAGGTCGACACGTCCACGTACACGCGGTTCAAGGCGGGTTACGTCTCCGGCGCGCACCGCGGTCCCGTGGCGCGGGACGCCGCGGAGGAGGGGCCGCGCGCGGTCCCGTACCCGACGTTCAACACGTCGGCCGCGCTGGGCGGCGGGCTGTTCGGCGGCGCGGACGACGCCGACACCCCCGGGGAAGGCGAGGACGCGGGGCCCGAACCCGCCGCCACCGCGCGGGAGACCGGACCCACCGTGCTCTCCGTGATGGTGGACGGGCTGCGCGGCGCGGGCGAGCCGGTGCGCAGGATCTGGCTGCCGCCGCTGCCCGAGGCGCTCCCGCTCGACGAGGCCGCGGGCCCGGTGTCGGTGTCCGAGCACGGCCTGCACCTGGCGCAGCGGCCCGGCACACTGCGGGTGCCGCTCGGCGTGCTGGACGACCCGGCGAAGCAGTGGCGCGGGCCCTGGGCGCACGACCTGACCGTCGCGGGCGGCCACACCGCGGTGATCGGCGGCCCGCAGTCCGGCAAGACGACACTGCTGCGCACCCTCGCCCTGTCGCTCGCGCTCACCCACACCCCGCGCGACGTGGCCGTCTACTGCCTCGACCTGATGGGCGGCGGCCTGACCGCGCTCGCCGGGCTGCCGCACGTGGGCGGCGTCGCGGGCCGCGCCGACCGGGAGCGGTGCGCGCGCACGGTCGCCGAGGTGCGGGCGATGCTCGCCCAGCGCGAGCAGCTGTTCCGCGAGCACGCCATCGACTCCGTCGACCAGCTGCGGCAGCTGCGCGCCGAGGGGCGGCTGCCGGGGCTCGCCGCCACCGACGTGGTCCTCCTGATCGACGGGTACGGCACGCTGCGCGACGAGTTCGACGCCCTGGACGACGCGGTCACCGACCTGCTCAAGCGCGGCGGCGGCTACGGCGTGCACGTGGTGGTGTCGATGCTGCGCTGGAACGACGTGCGGCTGGCGAACCAGTCGATGTTCGGCAGCAGGATCGAGCTGCGCCTCGGCGACCCCGCCGACTCGGCCGTGGACCGCAAACTCGCCCAGACCATCGGGCCGCAGGAGCACGGCAGGGCCCTCACCGACACGAAGCTGTTCGCGCAGACCGCGCTGCCCCGCGTCGACGGGCGCGCCACCGCCGCCGGGCTCGCCGCCGCGCTCGACGAGGCCGCCCGCATCGTGCGCGACACCTGGCACGGCGAACTCGCCGCGCCCGTCCGTGTGCTGCCGACGCGGCTGCCCGCGGCGAAGCTGCCGTCGCCCGCGGCGGAGCCGCACAGGGCGCCGATCGGCGTGGACCAGGACACCCTGGCGCCCGTCCTGCTCGACCTGTTCGGCCGCGACCAGCACCTGGTGGTGCTCGGCGACGACGAGTGCGGCAAGACGAACCTGCTGCGGCTCGTGGCACACGAACTCGTCGACCGGTACCCGGACGACGAACTGGTCTTCGCCGTCTTCGACCCGCGGCGCGGCCTCAGGGACGCGGTGCCCGAGCCGTACCGCGGCGGCTACGCGCACAACGCGAAGCTGGCCGGGGCGCTGGCCACCGGCATCGCGAAGGAGCTGGAGAAGCGGCTGCCCGACGACGGCCCGGAGGGACCCGAGGGCGGCCCGGGGCCCGCGGCCGGCGACGTCCCGTTCGCCGGGCCGCGGATCGTGGTCCTCGTGGACGACTACGACATCCTGACGACGGCCGGGCAGCAGCCCCTCGCGCCGTTCCTGCCGTATCTGTCGTTCGCGCAGGACATCGGTCTGCACTTCGTGGTGGCGCGCCGCGTCGCGGGCTCCTCGCGCGCCCTGTACGAGCCGTTCCTGACGGCGCTGCGCGAGACCGGCACCGCGGCGCTCGTGATGAACGGCGAGCGCGCCGAGGGCCAGCTGTTCCCTTCCGTGTACGCGTCGCCGCAGCCGCCGGGCCGCGGCACCCTCGTACGGCGCGGGCGCCCCGGCCGGCTGATCCAGACCGCGCTCGCCCGCACCGAGCAGCCGTGAACGCGACCGAGGACGGGAAGCCGTGACCAAGGACATCGTCGTCGTCACCCGGGAGATGCCGGACACCTGGCGCCTGCTGGCAGGCCTCTACGCGGCCGGGCCCGACCAGTACCTGGCGAGCGTCGCGGACGGCGCGGTGATCCAGCTGACCGGCGCGGGCGGCAGGCCGCTGGTGTCGGTGGAGGCGCCCGTGCTCGTCCAGGTACCGGGCGAGACGGCCCGGCTGCTCGGCCGGGACGCGGCGCGGGCCGAGCCCGTCTGGTGGACGGAGGTCCGCGCGTCCACCGCGGTCCCCGAAGCCGTCACGCTCGCCGGTTCCGTAGCGGGCCGCCTCGCGCTGCTCCTCGACGGCGCCTGTCACCCCGCGCACGCCGTGACGACCCTCGGCGTGGTGCCCGTCGACTCCGAGGTCGCGGCGGCGCCCGCGCCGCACGAGGCGCTGCCCGCCGTCGACGTCGTCACCGACAAGGCCGCCGTCGTCATCTCGGACCGCTCGCCTGTCGCCCTGTCCGCGTGGCTCTCCGACGTGCTGCGGGTGTGCGTGGCGACGGACAGGGCGCTCCAGATCGTCTCGCCGCCCGGCGCGCGGCTGAGCCTCCCGGTGCGCCTCGCGCTCGGCGGCACCCCGAACCGGTGGGTCGTCGGGGACTCCTCCGGCTACTACGACGGCCTGTCCGGCGCCGAACTCCATTGGCACGACGGCGCGTTCACCCCTCTCGCGGCCCCGGACGGCGCGGGGCGCGTCGCCCCGGCCTTCCGGCCGTCCTCCCCCACGGCCGACCGGCAGTTCACCGTCTCCTACCGGACCCTGCACGCGCCGGATGCCGACCTCGCCGTCGGCGCCTCCGTCGAGGCGGCCTGGCGCGAGCTGACCGGCGCGCCGCCCGCGGGCTGGGGCACCGCGGAACCGGTGAACCTGCCTTGGTCGCCACGGCAGTTGACGGAGCTCGCCAGGGAGCGTGCGCCGCGCCCCACCTTCCTCGCCGTGACCGGGCACCCCGACAGGCCCGCACTCGCGGTCCTGCGGATCAGCCGCACCGCGGCGGGCGTCGAGGAGGACGTCACCCTCGCCATCGGCCACGGCCCCGGCGAGGAACTCCCCCTGGACAAGGCCGAGTCGCTCGCCAGGACCCTGGTCGCCCGGCACGGCCTCGCGTCGATGGTGACGGGCGTGCGCGCAGCCCGCCGCGACCTGACCGTGCCCGCGGCCTTCGAGGCGCCGCCGGTCCCCGTCTCGTACACGCTGGGCTCGGCCGCGGTCGCCGAGACCACCCTGACGCACGCCCGCCGCCCGCCGCTGCCCGGCCGCCCCGTGCAGCTCGGCGCGGCGGGCGCGCCCGCCCTGCACTACCCGTTGGGCGACGGCACCGACGCCGCGTCCTGGGCCGCGCTCGAAACCCTCACCACGCACCTGGCCCGCCGCCCGGCCTGAGCCGGGCCGCACGCGCCCGGCCCGGCAGGCCCCCGCGCCCCCGCGCCCTCAGCAGCAGGAACTCCCCGGCAGCGTCCGCTTGTTGCGCGCCTGCCTGTTCCGCGCGGCCAGCAGGTCGTCCGGCGGATAGCCGACTTCCTCAAGCGTCAGGCCGTGCGGCCTCACCACATGGACCGCCGAGTCCCGCACGCCCGCGGCGAGCACCTTCGCCGGCCACTCGGGGCCCCGGTGCCCGTCGCCGACGAACAGCAGCGCGCCCACCAGCGAGCGCACCATGTTGTGGCAGAACGCGTCGGCCCGCACCGTGCCCGTGACCACCCCGTCGTCACCGCGCGCCCAGTCGAGGCGCTGGAGCGTGCGGATCGTCGTCGCGCCCTCCCGCCGCTTGCAGTACGCGGCGAAGTCGTGCTCGCCGAGCAGCCGCGCCGACGCGTCGTTCATCGCATCGACGTCCAACGTCCAGTCGTGCCACAGCACATGGCCGCGCAGCAGCGGGTCGACCCCGCCGGGGTGGTCGGTGACGCGGTAGGCGTAGCGCCGCCACACCGCGGAGAAGCGCGCGTTGAACCCGGCGGGCGCCTCGGCCGCGCGCCACACCCGCACGTCGTGCGGGAGCCGCCCCGCGAGGCGCCGCAGCAGCTTGTCCCGGTGCGCGGCCCACACCTCGGCCGGCAGGTCGGCGTGCGCGACCTGGCCGCGCGCGTGCACACCCGCGTCCGTGCGGCCCGCGACCGTCAGCTCGTACGTCTCCGCCGACCTGGTCACCGTGCGCAGCGCGTCCTCGATCTCGCCCTGCACGGTGCGGCGCGCCCGCTGCCTCGCCCAGCCGGAGAAACCCGCCCCGTCGTACGACAGGTCGAGCCGCACCCGTACGAAACCGGGCGCAGGGCCCTCGCCGCCGTCCGCCGCCGGCCCTGCCGCCCGGTCCCCGCTGTCCTCACCGCTCACCCTCACACCCCCATACTCCCAGGCGTGCCGGGCACGGTCCGCACAGCCTCAGGACAGCCCCGCGACAGCTTCGGGCGGTAGCGTGCAAACTGTCCCACCAGCACCCCCGTGAGAGGCGTAGGACGCATGGCGACCACCATCCGCAGGGCAGTCATCCCCGCGGCGGGCCTCGGATCGCGGCTCCTGCCGCTGACGAAGGCCATCCCGAAGGAAATGCTGCCGGTCGGCGACAAGCCGGTCATCGAACACACCGTGCGCGAGCTGGTGGCGTCCGGGATCACGGACATCACCATCGTGGTCTCCGGCGGCAAGAGCCTCATCCAGGACCACTTCAGGCCCAACCCGGCCCTGGTCGCGCGGCTGCGCGCGGACGGCAAGACCGCGTACGCGGACGCCGTCGAGGAGGTCGGCGAGCTGTCGCGCCTCGGCCACATCACGTATCTGGACCAGCACGGCCCGTACGGCAACGGCACCCCGGTCCTGAACGCGGCCCGCAACTTCGGCGACGAGCCGATGCTGGTGCTCTGGCCCGACGACGTCTTCGTCGCCGAGGTCCCGCGCGCCCAGCAGCTCATCCGCGCGTACGAGGCGACCAGCTGCCCCGTCCTCGCACTGCTGCCCATCGAGCCGGCGGACTCCGGCCGCTACGGCGTCCCCGTCGTCAAGGAGGACCTCGGCGACGGCCAGCTCCGCATCACCGGCCTCGTGGAGAAGCCGGCCCCACAGGACGCGCCCTCCGCGTTCGCCGCGATCGGCGGATACGTGATCACCCCGGGCATCGTCGACGAGCTGCGCGAACAGACCAGGCGCTGGTACGACCGCCGCGAGGGCGAGATCTACCTCACGGACGCGATCAACGCCTACGCCGGCAGCCACGCGGTCTACGGCCAGGTCATCCGCGGCAACTGGTACGACACCGGCAACCCCGCCGACTACCTCGTCGCCCAGTTCGCCTCGGCCCTCTCCCACCCCGAGTACGGCCCCCTGCTCCGCGCCATGACCCACACCCTGGACGGCCCCGCGAAGACCTGAGCCATCGGGCCCCTACGCTTCGGGCACGGTCCGCCACGTACACCACACCGTCTTGCCCGGCGCGCGCTCCCGCACCCCCCAGCCGTCCGCGAGCGCGGCCACGAGTGGGCTGCCGGAGGGCGCACCGGGCTACGCGAGAGCGCGGCTCGTCAGAGAAGACGGCCGGCCGACCCACACGCTCGCCAGCTACTACCGCCCAGAACACGTCGAGGGGACCCGACTCGTCGATCCCGCACCGGGCCCGGCGGGCAGGGGCGGCGGGGTTTCAGCGTTCTCTTCGACGCCGGATACGAGATCGACCACATGCGAGAGGAGCTGTTCGCCCGCGCACCGGCAGCTGACGAGGCCAGGACGCTCCAGCTCACCCCCGGCGAATGGGTCATGGAGCTGCATCGGACCGCCTGGACCGCTGACGGTACGGTCGTCGGGTTCGCCATAGGCGTCCACGCGGCGGCGCGCTTCGCGTGGACCTGCGACTTCGAGGTGCCGGACTCGGCGCCCGGGAAAGGCGCGAAGGCATGATCTCGGAACGGACCTGGGCCGACGCGCAGCGTCTCTGGAACTTCCAGCAGATGGGGCACGAGCCGCTCCCCTGCTCGGTCGGCATCGGGCTCGGCAGCCACGACCTCGGTGTGGCGGATACCACCGCGGGCCTGTACCACCAGGGCATGGTGCCGCTGATCGTGTTCACCGGAGCGACCAGCGCGACGACGCGCGAGCGCATGCCGCTCGGCGAGGCGGAGCACTACTGTCGCCGCGCGCTGGAGCGGGGCGTCCCGGCCGACGCCGTGCTGGTGCAGCCCCGGGCGCGGAACACCGGCGAGAACATCCGCTTCTCACGGGCTCTGCTCACCGAGCGGCACATCGACGTGGCCTCTGTCCTGCTGGTCAGCAAGCCCTACGAGGAACGCCGTGCGTACGCCACCGCCCGCAAGCTCTGGCCGGAGGCCGACTGGGTCTGCGCGTCCACGCCCATGACGCTCGGCGAGTACGTCGCGTCCATCGGGGACGAGCGCCTGGTCCTGGACATGCTGGTCGGCGCGCAACACCGGCTGGTGGTCCACCCCGAGCGGGGCTTCATGATCACTCAGGACGTTCCCGCCGCGGTGGCCGCGTCCTTCGACCGGCTGCGGGCCCAGGGCTTCACCAGCCGTCTGGTGCAGGACCCGGCAACTTCTCGCTGAGCCCCGTGCCGGGACGCCGGGGAGCCCCCGCCCGGACGCGGCGAAGGCCCGCGCCCCCTGAGGGGTGCGGGCCTTCGCCGGGCCCGCGGCGCTCGCGCGCCGGGCGGGGAGCGGTCCTACTTCGACTCGTCCTCGGCGGGCTTGGCGTCCTCGACCGGAGCCGCGTCCTCGACCTGCTCGGTCTCGGCGGGCGCCTGCTTCTGGGCGTCCTCCTTGACCGCGCGCTTCGTCGCGGCCTCGGCCTCGCCGGTGGCCTGCTGGGCCACGGTCAGGGCCTCCACCAGCTCGATGACCGCCATGGGCGCGTTGTCGCCGCGGCGGCTGCCGATCTTGGTGATGCGGGTGTAGCCACCCGGACGGTTCTCGTACCGCGGGCCGATCTCGGTGAACAGCGTGTGGACGACGCTCTTGTCCGTGATCGTGCGCAGCACCAGGCGACGGTTGTGGATGTCGCCCTTCTTCGCCTTGGTGATCAGGCGCTCGGCGACCGGACGCAGGCGGCGGGCCTTCGCCTCGGTCGTCTTGATGCGGCCGTGCTCGAACAGCGCCTTCGCGAGGTTCGCGAGGAGCAGCTTCTCGTGCGCGGCGCTGCCGCCCAGTCGGGCACCCTTGGTGGGCCTCGGCATGGTGGTTCTCCTTCATGTCTGCACCGGCCGTATCAGGTACCGGTGGCAGGTCCGGCGGGCGGTCGCCCGCCGGAGGCTTCGGGTGCGGGCCCGGTGCGGCCCGCGAGCGCGGCGGTGCCGCGCGGCCGGGGAGGCCGCGCGGCACCCGGAGCACTCAGTACTGCTCGGTCTCCACGAACCCGGCGTCCGCGTCGTCGTCGGCGCCGAAGGCGTCGGCGGCGGCGGTCGGGTCGAATCCGGGCGGGCTGTCCTTGAGGGCCAGGCCCATGCCGGCCAGCTTCGCCTTGACCTCGTCGATCGACTTCGCGCCGAAGTTGCGGATGTCGAGGAGGTCCGCCTCGGACCGGGCCACCAGCTCGCCCACCGAGTGGATGCCCTCGCGCTTGAGGCAGTTGTACGAGCGGACCGTGAGCTCCAGCTCCTCGATCGGCAGCGCCAGGTCGGCGGCGAGCGCCGCGTCCGTCGGCGACGGGCCCATGTCGATGCCCTCGGCGTCGATGTTGAGCTCGCGCGCCAGGCCGAACAGCTCGACCAGCGTCTTGCCCGCGGACGCCATGGCGTCGCGCGGCCGCATGGCCTGCTTGGTCTCGACGTCGACGATCAGCTTGTCGAAGTCGGTCCGCTGCTCGACACGCGTGGCCTCGACCTTGTACGTGACCTTGAGCACGGGCGAGTAGATCGAGTCGACCGGGATCCGGCCGATCTCCTGGCCCACCTGCTTGTTCTGGACGGCGGAGACATAGCCGCGACCGCGCTCGACGGTCAGCTCCATCTCCAGCTTGCCCTTGGCGTTCAGCGTGGCGAGGACCAGGTCGGGGTTGTGCACCTCGACACCGGCGGGCGGCGCGATGTCCGCCGCGGTGACCAGGCCGGGGCCCTGCTTGCGCAGGTACATCACGACCGGCTCGTCGTGCTCCGAGGAGACGACCAGCTGCTTGATGTTGAGGATGAGGTCGGTCACGTCCTCCTTGACGCCCGGCACGGTGGTGAACTCGTGCAGGACCCCGTCGATCCGGATGCTGGTGACCGCGGCACCGGGGATCGAGGAGAGGAGCGTACGGCGGAGGGAGTTGCCGAGGGTGTAGCCGAAGCCCGGCTCCAGCGGTTCGATCACGAACCGGGAGCGGTACTCGTCGACGACCTCTTCGGTCAGCGACGGACGCTGAGCGATAAGCATGGGTCAGTCCTTCTGTTGGGGGCGCCCGCTATTTGACGCCCTTCAGTACTACAAGGGTACGGGCGACCCGGCGCGAACGGATCCGCGTCGTGCCGCCCGTACCCCGGGTGCCTGCCTCAGACGCGGCGGCGCTTCGGCGGACGGCAGCCGTTGTGCGGGGTCGGCGTCACGTCCTGGATCGAGCCGACCTCCAGGCCGGTGGCCTGGAGGGAGCGGATCGCGGTCTCACGGCCGGAGCCGGGACCCTTGACGAAGACGTCCACCTTGCGCATGCCGTGCTCCTGCGCGCGGCGGGCGGCCGACTCGGCGGCCATCTGCGCGGCGAAGGGGGTCGACTTGCGCGAGCCCTTGAAGCCGACGTGGCCGGCGGAGGCCCAGGAGATCACGTTGCCCGTGGGGTCGGTGATCGAGACGATCGTGTTGTTGAACGTGCTCTTGATGTGCGCGTGGCCGTGAGCGACGTTCTTCTTTTCCTTGCGGCGCACCTTCTTGGTCGCGCCCTGACGTCCCTTAGGGGGCATGTCGGGTTATCTCCTACGGAGGGGAGGTGGTCGGTCCTACAGCGAAGACCGCTGGTGAAGCGTGGTGTCCTGCTGCGGACTACTTCTTGCCGGGCTTCTTCTTGCCGGCGATCGCGCGACGCGGACCCTTGCGGGTACGCGCGTTGGTGCTCGTGCGCTGACCGTGCACGGGCAGGCCACGGCGGTGACGCAGACCCTGGTAGCAGCCGATCTCGACCTTGCGGCGGATGTCGGCGGCGATCTCGCGACGGAGGTCACCCTCGGTCTTGAGGTTCGCGTCGACGTACTCCCGGATCTTGACGAGGTCTTCCTCGGGAAGGTCGCGGACGCGGGTGTCGGGGTCGACGCCGGTGGCGGCGAGGGTCTCCTTGGACCGGGTGCGCCCGATACCGAAGACGTAGGTGAGGGCGACCTCGACGCGCTTCTCGCGCGGAAGGTCAACGCCTGCGAGGCGTGCCATTCATGGCTCCTGGTTGATGTCGGAGGTCTGCCGCAGTGCCGTTCCCGGATGGCGTCCGGGTCCCCGGCCTCCACCGGGGGTGTCAGCGGCCCCGTCATACGGGGGCGCCGGGTACTGCGTTGTTACGGTGCTGCTCGCGTCGCGCGAAGAGATACGAGAAGTGCGTACGGGGCGGTTGCCCGCGTCAGCCCTGGCGCTGCTTGTGGCGCAGGTTGTCGCAGATGACCATGACCCTGCCGTTGCGGCGGATCACCTTGCACTTGTCGCAGATCTTCTTGACGCTCGGCTTGACCTTCATGGGATTGAGGTTCTCCGGGTCAGTGCGGGCACCCGCACGGGGCCCCGCAAGATCTACTTGTATCGGTAGACGATCCGGCCGCGCGTGAGGTCGTACGGGGAGAGTTCCACGACGACCCGGTCATCCGGGAGGATACGGATGTAGTGCATCCGCATCTTGCCGCTGATGTGCGCGAGGACTTTGTGACCGTTCTGGAGCTCCACCTTGAACATGGCGTTCGGGAGGGACTCGATCACGGTGCCCTCAATTTCGATGGCACCTTGCTTCTTGGCCACGCTTCGCCCTTCGAATCGGCTACCTTGATCGATTCCGGCCACCGTGTGACGACACACGGGTGCACCAGAGCCGACGCGTCAGTCTACGGCAGCGCTCGGCAAAAGACGAATCCGTGGAGTTTGCCCACTCGGGGCGATCCCTAAGCGGGACACACACTCCCCTCACTCCTGAGGGGGCACCCTCGCGGACCGCGGGCGGCGGCTCGGGGCGTCCGGGACGCGAAGGCCCGGCAGGACGCCCGGGACGCGAGGGCCTACCGGGGAACGCGCGGGTCCCACGCCGCTCAGCCTCAGGAGGCCAGCGGGTCGGGCGCGGCCGTCACGCCCAGCTCCGCGAGCTTCGCCCGCCCGCAGTCGACCGCGGTGAGGACGAGCGGTCCCTCCTCGGTCAGCGCGATCGAGT
Source organism: Streptomyces tremellae (assembly GCF_039540215.1). Lineage (NCBI taxonomy): Bacteria > Bacillati > Actinomycetota > Actinomycetes > Kitasatosporales > Streptomycetaceae > Streptomyces > Streptomyces tremellae. Next base: position 13,708 of record NZ_BAABEP010000056.1, read on the forward strand.
GCTCCCAGTGCGACGACCAGGTGTGGTCGAGCGTGACCACGGTCCACTCGTCGGACATGACCTCCGTCAGCGGGGTGCCGAGCGAGACCATCGGCTCGATCGCCAGGCAGAAGCCGGGCACCAGTTTCGGGCCCTTGCCGCGCTTGCGGGAGACGTAGTTCAGCAGGTGCGGGTCCATGTGCATGGCCGAGCCGATGCCGTGGCCGCCGTAGTCCTCGATGATCCCGTACTTCCCGCCGCCCGGCTTCGGCTGCCGGCGGATGTACGTCTCGATCGCGCGGGACACGTCGATCAGCCGGTTGCCGTTCTTCATGGCGGCGATGCCGGCCCACATGGACTCCTCGGTCACCCGGGAGAGCTCCACCAGCTCCGGGGAGTGACCGGTGCCGACGAAGGCCGTGTACGCGGCGTCGCCGTGCCAGCCGTCCACGACCGCGCCGGCGTCGACCGAGATGATGTCGCCGTCCTTGAGGACCGTCTTGTCGTCGGGGATGCCGTGGACGACGACATCGTTCACGGACGTGCAGATCGTCGCGGGGAAGCCGCCGTAGCCCAGGAAGTTCGACTTCGCGCCGTGCTCGGCGAGCACCTTGCGGGCCACCTCGTCGAGGTCCCTGGTGGTCGCCCCCGGCACCGCGGCCTCGGCCGTGGCCGCGTGGACCGCGGCGACGACCAGGCCCGCCTCGCGCATCTTCGCGATCTGCCCGGGGTTCTTGATCTCCACCATGTCCGTGCCTGCGCCTTCCCAGCGGAACCGTCGGTGCCGTGTGCTCGTCGAACGGTACGGCCGTGGCGCCCATCGGACACCACGGCCGTCATGCCTGCCCGCTCCCGGGGCGGCCCGGGGCGAGTGCTCCTCGTACCGCGGCGCTCACGCCGCGGCGTCGCGCCCGAGCGCCGACATCGCGCGCTCGGTCACGTCGCCGACCTTGCCGAGCGCCGAGATGGTGACCACCAGGCCCTGGCCCCGGTAGTAGTCGACGATGGGCTCGGTCTGCGTGTGGTAGACCTCAAGGCGCTTGCGCACGGTCTCCTCGCTGTCGTCCGCGCGCTGGTACAGCTCGCCGCCGCAGACGTCGCAGACGCCCTCGGTCCTTGGCGGGTTGTACGTGACGTGGAAGACGTGCGCGCTGTCGTTGCGGCAGATGCGGCGGCCGGCGATCCGCTTGACCACCTCGTCCTCGGGGACCTCCAGGTCGAGCACCGCGTCCAGCGCCGCGCCGTCCTCGCGGAGCGCCTCGTCGAGCGCCTCGGCCTGCGCGACGTTGCGCGGGAAGCCGTCGAGCAGGAAGCCGCTCCCGGCGTCGGGCTGGGACATGCGGTCCCGCGCCATGCCGATCGTCACCTCGTCCGGTACCAGTTCGCCCGCGTCGATGTACTCCTTGGCCTTCTTGCCGAGGGGCGTGCCCTGGCTGATGTTGGCGCGGAAGAGGTCACCGGTGGAGATGTGCGGGATGGAGAGGTTCTTGGCCAGGTACGCGGCCTGCGTACCCTTGCCCGCACCAGGTGGCCCGACGAGGACGATTCGCATCAGCGGAGGAACCCTTCGTAGTTGCGCTGCTGGAGCTGGCTCTCGATCTGCTTCACGGTCTCCAGACCCACACCCACGATGATCAGGATGCTGGTGCCACCGATCGAGTTGCCCGCACCGCCATAGCTCGCCAACGCCACCGTCGGCGCGAGAGCGATCAGCCCCAGGTACAGCGAACCCGGCCACGTGATCCGGTTGAGCACGTAGCTCAGGTACTCAGCGGTCGGACGACCGGCGCGAATACCTGGGATGAAGCCACCATACTTCTTCATATTGTCGGCCACTTCCTCGGGGTTGAACGAGATCGCCACGTAGAAGAAGGCGAAGAACACGATCAACAGGAAGTAGGCCGTCACGTAGTACGGGTGGTCACCCTTGACGAAGTTGTCCTGGATCCAGGTCTTCCAACCCGAGGTGGAGCTGGAGAACTGCGCGATCAGCGCGGGGATGTACAGCAGCGAAGAGGCGAAGATGACCGGGATCACACCGGCCTGGTTCACCTTGAGGGGGATGTACGTCGAGGTCCCGCCGTAGGAGCGACGGCCGATCATCCGCTTCGCGTACTGGACGGGGATGCGGCGTTGCGCCTGCTCGACGAAGACCACGAGGCCGACCATCACGAAGCCGATGAGGATGACGCCGCCGAAGTTGATCCAGCCGCCGGCCAGCGAGCCGCTCTCCTTGATCGACCACAGCGTGCCGGGGAAGCCGGACGCGATGGAGACGAACATCAGGATCGACATGCCGTTGCCGATGCCGCGGTCGGTGATCAGCTCGCCGAGCCACATGACCATCGCGGTGCCCGACGTCATCGTGATGACCATCGTGATGGTCATGAACAGCGAGTGGTCGGGGACGATGTCCGACGCGACCGGGCAGCCCTGGAAGAGGGCGCCGCTGCGGGCGGTGGCCACGAGGCCCGTGCCCTGGAGGATGGCGAGCGCGACCGTCAGGTAGCGGGTGTACTGCGTGATCTTCGTCTGCCCCGACTGGCCCTCTTTCTTGAGGGCTTCGAGCCGGGGGATCACGACGGTCAGCAGCTGGAGGATGATGCTCGCGGTGATGTACGGCATGATCCCGAGCGCGAACAGCGTGATCTGGAGCAGCGCCCCGCCGCTGAACATGTTCACCAGGCCGAACAGGCTGCTGTTGCCCTTCTGGGCGGCGTCCACGCAGGTCTGTACGTTCTCGTAGCTCACGCCGGGGATCGGGATGTGCGCGCCGAGCCGGTACAGCACGATGATGCCGAGCGTGAAAAGCAGCTTCTTGCGCAGGTCGGGCGTCCTGAACGCCCGGGCGAACGCGGTGAGCACGGTGCCTCCTGCGACCCCCGCGCCAGTGCGTCAGAGGTGACGGTCTTGAGGAACGACGGATTCGGGTCCCGGGGACCCCCTGTGGCGGTCGGGGAACCCGGTGGGTGGAGCAACAATCCACGCCACCATACCGGCGGCAGTGGCTCCGGCGGAACGACCAACCGGGGATACCCCTTTCACAGAGGCATCCCCGGTCGGATGTTTCAGTCCTTCGAGTCCGCCTGAGCGGACCCGGACGGTGCCGTCTCCGCTCAGGCGGACTCGGTGACCGTACCGCCCGCGGCGGTGATCTTCTCCTTGGCGGAGCCGGAGGCGGCGTCCACCGACACCGTCAGCGCCACGGAGATCTCGCCCTGGCCAAGCACCTTGACCGGGCTGTTCTTGCGCACCGCGCCCTTGGCGACGAGGTCGTCAACCGTGACCTCGCCACCCTCCGGGTAGAGGGCCGAGAGCTTGTCCAGGTTGACGACCTGGTACTCGGTGCGGAACGGGTTCTTGAAGCCCCGCAGCTTCGGGAGACGCATGTGGAGGGGCATCTGCCCGCCCTCGAAGCTCTCCGGAACCTGGTAGCGGGCCTTCGTGCCCTTGGTGCCACGACCAGCGGTCTTGCCCTTGGACGCCTCACCACGACCCACACGGGTCTTGGCGGTCTTGGCGCCCGGGGCAGGACGGAGGTTGTGGACCTTCAGCGGCTTCTGCTCCGCCATGTCAGTCGACCTCCTCGACCGTCACGAGGTGGCGGACGGTCTGCACCATGCCGCGGAACTCGGGGCGGTCCTCCTTGACGACGACGTCGTGCAGGCGCTTGAGCCCGAGCGAACGCAGCGTCTCGCGGTGGTTCTGCTTGCTGCCGATGTACGACTTCGTCTGCGTGATCTTGAGGCGGGCCATTACGCACCCGCTCCCGCACGAGCACGCAGCAGAGCCGCGGGGGCGACGTCCTCAAGGGGCAGGCCGCGGCGGGCCGCGATCTCCTCGGGGCGCTGGAGGCCCTGGAGGGCCGCCACCGTCGCGTGCACGATGTTGATCGCGTTGTCGGAGCCGAGCGACTTCGACAGGATGTCGTGGACGCCCGCGCACTCCAGAACGGCGCGCACCGGGCCACCGGCGATCACACCCGTACCGGGGGAAGCAGGCTTCAGCAGGACGACGCCCGCGGCCTTCTCGCCCTGGATGGGGTGGGGGATGGTGCCCTGGATACGGGGGACCTTGAAGAAGTGCTTCTTGGCCTCCTCGACACCCTTGGCGATGGCGGCCGGCACCTCCTTGGCCTTGCCGTAGCCGACACCCACGGTGCCGTCACCGTCGCCCACCACGACCAGCGCGGTGAAGCTGAAGCGACGACCACCCTTCACAACCTTGGCGACACGGTTGATCGCGACGACGCGCTCAACGTATGCGGTCTTCTCGGCGGCAGAGGCGCCACCGTCACGGCCCTTCCGGTCCCGCCGCTCGCCGCCACCGGCACCGCTGCCGCGGCGCTGGGGTCCAGCCATTGGAATTACCTCTCTCTGTTACGTCCGCTGTGCGTGGGAACCGGTCTTAGAACTTCAGTCCGGCTTCGCGGGCGGCGTCAGCCAGAGCGGCAATCCGCCCGGCGTACTTGTTGCCACCACGGTCGAACACGACGGCCTCGATGCCGGCGGCCTTGGCGCGCTCCGCGACCAGGGAACCGACCTTCTTCGCCAGCTCGCTCTTGTCGCCGTCCGTGCCGCGGATGGAGGTGTCGAGGGTCGACGCCGACGCGAGCGTGTGGCCCGCGATGTCGTCGACGACCTGCGCCACCATGTGGCGGTTCGAACGCGTCACGACGAGGCGGGGGCGCTCGGGCGTGCCCGAGATCCGCTTGCGGACGCGGATGTGACGGCGCTTGATGGCAGCGGCCTTGTACGCGTTGCCCTTGGCGATCTTCACACCGTATGCCATGGCTTACTTACCAGCCTTTCCGACCTTGCGGCGGATGACCTCGCCCGCGTACCTGACGCCCTTGGCCTTGTACGGGTCGGGCTTGCGCAGCTTGCGGATGTTGGCGGCGACCTCGCCGACCTTCTGCTTGTCGATGCCCTCGACCGAGAACTTCGTGGGCGACTCGACCTTGAAGCTGATGCCCTCGGGCGCCTCGACCGTGATCGGGTGGCTGTAGCCAAGCGCGAACTCCAGGTTGGAGCCCTTCGCCTGGACGCGGTAACCGACACCGCTGATTTCGAGCGCCTTGGTGTACCCCTGGGTCACGCCGGTGATCATGTTCGCCACCAGCGTGCGGGACAGGCCGTGCAGCGACCTGTTCTGACGCTCGTCGTTGGGACGCGTGACGCTGATGACGCCGTCGTCGTCCTTGGTGACATCGATCGGAGCAGCGACGGTGTGCGAGAGGGAGCCCTTGGGGCCCTTCACGGAGACCGTACGGCCGTCGATGGTGACGTCCACACCGGCGGGAACCTGGATGGGGAGCTTGCCGATACGCGACATGAGCTTTCTCCTTCCGTTCCCGACTACCAGACGTAGGCGAGGACTTCCCCACCCACGCCCTTCTTCTGCGCCTGCTGGCCGGTCAGGAGGCCGTGGGACGTGGAGATGATCGCCACGCCCAGACCGCCGAGGACCTTCGGCAGGTTGGTGGACTTCGCGTACACGCGGAGACCCGGCTTGGAGATGCGCCGGATGCCGGCGATCGAACGCTCGCGGTTCGGGCCGAACTTCAGCTCCAGGACGAGGTTCTTGCCGACCTCGGCGTCCTCGGTCTTCCAGCCGGTGATGAAACCCTCCTGCTGGAGGATCTCGGCGATGTGCGACTTGATCTTGCTGTGCGGCATCACCACGGAGTCGTGGTACGCCGAGTTCGCGTTCCGCAGACGCGTGAGCATGTCTGCGATGGGATCAGTCATGGTCATGAATTGGCCTTCGGCCTCTCTCGCCGGGGTTTCCTGTATGCGTCGTCCCTCTCCCCGAACCGAGACGGGGCAGGTGTGACGCGGGGACCTACGGCGTAGTAAGCAGCACGTGCGGGCCGACGGGCCCGCTGATGTCGGGCGGCAGAGGCCCGACCCCACCAGCCTAAGCCATGCGGGGAGGGGCTCCTGCCCACCAGTTGCCTACCGAGAGACTCCGGGTGTCCGGGAAGGGACTACCAGGAGCTCTTGGTGACGCCCGGCAGCTCGCCGCGGTGCGCCATCTCGCGAAGGCACACACGGCACAGGCCGAACTTGCGGTACACGGAGTGGGGCCGGCCACAGCGCTGGCAGCGGGTGTACGCGCGCACACCGAACTTCGGCTTGCGGGCGGCCTTAGCGATCAGAGCCTTCTTCGCCACGTCGGTCACATCTCCTTGAACGGGAAGCCGAGGTGACGCAGCAGGGCACGACCCTCGTCGTCATTGGTCGCCGTGGTGACCACGGTGATGTCCATGCCCCGGACCCGGTCGATCCTGTCCTGGTCGATCTCGTGGAACATGACCTGCTCCGTGAGACCGAAGGTGTAGTTGCCACGACCGTCGAACTGCTTCGGGGACAGGCCGCGGAAGTCACGGATACGCGGCAGCGCGAGCGACAGCGTACGGTCCAGGAACTCCCACATGCGGTCGCCGCGGAGCGTGACGTGGCAGCCGATCGGCTGGCCCTCGCGCAGCTTGAACTGCGCGATGGACTTGCGGGCCTTGGTGACGGCGGGCTTCTGGCCGGTGATCGCGGTGAGGTCCCGGATCGCACCGTCCATCAGCTTCGAGTCGCGGGCGGCGTCGCCCACACCCATGTTGACCACGATCTTGACCAGGCCGGGGGTCTGCATGACGTTCTCGTACTTGAACTCGTCACGCAGCTTGCCCGCGATCTCCTCGCGGTAGCGCGTCTTCAGACGCGGCGCAGTGGTGGTAGCCATCAGATGTCCTCACCGGTCCGCTTGGCAACGCGGATCTTGTTGCCGTCTTCGTCGAAGCGGTAACCGACGCGGGTCACGACCTTCTTGCCGTCCTTCTCCACGACCAGCTGGACGTTGGAGACGTGGATCGGCGCCTCGGTGGTGATGATGCCGCCGGTCTGCGAACCACGAGCGGTCTGGCCGGTCTTGGTGTGCTTCTTGACCCGGTTGACACCCTCGACGAGGACGCGGTCGCGCGCGGGGTAGGCCACGATGACCTTGCCCTGCTTGCCCTTGTCCTTACCGGTGATGACCTGGACCAGGTCGCCCTTCTTGATCTTCATACTCACAGCACCTCCGGGGCGAGAGAGATGATCTTCATGAACCTCTTCTCGCGCAGCTCACGACCCACGGGGCCGAAGATGCGGGTGCCGCGGGGGTCGCCGTCGTTCTTCAGAATGACGGCGGCGTTCTCGTCGAAGCGGATGTACGAGCCGTCCTGGCGACGACGCTCCTTCACGGTGCGAACGATGACCGCCTTGACGACGTCACCCTTCTTCACGTTGCCACCGGGGATCGCGTCCTTGACGGTGGCGACGATGACGTCACCGATACCCGCGTAGCGGCGGCCGGAGCCACCGAGAACACGGATGGTGAGGATCTCCTTCGCACCCGTGTTGTCGGCGACACGCAGTCGCGACTCCTGCTGGATCACGTCTATCTCCTGATCGTCTGCCGGTTCCCCGGGGGCTGCCGCAAGCGGTGGCCCCCGGAGCCTGGCGGAACTGATCCGAGGGGGCGAACTCCCCCTCGGAGGGGTTTACTTGGCCTTTTCGAGAATCTCGACGACGCGCCAGCGCTTGGTCGCGGACAGCGGCCGCGTCTCCATCAGGAGGACACGGTCGCCGATGCCGGCGGCGTTCTGCTCGTCGTGGGCCTTGAGCTTGTTCGTACGGCGGATGACCTTGCCGTACAGCGCGTGCTTGACGCGGTCCTCGACGGCGACGACGACGGTCTTGTCCATCTTGTCGCTGACGACCAGGCCCTCACGGGTCTTGCGGAAACCGCGCTGGGCGGTGTTCGTCTCAGTCACGTTGCTCTCGCTCATCAGGCGCTCTCCACCACTGTCTCGATGCCCAGCTCGCGCTCACGCATCAGGGTGTAGATCCGCGCGATGTCCTTGCGCACGGCCTTGAGGCGGCCGTGGTTCTCAAGCTGTCCTGTCGCCGCCTGGAAGCGGAGGTTGAACAGCTCCTCCTTGGACTCCCGGAGCTTGCCGACGAGCTCCTCGTTGCCCAGCTCGCGCAGTTCGGACGCCTTGGTACCGGCCGACATCACGCCTCACCTGCCTCGCGCCGCACGATCCGGCACTTCATCGGGAGCTTGTGAGCAGCGCGGGTGAGCGCCTCACGAGCGGTCTTCTCGTTCGGGTAGGACAGCTCGAACATCACCCGACCGGGCTTGACGTTCGCGATCCACCACTCGGGAGAACCCTTGCCGGAACCCATGCGGGTCTCGGCGGGCTTCTTCGTCAGCGGACGGTCCGGGTAAATGTTGATCCAGACCTTGCCGCCACGCTTGATGTGGCGGGTCATGGCGATACGGGCGGCCTCGATCTGGCGGTTCGTCACGTACGCCGGGGTCAGCGCCTGGATGCCGTACTCGCCGAACGTGACCTGCGTACCACCCTTGGACATACCGCTGCGCTTCGGGTGGTGCTGCTTGCGGTGCTTGACCCTACGCGGGATCAGCATGGCGGTCAGGCCTCCGTTCCGGTGCTCTCGGCAGGGGCCGGCGTGGCAGCCGCGGCTTCCTCGGCCTTGGGGGCCTCGGTCGCCGGGCTCTGCCGGTCGCCCTGCTGCTGCGGCCTGCGACCACGGCCGCCGCGCTCGCCACCGCGGCCACCGCGGCCGGCCGGGCGGTCGCTGCCGCCACGGGCCGGACGGTTGCCGGCGCGAGCCGCGGCGTTCTCCGCGCGGACCTCAGCGATGTTCTTGACGTCGCCCTTGTAGATCCAGACCTTCACGCCGATGCGGCCGAAGCTGGTCTTGGCCTCGAAGAAGCCGTAGTCGACGTTGGCGCGGAGCGTGTGCAGGGGCACGCGGCCCTCGCGGTAGAACTCCGAGCGGGACATCTCGGCGCCGCCGAGGCGGCCACCGCACTGGATCTTGATGCCCTTGGCGCCGGCCTTCATCGTCGACTGCATGCTCTTGCGCATGGCGCGACGGAAGGAGACGCGGGAGGACAGCTGCTCGGCGACGGCCTGCGCGACCAGCTGGGCATCCGTCTCGGGGTTCTTGACCTCAAGGATGTTCAGCTGGACCTGCTTGCCGGTGAGCTTCTCCAGCTCGCCGCGGATGCGGTCGGCCTCCGCGCCGCGGCGGCCGATGACGATGCCCGGCCGGGCGGTGTGGATGTCGACGCGGACGCGGTCGCGGGTGCGCTCGATCTCCACCTTGGAGATGCCGGCCCGCTCCATGCCCTTCGTCATCATCCTGCGGATGGCGACGTCTTCCTTGACGTAGTCCTTGTACAGCTTGTCGGCGTACCAGCGGGACTTGAAGTCCGTGGTGATGCCGAGCCGAAACCCGTGCGGGTTTACCTTCTGGCCCATTACCGGGTTCCTTCCTTGCTGCTGAGGACCACGGTGATGTGGCTGGTCCGCTTGCGGATCCGGTACGCGCGGCCCTGGGCACGCGGCCTGAAGCGCTTGAGCGTCGGACCCTCGTCCACGTACGCCTCGCTGATGAACAGCGACGTGGCGTCGGTGTGGTCGTAGTTGTGGGCGGCGTTGGCGATGGCGCTGTCCAGCACCTTGCCAACGGGCTCACTCGCGGCCTGCGGGGCGAAACGCAGGACCGCCTGAGCCTCCGTGGCGTCCATGCCACGGATGAGGTCCACCACACGGCGGGCCTTCATGGGCGTGACGCGGATGTACCGCGCCTGGGCCCTGGCTTCCATGGTTGTCCCTTCGGTGTTAGTCATGATCGGTTCCACCCCGCTGCTAGCGGCGCTTCGACTTCCGGTCGTCCTTGACGTGGCCGCGGAAGGTGCGAGTCGGCGAGAACTCGCCGAGCTTGTGGCCGACCATCGACTCGGTGATGAACACCGGGACGTGGATCTTGCCGTTGTGCACCGCGATCGTGTGGCCCAGCATGGCCGGGACGATCATCGAGCGACGGGACCAGGTCTTGATGACGTTCTTGGTGCCGGCTTCGTTCTGGACATCCACCTTCTTGATCAGGTGGTCGTCGACGAAGGGCCCCTTCTTGAGACTGCGCGGCATCTTTTAACCCGCTCCTAGCGCTTCTTGTTCGTCTTGCGGCGGCGGACGATGTACTTGTTGCTCGCCTTCTTGGGAGCCCGAGTACGACCTTCCTTCTGACCCCACGGCGACACCGGGTGGCGGCCACCGGAGGTCTTGCCCTCACCACCACCGTGCGGGTGGTCGACCGGGTTCATGGCGACACCGCGGACGGTCGGGCGCACGCCCTTCCAGCGCATGCGTCCTGCCTTGCCCCAGTTGATGTTCGACTGCTCGGCGTTGCCGACGGCGCCGATGGTGGCGCGGCAGCGTACGTCGACCATGCGGACCTCGCCCGAGGGCATGCGAAGGGTGGCCATGGAGCCCTCCTTCGCCAGCAGCTGCACCGAGGAGCCCGCGGAGCGGGCGAACTTGGCGCCGCCGCCGGGGCGCAGCTCGATGGCGTGCACCGTGGTACCGACCGGGATGTGGCGCAGCGGCAGGTTGTTGCCCGCCTTGATGTCGGCGCCGGGGCCGTTCTCGATGCGGGCGCCCTGCTCCAGGCCCGCGGGGGCGAGGATGTAGCGCTTCTCGCCGTCCGCGTAGTGGAGCAGCGCGATGCGCGCGGTGCGGTTGGGGTCGTACTCGATGTGCGCGACCTTGGCGGGGACGCCGTCCTTGTCATGGCGACGGAAGTCGATGACGCGGAAGGCGCGCTTGTGGCCACCGCCCTGGTGGCGGACGGTCACACGACCGGCGTTGTTGCGGCCGCCCTTGCTGTGCAGGGGACGGACCAGCGACTTCTCCGGCGTGGACCGCGTGATCTCGACAAAGTCGGCGACGCTGGAGCCACGACGGCCCGGGGTCGTCGGCTTGTACTTGCGGATACCCATTTCTCAGTCCTCGGAAGATTCCGGACTTCGATACGATCCAGCCTCCGTCAGGAGGTCGGGCCGCCGAAGATGTCGATGCGGTCGCCCTCGGCAAGGGTCACGATGGCGCGCTTGGTGTCGGGGCGCTTGCCGAAACCGGAGCGGGTGCGCTTGCGCTTGCCCTGCCGGTTGATCGTGTTGACGCCGGTGACCGTGACCGAGAAGACCGCCTGCACGGCCTGCTTGATCTGGGTCTTGTTGGCCCGCGGGTCGACGACGAACGTGTACTTGTTCTCGTCGAGGAGCGCGTAGCTCTTCTCCGACACGACCGGCTTGACGAGGATGTCGCGCGGGTCGGACAGGGACTTGCTCAGCGGGGTCTCGACGACCGGGCCCTTGACGCCGCTCCTGGCCTTGGCCAGTCGCTTCGCCTTGGCGGCCTTGGCAGCCTTGGGCGCGATGCTGGGGTGACGCGTAGCCATCAGGCCTCGCTCCCTTCGGTTTCGTTGGCCTTGTTCGGGCCGGCGACGAAGGACTCGAAGGCGGCCTTGGTGAAGACCACGTCGTCCGAGACGAGCACGTCGTAGGTGTTCAGCTGGCCCGGCTCCAGGATGTGCACCTGGGGCAGGTTGCGGGCGGAGAGCCACGCGGCCTCGTCGGCGCGCTCGACGACCAGGAGCAGGTTCTTGCGCTCGCTGATCTTGCCGAACAGGGTCTTCGCGGCCTTGGTGGAGGGCGCGTCGCCCTCGATGACGCCGGAGACGACGTGCACGCGGGCGTTCTGCGCGCGGTCGGTGAGGGCTCCGCGCAGGGCGGCGGCCTTCATCTTCTTCGGGGTCCGCTGCGAGTAGTCGCGCGGCACGGGGCCGTGCACGACGCCACCGCCGGCGAACTGGGGCGCGCGGGTCGAGCCCTGGCGGGCGCGGCCGGTGCCCTTCTGGCGGTACGGCTTCTTGCCGCCGCCGCGGACCTCGCCACGGGTCTTGGTCTTGTGCGTGCCCTGACGGGCGGCGGCCAGCTGCGCGACGACGACCTGGTGGATCAGCGGAATGCTGACCCGGGCGTCGAAGATCTCCGCGGGAAGCTCGACGCTGCCCGACTTCTCGCCCGCGGGCGAAAGGATGTCAATGGTGGTCATGGTTTACCTCAGGCCCCCTTGGCCGCGGTACGAACCAGGACGAGACCGCCGTTGGGACCGGGGACCGCGCCCTTGATGAGCAGCAGGCCCTTCTCCGCGTCCACGGCGTGCACGGTCAGGTTCTGGGTGGTGACCCGCTCGTTGCCCATGCGGCCCGCCATGCGGAGGCCCTTGAACACGCGGCCCGGGGTGGCGCAGCCACCGATGGAGCCGGGAGAGCGGTGCTTGCGCTGGGTACCGTGACCGGCGCCGAGGCCCTTGAAGTTGTGACGCTTCATGACACCGGCGAAGCCCTTGCCCTTGCTCTTGCCGGTGACGTCGACCTTGATGCCGGACTCGAACACGTCGGCCTTGATCTCCTGGCCGAGCGTGTACGTGGAGGCGTCCGCGGTGCGGAGCTCGACGAGGTGGCGGCGGGGGGTCACGTCGGCCTTGGCGAAGTGGCCCTTGAGGGGCTTGTTCACCTTGCGCGGGTCGATCTCGCCGAAGGCGATCTGGACCGACTCGTAGCCGTCGGAGTCGTTCGTACGGACCTGGGTCACGACACAGGGCCCGGCCTTGACGACGGTCACCGGGACGACACGGTTGTTCTCGTCCCAGACCTGGGTCATGCCGAGCTTCTCGCCCAGGACGCCCTTGATCTGCTTGGTCATCTCTTCCGCGCCTCTCAGAGCTTGATCTCGATGTCGACGCCGGCCGGAAGGTCCAGGCGCATCAGCGAGTCAACGGTCTTGGGCGTCGGGTCGAGGATGTCGATCAGGCGCTTGTGCGTGCGCATCTCGAAGTGCTCGCGCGAGTCCTTGTACTTGTGCGGCGACTTGATGACGCAGTACACGTTCTTCTCTGTGGGCAGCGGCACCGGGCCCGCGACCGACGCACCAGTGCGCGTCACCGTCTCGACGATCTTCTTCGCCGAGGAGTCGATGACCTCGTGGTCGTAGGCCTTGAGCCGGATGCGGATCTTCTGTCCCGCCATGGCTGCTTCGAATTCCCGTTCTCTGTCTTACGCTCTGACGCCGATGGCCGACCCACGCGGTCGGGCGTGTCGCGTTCCCTCCACGGAAGACCGCAGAGCGGAATCCCTACCAGGGGGAAACGGAACCGGGCCGACCAGAGAGGCCGACCGCCACCGGTGCCTGGCCGGCACCCCGCCACGCTTCCCGGAAGATTCCCGTACGTCCGCCCCAGCGCTGCCCGGAGAGGCAGTTGGGGCGACGAGTACTGTGGGACTCGCTTCCAGTCCCCCCGGCGGGAGGCGCGCAGCATCGGCACTCAACCGAGCAACCGGACCAGTGTGCCACAGGGCCGCCGGGCCTGGCCAATCGCGACCGAGAACCCTACCCCACGGCCATACGTCCGAATCGTCGCCGCCCGCGGGGGCGCCCGGACGGGCGTATCGCGGGGGCCGGCGAGCCGCCCCCGCCCGGAGCACGGGCGGAGCCGGCACCGCCTCGGGGACCCGGCTCGCGCCGCGGGGGCCGCCCGCCGGAGCCCCGGCCCGCCCGCCGCGGAGGGCCGCCTCGGGGACGGTCCGCGCCCGCGGCGCGGGGACCCCGTTCCCCTCTCGTCGGCACCCGTGCGCCCGCCTTCACAGCTGCCGGGCGCGTCAGGCCGCGAGGGGCGCGGCGCCGCCGAGCTCCCGGCCGTGCGGGGTGGACGCGGCCGACCTGACCACGGCGGTCCCGACATCGACACCGATGATCACGCCGTCCGTCATCGGGCCACCGGGCCGCGCGGCCCGGTCCGCGCGTCCAGCGCGAGGCTGCGCGCGATGGCGGCGGCGTGGCCCGCGATGTCCTCGACGGTGGGGCCGCGCCGGTTGAGGAAGCCGCTGCGGTAGAGGGCGGCGTAGCCGTGGCCCGCGGCGATCTGCCGTTCGAGCAGCCGCAGCGCGGCCCGCGCCTCGCCTCCGGTGATCTCCAGGGCCGCGGGCAGCAAGGCGTCCATCACGCCGCGCCCGGCCGCGAGCAGCTCCGGGTCGCCTGCGCCCTGGAGTTCTTCGGCGAAGATCAGGTCGAACCCCGAGCCGTGCTCGGCGGCGAACCCGGTGTACACGGCGATGGCCTCGGCCGAGTCGGCGACCGCGTCGGAGTCCGGGCCCGCGGCGGGACGCGCCTCGTGCAGGGCGGCGGTCAGCCGGTGGGCCGCGGTGACGGCGGCCGCGGTGAGCAGCGCCTTGCGGCTGGGAAAATGCCGGTAGGGGGCGCCACTGCTGACGCCGGCCCTGCGCGCGATGTCGGCGACGGACACCGCGCTCATGCCCTGTTCCGCGATGACGGCGAGCGCGGCCTCGACGAGCGCGGCCTTGAGGTCGCCGTGGTGGTACGTCTCCCGTTTGGGCACGCGCCCCCTCCTTTCGGCCTCATGCAGATGTAAGAGACATCTTACATTACTCACGCGCCCCTCTGCCCCCCTCCGCACCCCGCCGGGGACGTTTGCCTCAATGGAAGAGGTCTCTTACATTAAAGTAAGAGGGCTTTCACATGCATCGAGCAGACCGAACGAGGAGGAAGACGATGCCCGGGACACTGGACTCGACCGTCGCCGTCATCACCGGCGCGAGCAGCGGTATCGGCCGCGCCACCGTGCTGCGGCTCGCCAGGGAGGGCGCGGCCGTCGCCCTGGTGGCGCGCCGCGCGGAGCGCGTGGAGCAGCTCGCCGAAGAGGTCGCCGAGCGCGGCGGCCGGGCGGTGGCCCTGACCGCCGACGTCACCCGCGCCGACGCGGCGGCCGACGCCGTCGCCCGGGCCGTGGAGCGCTTCGGCCGGCTGGACGTCCTGGTCAACGCGGCCGGCGTGATGCTCAACGGCGACTCGCTGCGCGCCAGGCTCGACGAGTGGGACCTGATGGTCGACGTCAATCTGAAGGGCCTGCTGTACATGACGAAGGCCGCCCTGCCGCACCTGCTCGACGCCGCGGCGTCCGGCGGCCGCGGGGTCGCCGACGTGGTGAACGTCAGCTCGGTCGCCGGGCGGTCGGCCGCGCCGACGGTGGCGGTCTACAACGCCACCAAGTTCGGCGTCACGGCGGCCACTGAGTCCTGGCGCCAGGAGTACGCGCCGCACGGCGTGCGCTTCTCCGTGGTGGAGCCGGGCGCCGTGGACACCGAGCTGTTCGGCCACCAGCAGCAGCACGCCCAGGACGTCGAGAACGACCGGTTCGCCGGCGTGGAGAAGCTCCACCCCGAGGACATCGCCGACGCCATCGCGTACATCGCCACGGGACCGCGCCGCCGCGCCGTCAACGAGGTCGTGATCCGCCCCACCGACCAGGCGTTCTGACCACCGCGTTCCCCCGCGCGCGACGCCCCCGTACGCCACCCGCGTGCGGCACCTCCGTACGACACCCCTGCGACGTCCCCGTACGAGATTCCGGAGAGAAGCCAGCCATGAGCACCATCCCCGCCTACGCCGCCCCGTCAGCGGGCGCGCCGCTCGCGCCCACGACCATCACCCGCCGCGCCGTGCGCGGCGCCGACGTGCGCATCGCGATCAAGTACAGCGGCGTCTGCCACACCGACGTCGTCCAGACGTCCGACGGCTGGGGCAAGGGCCTCTACCCGATGGTCCCCGGCCACGAGATCACCGGCCTCGTCGTGGAGACGGGCCCCGACGCCACCAGGTACGCCGTCGGCGACCGCGTCGGCGTCGGCACGTACATCGACTCCTGCCGCACGTGCGAGGCGTGCGAGGCCGGCCTCGAGGTGTACTGCCTGAACGGCTGCACCTCCACCTACAACGCCGTGGACCGGGACGGCGAGACGACGCAAGGGGGCTACTCGGGCGAGATCGTCGTCGACGAGCGGTACGTCGTCCGCATCCCCGACAGCCTGCCGCTGGACGCGGCCGCTCCCCTGCTGTGCGCCGGCATCACCACGTACTCGCCGCTCGCGCACTGGAAGGTGGGCCCCGGCACGCGGATCGCGGTCCTCGGCATGGGCGGCCTCGGACATGTCGCCGTGCAGCTCGCGCACGCGATGGGCGCCGAGGTCACCGTGCTCTCCCGCACTCTCGGCAAGAAGGACGACGGGCTGCGGCTCGGCGCGGACCACTACTACGCGACCGAGGACCCCGCGACCTTCGAGGAGCTGGCCGGCAGCTTCGACATCGTCCTGTGCACCGTCTCAGGCGCGCTCCACTTCGACCGCTACCTGGGCCTGCTCAAGCTGGACGGCACCCTCGTCAACGTCGGCGCCCCCGACGAGGACATCACCATGAACAACTGGGCCCTCATCCCCGCACGCCGCTCCTACGCGGCGTCCTCGGCGGGCGGCATGCCGGAGATCCAGGAGATGCTCGACTTCTGCGGCGCGCACGGGATCACCGCGCAGATCGAGACCGTCCGCGTCCAGGACGTCAACGACGCGTTCGCGCGCCTCGAACGGTCCCAGGTCCGCTACCGCTTCGTCATCGACATGGCCTCGCTGGAAGCCTGAGCGAACCGGCGGGGCGGCCGGCGCGCCCGGCAGCCCGGCCGCTCAGTGCCGCGGCCGGGCGCCGCCCGCCTGCTGGGCGGGGGCGCCGTGGTGGCGGCGGTAGTGGCGGGCGACCCTGGCGCGGTTGCCGCACGCCCTGGTGCACCACTCCCTGCGCGAGTGGTCCTTGACGAAGTACCGGTCGCAGCCGGGCGCGAGGCAGGCGCGCAGCCGGGCGCGCCGGGGCCCGGCGAAGAGTTCCACGGCCTGCCGTGCCACACAGGAGACGACGAAGTCGCCGTACCCGGCGTCCGTGCCGCACTCCTCCGCCGGCTCCTCCCCCGCGGGCCAGGCGAGCACGGGCCAGACCGGCGCGAGGCCGCTGAGCCGGTTCACCGTCTCCACCGCCGCCTCCGGCGCGGGCGCGTCCGCCCCGGTGAACTGCGGGGGCGCGTCGGTGACTTCGGCGGCGAGGGCCCGAAGAGCCGTACGGAGGTCGCAGAGGCCGCGGGCGTCCGCCTCGTCCAGCAGGACGGCGGGTGGGGCGCCCGCGCCCGGGGCGGCGGCGGCCGGGGCTGCGCCGCCGGCCGCCAGGGCGGGCAGCCGGGGTCCGATCGCCGCGACCCAGCACCCGGCCCGCTTCGCGTCGCCGACCAGGTCGTACATCGGGCCACCCCGGTCGATGTGGACCGAGTTCATCAGCTCGACCGGCAGGGGTTCTCCCAGCAGGGCCTCGCGCAGGGCCGTCCCAAGCTCCATGACACCCAGTCTACCTACCCGCCTAATGCTTATAGAGAATCCAAGCATTTGACAGTCGGGAAAGAGCCATGCCACGATCACTAACGATTGAAGACGCATCAAGCATTAGCCGCTCCTTTCCGACCGGGGCGGTGCGCGGATGCGCGGGAACGTGCCGCACAGGCGGCCGTCGAACCATGAGAGAGGCGAGCGAGATGCCGCGACTTCCCGAGATCGACCCGGCGACCGCGACCGGCAGGGCGGCCGAGCAGTTGGCCGAGGCCCAGAAGGCCATGGGCTCGGTCCCGAACCTGATCAAGGTGCTGGCCAACAGCCCGGCGGCCGTCAAGGGGTACCTCGCCATGAACGGCGCCCTCGCCACGGGCGTGCTCCCGCACGCCGTGCGCGAGCGCATCTCGATCCTCACGGCCGAACTCAACGGCTGCGGCTACTGCCTGTCGGCCCACACCTTCATCGGCGGCGAGTTCGCCAAGCTCGACAGCGACGAGCTGGCCGCCGCCCGCGAGGGCCGCTCGTCCGACCCCCACGTCCAGGCCCTGCTCTCGCTCACCCGAAGCGTCGTCGAGCACCGCGGCCGGGACGGGGAGCAGGCCGTCGCGGCGGCCCGCGCCGCGGGCGTCACGGACGCGGAGATCACCGAGGTCGTCGCCAACGTCGCCCTCAACGTCCTGACCAACTACTTCAACGAACTGGCCGGCACCGACGTCGACTTCCCCGTGGTCACCCCGCACACCCGCTGAGCACGCGCGCCGGCGCGCGGGACGCCCCAGGGGCCTCGCGAGTCCCCTGGGCCCGGGTCCCCTACGGGGCGTCCCAACGCGCCGCCAGCTCCTGCGGCTTGCGGAAGACCAGGCCGTACGGGGTGCTCGGCCGGTCCGTGTCGAGCCGCAGACCCGGCAGGCGCTCGAAGCAGGCGCGCAGCGCGATCACCGCCTCGAGCCGCGCGAGGTGCACGCCGAGGCAGTAGTGCGGGCCGTGCGCGAAGGCCAGCTGGAGCCGGGAGTTGGCGCGCCGCGGGTCGAAGCGGTCCGGCTCGGGGAACACCCCGGGGTCCCGGTTCGCTCCGGCGAGCGAGACGACGACGAGGTCCCCTCCGGCGATCCGGGCGCCGCAGAGCTCCGTGTCGCGCGTGGCGTAGCGGTCCACGACCGCCGCGCCGGGTTCGAGCCGCAGGGACTCCTCGACCGCGCCGTCGAGGAGCGCCGGGTCGTCCCGTACGGCGTCGGCGAGGGCCGGCTCCGAGAGCAGGTGGTACAGGGCGTTGGCGATCATGCCCTCGGTGGTCTCGATGCCGCCGAACAGCAGCACGGCGGCGTTCGACGCGACCTCGGGCAGGCCGAGCCGACCGGCCGCACCCGCAAGCAGCGAACCGCCGCCCCCCGCCCGCAGGGTCGAGGCGACCGCGTCCCGCAGCGCCGCATAGGCGGCCGGGCCCTCGGCCCCCGCCTCCTCGCCCCGCGTGAGCCGGTCGACCGCGCGCACGATGGCGTCGTACCAGCCGAGCACCTCGGGCACGGGCACCTCGGCAAGCCCCAGCACGTCGGCCATGACCACGGCGGCGAGCGGCCCCGCGAAGCCGCGCCGCAACTCCCCGCCGCCCGCGGGCGCGAGCGCGTCGAGCAGCCGGGCCGCCTCGCCCCTGATCGTCTCCGCGAAGGCCGCGTGCACGGCGCGCGGCTTGAACGGCTCCACGAACGGCTCGCGGTGCCGCGCGTGTGCGTCCCCGTCGAGCGAGAGCATGCTCGGCCCGATCACCCGGGCCGTGGTGAACCGCGGGTCGTGCACGGTGAACGTCTCCGCGTCCCGCATCACCCGCACGGCCGGCTCCCGCGCGGTCACCAGCCACCCGCCGAGCGCCTCCACCCACACCACGGGCCCCGCCGCCCGCAGCCGCGCGAGATGCGGATGCGGATCGGCGGCGAGGTCGGCGAGGGTGAGCACGTCGGCAGAGACCATCCGCCGAGAGTAGCCCCGGGGCGACGCCCGGACGTCACACCTCCCGCAGCACCTTCTCGATGAACGTCCGCGACTCGCGGGGCGTGCGGGCCTGCGCCCGGATCGCCCCGTAGCGCAGCCGCAGCGGCCGTACGAGGCGCGGGGCGGAGACGACCGGCGCGGGCGATCCTTCCTCGCAGTGGGCGAGGGTGGTGCCGTCGGGAAGGCCGAGCAGCCGCAGCTCGCCGTCAAGGCCGGCGTGCGTCTCGATGTCCGTCGGCATGACCTGGAGGGTGACGTTGCGCGACTCCCCGAGCTCCAGCAGGTGTTCCAGCTGCTCACGCAGGACGGCGCGACCGCCGAGCGGGCGCCTGAGCACGACTTCCTCCAGCACGAAGGAGAGCATCGGCGGCGGTGTGCGCTCGAAGACCGCCCTGCGCGCCGTCCGCGCCTCGACCAGCCGGTCGATGGCGTCGGGGGCGCGGGCCGGCAGCCTCATCCCGAACACCGCCCGCGCGTGCGCAGCCGTCTCCAGCAGCCCCGGGACGTTGTGGCGCGCGTACTGCCCGATCTCGGCGGCCTCCGCCTCCAGCCGGATCAACCTCCTTGTGAGAGAGGAGCGTTCGACCCGTGCGAGGTCCCGCTTCATCCCGGCGATCCGGCCGCCCGCCCGAAGGACCTCGTCGGCGCGCTCCAGGAACTCCGCCTTGGGGATGCGGGTGCCTGCCTCGATCCCGTGCACGAGGGCGTCGCTGTAGCCCAGCGCGTCCGCGAGCTCCGCCGCCCCGAGCCCGGCACTCTCCCGCCAGAGCCTCACCTGCCGTCCCACGACGGCCGCGACGGCGCTCGCCCCTTCGTCCGCGGCCCCTTCGGGTTCCACGCCCCCGCCCCGCCCCACCACTCGCTCACGCACCGCGCACGCACCGCCTTCCTCTGCCGTACCTCCGATGGAAAAGGCACGGTGTACCCCGGGGCAGGCGGCCCTGCGGAAGGACAGTCACTGCCCGTACGCCCGTGTTTACCCACAACAGTAGCGGTAGCGGACAACGCTGTGTGACGAGACCAGGAGAAGCCCGCGGCCTCGGCGGCGCCCTTCCGCGCGGCTCCCCGGCCGGGCAGCATGGCTCCGCGAGGACCGGGGCGCGACACGGGACGAGGGGGCGGCGGCGTGGCGGAACAGCCACCGGAGGACGCGGCGGCCGGGGCGGGCGGGGTGGCGCTGACGGTCCGAGTGGCCCCCCATCCGGTCGCCGCGCCCTTCCACCGCCTCCTGACCCGGCCGGCGCTCAGCGTCGACGGCGAGGAACGGATCGGCCCCTGGGGCAGGTTCGAACTGCGGGTATCCCCCGGGGCGCACGAGGTCGGCGTCGCCTTCCGCTACCGGGGCCGGAGCCGCGCCCGCCTCGGCGGGGCACGCACCAGGCTGACGGTGCCCGAATCCGCGTCCCACGTCGAACTCCACGCCCGACTTGGCCCGTTGAACAGCGACCCGTTCCGCTTCCGCCCACCGGTGGTGCGCTGAGCCCGCGCGTACCGACGCACGGACGCGGCCCAGGGCCGTACGGCAGGGGGCGCCCCTGCCGTACGCCGGCCTGGCGTGGGCTCAGGCGTTCGGGTCGAAGGGGATGCCCTGCGGCTTGGAATTGTTCAGCGCGTCATGGAAACGCGCGTCGTTGATCTTGATGGTCGCCTCGCCGAAGTCCGCGTTCATGAGTTTGTCGCGCAATCCCGCGGGATATCCGTTCCATCCGACAAGGCGCGGATAGAACCAGTTGCCCGTGGCGTTCTCCGCGGGTTCGTCATTGCCGTTGGCGAAGCGGAAGTCGTGGGTCGAGGCCCCGTCCTTGTGGTAGACGACCTTCGGGTGCGTGCCGTCGAAGCGTATGTCGGAGGCGGGCGCCACCTGGTAGCCGGCGTGCTGGGACACCGAGACGTACTTGACCTGGTTGTCGTTGGTCCACACCACGACGTGCTCCCAGTCGTGGGTGTGGCCGATGGCGAGCGGGCCGAGCGTCGCCTGGTCCTTCTCGAAGTAGCTGGCGTACACGACCGCGCACCAGTCGTTGTTGCACTTCTCGCGCGAGTACGTGTTGGCGTTGTCGAGCTGGGCCGGGTCGTGGCAGTGGCCGTTGACGTCGCCGCCCAGCTTGAGGCCCGGGTTGAGGGTGCCGTCCGGGCTGATGGCGGCGGTGGCGTAGCAGCCGTCCCCGTCGTAGTCGTACGCGGGCGAGAAGGTCTGTTCGAGCCCGTCCGCGTTCTGCGGGAGCGAGGGGAGGACGTCCGCGCTCGCCTGGCCGGGAAGACCGACCACCAGCAGCGCCGCGCCGAGCGCGCCGGCGGCGAGCGGCCGGCGGGACCGCCCGCGCCCCCCGGGGCGCGCCGTCCCGCCGGAACCCACCATGAAAGACCGCGTCCCGCGCACGCCGGCTCCTCAAGAAAAAGGGGGGCGCCGACCATGGGCGCCCGAATTCACCGCATTCCGTTTTCCTGGTGCGGCGTCAGGCTAGCCGCGTCTCAAAGGAGTTGGCAAGGAACTCCAGACGAAGAGATTGCCGGAACGCCGCCACACCCGACATTCCCCGAAATCACCGTGCACATTTCTGCGGGTCTTGGATCGCGGCCGCCACCTTGTCGTGGCGCGCCGCTCCGGAAGGCGCCCACCGCGCGGCACTCGTCGGACGGCCCGCAGGCGGGATGCATGGCGCGGGCGAAGCGGGTAATCCGCTCACCATGCTTGGCACAGGGAAAGGGCACGGAGAGCACGAGGCGCGCGGTGGCCGCGGCGCGGTCGGCCGGGAGGCGCGGAGCGGGCGCGAGCCGGGTGAGGGGCCGGACGAGCGGGTGGAGCGGCAGGCCCCCGACTCCCCGGTCGAGCTGACGGAGCAGTCCTGGAAGGCGGTGCTCAAAGGCACGTTCAGAGAGTTCAAGAAGGACGAGCTGACCGACAAGGCCGCGGCGCTCACGTACTACAGCATCCAGGCGCTGTTCCCCGCGCTGCTTGCGCTCATCTCCCTGCTCGGCGTGGTCGGGCACTCGGCGACGCAGCAGGTGCTCGACAGCATCAGGAAGCTCGCGCCGGGACCGGCGAGGGACATCCTGACCACCGTGGTGCGACAGTTGGAGGGGCGCGCGGGCGTCGGCTCCGTCATGGCCGTCGTGGGTCTGCTGCTCGCGGTGTGGTCGGCCTCGGGCTACGTCGCGGCGTTCATCCGTACCGCGAACGCCGTCTACGACGTGCCGGAGGGCCGGCCGCTGTGGAAGGTGCTGCCGGTGCGCCTCGGCGTGACCGTCGCGCTGATGGTCCTGGCCGTGGTCAGCGCGCTCATCGTGGTGTTCACGGGCGGCGTCGCCCGCCACGTCGGCGACGCCATGGGCGTGGGCGACACCTTCCTCACGGTGTGGTCGGTCGCCAAGTGGCCGGTGCTCGTGGTCCTGGCCACCGCCATGATCGCGATCCTGTACTGGGCGACGCCGAACGTGCGGATGCGCGGCGTGCGCTGGACCACGCCTGGCAGCTTCCTCGCACTGCTCGTCTGGGCCGTCGCCTCCGGCGGCTTCGCGCTGTACGTCGCCAACTTCGCCTCGTACAACAAGACATACGGCACCTTCGCGGGTGTGATCGTCTTCCTGGTGTGGCTGTGGATCACCAACCTGGCGATCCTGCTCGGCCTTGAGTTCGACGCGGAGCTGAGCCGCCAGCGGGCCGTCGCCGGCGGCCATCCGGCGGACGAGGAGCCGTACCTCCAGCCGCGCGACACCCGGGAGTGGGACGAGGAGGACCGCGCACGCCTGCGCGCCACGGCGCGCACCCGCCGCTTCCGCGCGCCCCGGGCACACCCCGGGCCCCGGGGGACGTGACCGGCCGCCGCGCGGGTACCCGGTGCGGGAGCGGGGGCCCGCGGCCGCCTCGGTCCCGCACCGGGACCCCGCTTCGGACCGCACCGCGGACCCGGCCTCGGACCGCGCCGCGGAGCGCACTCCGGACAGTCGAGAAAGCGAGAAGGACAGGGTGAGGAGCCATGGCATCAACCGATCTCCATCGCACCGACAGCGGGACGCAGGACTCGGTCAGCGAACTGGTCCAGCGCGCCTCCCGCGAACTCTCCGAACTCGTCCGCGACGAGATGCGCCTCGCGCAGGCGGAGATGGCCCGGAAGGGCAAGCGCTTCGGCAAGGGCGGCGGCCTCTTCGGCGGCGCGGGACTCGTCGGGGTCCTCGCGCTCCAGGCGCTGACGGCCGCGGCGATCGCCGCGCTCGCCCTCGTACTCGATGTGTGGGCGGCGGCCCTGATCGTCACCGGCGTGCTCGCGGCCACCGCCGCGCTGATGGCGGCGCTCGGCAGGCGGGAGATCGGCCGGGCCACCCCGCCGAAGCCCGAGCAGACGATGGAGAGCGTCAGGGCCGATGTCGCCGAGATCAGGGAGAAGGCACACCGATGAGCAGTCGGCACGACACCGCACACACCACGGAACACATCAGCGAAACCACCGAACACACCGGCGAGAACACCGCGGGAACCACCGACGCGGCCACCCCCGAGGAGCTGCGGGCGCGCGTCGAGGCGACCCGGGAGGAGCTCGGCGAGACCATCGGGGCGCTCGCCGCGAAGGCCGACGTCAAGGCTCGCGTCCAGGAGAAGACGGACGCGGTGCGGCAGCGGGCCGCCGAACGGTCCACCCGGCTGCGGGACCGGGCCGCGCAGGCGGCCCAGGCGGTGCAGGAGCGCACGCCGGAGCCCGTACGCGAGAAGGCGGGCCAGGGCGTGCGCACGGCGCGCGCCCACCGCACCCCGCTGCTCGCGGCGGCGGGCGGCGCGCTCGCCGCGACCCTGCTGGTCGTACGCCGTACCCGCAGGCGCCGCGGCTGAGCACGGCGGCCCCGGGTGGTGCTCAGCCGCGGCGGCGCACCGGATCGGGGACGGCGTCCGCCCTGGGCGCGCCCTTCGGCAAGCACCCCGACGGGCGCCTCAGCGGCCCCGGACCCGCACGGGCCCGGGGCCGCTCCCCGTCCGGCGAAGGACACCGCGCCCGGCGCCGGTCCCGCGCCGGGCCAGGCACACCCCGCGCGAGAAACGCCCGCGACGGCGCGCACCCGCCCACCCGGCATACGCCCGCACGCCGCGCGCACCCGCCCAGCGCACGCGCCCCCGTACGGCACGCACCCGCCCAGCGCACGCGCCCCGTCCTCACCGCTCCCCCGCGCCTCCCAGCACTCCGAGCTCCCGCAGGCTCTCCGCCGTCTCCACGACCGTGGTCTCGACGGGCCGCGGGCGCCAGCCCAGTTCCTCGCGTGCGCGGTCGTTGTGGATGACGGGGCGCGGCAGGTCCGCGCCCTCCGCCTCGCTGGTGGGCACGCGCGCGGCGAGCTCGCCGAGGCCGCGGCGCAGCACCCCGGCCACTTCGAGGAAGCTGGTCGCGGGGCCGTCCGCGACGGCGAGGTAGCGTCGGCCGGCGGCCTCGGGCGCGGCCATCGCGCGCAGGTGCAGGTCGGCCACGTCCCGCACGTCGACCACGCCGAAGCGGGCGCGCGGCGCGACGGCGAGCGCCCCGTCGAGCATCGCCTTGACCAGCTGGGCCGAGGAGCCGAGGGCACTGGTGAGCGTGGGTCCCAGGATGAACGTCGGATTGACGACGACCAGCTCCGTGCCGCCGCCGTCCCGCTCCATCAGGTCCCACGCGGCGCGCTCGGCGATCGCCTTGGAGCGCGGGTAGGGCGCGAGTCCGGGGGTGTCGGGGTCGGTCCAGTCGTCCTCGGTGTACTCGGCGCCCGGCTTCGGCGTATAGCCGACCGCGGCGAACGACGACGTGAGCACCACCCGCCGCGCCCCCGCGTCGCGGGCCGCGCGCAGCACCCGCAGCGTGCCCTCGCGGGCGGGCACGATCAGCTCGTCGGGGTCGTCCGGCTGGGCGACCGGGATCGGCGAGGCCACATGGTGGACCTCCGCGCACCCCGCCACGGCGGCGGGCCAGCCGTCGTCGGACATCAGGTCGGCGGCGACGACCTCAAGGCCCGCGTCGTCGGCGCCCCCGCGCCGCACCGCGGCCCGCAGGTCCGCCTCCCTGGCCAGGGAGCGCGCCGTCGCCCGCACCGGACGGCCCGCCCGCAGCAGCGCGGCGATCAGCTGCGTGCCCACGTAGCCTGAGCCCCCGGTGACCAGTACCCGGCTCATCGCGCCACCCCCAGCCCACCGACGACGTCCACGAGCCGCCGTACCGCCTCGTCCTCGGCCGCGCCGTCCCCACGGTCGCGCGCGTCCCACAGCGCGGCCTTCTCCCGCAGGTAGTCGAGGCGCGCGCGCTGGGCGGCGATCTCCCCCTCGATGCGCTCGGCGTGCCGCAGCAGCAGATCGCGCTGCGCGCCCGCGGCCGACCGGCCGCGTGCGCGGTTCGCCAGGTAGGTACGCATGTCGTCGATGCCCACGCCGACCGCGCGCAGGCAGGCGAGCGCGTCGAGGGTGTCGATGTCCGCGCTGCGGTAGCGCCGGTGCCCACTCCGCTCGTCGCGGGCGATCGGGCCGACGAGCCCGACGTCCTCGTAGTAGCGCAGCGTCGGCTCGCTGAGCCCGCTGTGCCGGGACACGTCCTGAATCGTGTACGTCGTCATGCAGCGCAGCAGAACACACCTCAAGCGCTTGAGGTCAAGCACACCACACCCCACCTCCCCCGCACACCGCACCGCGGGGACGCCCCTCCGCACACCACACCGCGGGGGGGTGCCTCTATGTCGTTCGTCAATCTCGCGCTGCCGGTTTCGCTGGTGTTG
>NZ_BAABEP010000057.1:0-38985 GCF_039540215.1 Streptomyces tremellae
GGCCCTGCCCGCGCAGGGCGGACGGCCCCCGCAGGCCGCGCCCGGCGCCGCGGACCGGGAGGCCCCGCCCCCCGGGTCCGGCGCGGCGGGCCACGGCCGGGAGGACACGCACCCCGTGGACCGTACGCCACCCGCCTTCGGGGACGGCGCGGACCTCCACAGGGCCGCGGCGGCCGGGCCGGAACCGCGGCACGCCGGGGCCCTCGCGGGGCAGCCGCTGCCCGTCACCGACCTGATCGGCGGGCCGCCCGCGCTGGTCGACGCGGTGGGGCGGCTGGTGCGCGACATGGTCGCCGTCGCCACGCTGGAGGACGCCGAGGAGCTCGTGCGGACCCGGCCTGCGCTGACCGCGGTCACCGCGGACGGCGACATCCTCGGGGCGCACTTCGCGCACGGCGGCTCTGCGGGCGCGCCGAGCCTGCTGGAGGTGCAGGCGTCCGTCGACGCGGAGGCGGCCGAGCTGGCCGGGCTCGCCGTGCGCTGCGAGGGGCTGGCCGCCGCGCAGCAGGCGGCGGCCGGGGCGAGGACGGAGGCCGCGGCCCGGGTCGAGGAGCTGGGGGAGCGGCGGCGCGCGGCCGACCGGGAGAAGTCGGCGGTCTCCGGACAGCTGGGCCGCCTCGCCGGGCAGGCCCGCGGCGCCGCGGGCGAGGCGGAGCGCGCCGCGGCAGCCGTCGCCAAGGCCACCGAGTCGCTGGAGCGCGCCACGGCGGAGGCCGAGGAACTCGCGGAGCGGCTGCTCGTCGCCGAGGAGGCTGCGGACGAGGACGGCGACGACGAGCCGGACACCTCCGTACGGGACCGGCTCGCGGCCGACGGCGCCAACGCCCGCCAGACCGAGATGGAGGCCCGGCTCCAGGTCCGCACCCACGAGGAGCGGGTGAAGGGGCTCGCGGGCCGCGCCGACGCCCTCGACCGGGGCGCGCGCGCCGAGCGCGAGGCCAGGGCGCGCGCCGAGCAGCGCAGGGCCAGGCTGCGCCACGAGGCGACGGTCGCGGGGGCGGTCGCGGCGGGCGCGCGCCAGCTGCTCGCGCACGTCGAGGTCTCCGTGGGCCGCGCCGAGCAGGAGCGGGTCGCCGCGGAGGCGGCGAAGGCGGAGCGCGAGCGCGATCTCGCGGCGGAGCGCGAGCGCGGGCGCGAGCTCAAGGCGGAGCTCGACCGGCTCACCGACTCGGTGCACCGGGGCGAGGTGCTGGGCGCCGAGAAGCGGATGCGCATCGAGCAGCTGGAGACGAAGGCACTGGAGGAACTGGGCGTGGAGCCGGCCGGGCTCGTCGCGGAGTACGGCCCCGACCAGCCCGTGCCGCCGTCCCCGCCGGCCGAGGGAGAGGTGCTGCCCGAGGACCCCGGCCACCCGCGCAACCGGCCGCGGCCGTTCGCGCGCGGCGAGCAGGAGAAGCGGCTGCGCGCGGCCGAGCGGGCCTACCAGCAGCTCGGCAAGGTCAACCCGCTGGCCCTTGAGGAGTTCGCGGCCCTCGAAGAGCGCCACAACTTCCTCTCCGAGCAGCTGGAGGACCTGAAGAAGACCCGCGCCGACCTGCTCCAGGTGGTCAAGGAGGTCGACGAGCGGGTCGAGCAGGTCTTCACCGAGGCGTACCGGGACACGGCCCGCGAGTTCGAGGGCGTCTTCTCCCGGCTGTTCCCTGGCGGCGAGGGCAGGCTGCTGCTGACCGACCCGGAGAACATGCTCACCACCGGGGTGGAGGTGGAGGCGCGCCCGCCGGGCAAGAAGGTCAAGCGCCTGTCCCTGCTGTCGGGCGGCGAGCGGTCGCTGACCGCGGTGGCGCTGCTGGTGTCGATCTTCAAGGCGCGCCCCAGCCCGTTCTATGTGATGGACGAGGTCGAGGCGGCCCTCGACGACACCAACCTCCAGCGGCTGATCCGGATCATGCAGGAGCTCCAGGAGAGCTCGCAGCTGATCGTGATCACGCACCAGAAGCGGACGATGGAGGTGGCGGACGCGCTCTACGGCGTGTCCATGCAGGGCGACGGCGTGTCGAAGGTGATCAGCCAGCGCCTCCGCTGAGCGGGCCGGGCCGGGGAACACGGGCCCCGCGGGCGCCGCCGCGCCTTCCCGTGCCTTCCGGGGAGCGGCGGAACGTCCGCATAGGTTGGCAGAGGTTACAGATCACTGCCTGACGGGCCGTGTGATCACCCCGGGGACCGGCGTACGGTCCCCGGAGCGGCCGTGCCGGGCCGCACGCGGTCGTGGCCGATACTGGGGAGCGTTATGGAACTCGTCATCCTTGTTGTAGTCATCGCCGTGGTCGTCATCGGCGGCCTCAGCGGGCTCGTGGTCGGACGAAGCCGCAAGAAGAGGAAGCTTCCTCCGCCGCCGCCCGCCGCGCCCACCATCACCTCCCCGCCGACCGAACCGCACGTCGGCGACGAGGCCGAGACCCCGCGGGACGAACACCGCAGGACCATCGAGGAGGTCGGCCTCCCCGACGCGGAGACCGCGACCGAGACGCCGGTCGCCGTCGAGGACCCGGTCGTCGGGCTGGCGCCCGCACCGCCTGTCGAGGTGCCCGAGCCGACCGCCGGCCGTCTCGTGCGCCTCCGCGCCCGCCTCGCGCGCTCCCAGAACTCGCTCGGCAAGGGCCTGCTCACGCTGCTGTCGCGCGAGCACCTCGACGAGGAGACCTGGGAGGAGATCGAGGACACGCTGCTCACCGCCGACGTCGGCGTGAAGCCGACCCAGGAGCTGGTGGAGCGGCTGCGGGAGCGGGTCAGGGTGCTCGGCACCCGCAGCCCGGAGGAACTGCGCACGCTGCTGCGCGAGGAGCTGATCACCCTCGTCGGCGCGGACCTGCCGCGCGAGGTGAACACCGAGAGCCCCCTCGACACCCCGGCCGTGGTGATGGTCGTCGGCGTCAACGGGACCGGCAAGACCACGACCACGGGCAAGCTCGCCCGGGTGCTGGTCGCCGACGGCAGGTCCGTCGTGCTCGGCGCCGCGGACACCTTCCGTGCCGCCGCGGCGGACCAGCTCCAGACCTGGGGCGAACGCGTCGGCGCCCGTACGGTGCGCGGCCCCGAGGGCGGCGACCCCGCGTCGGTCGCCTTCGACGCGGTCAAGGAGGGCATCGCGGAGGGCGCCGACGTCGTCCTGATCGACACCGCGGGCCGCCTGCACACCAAGACCGGCCTCATGGACGAGCTCGGCAAGGTGAAGCGGGTCGTCGAGAAGCACGGTCCGCTGGACGAGGTGCTGCTGGTGCTCGACGCGACCACCGGGCAGAACGGCCTCGTGCAGGCCAGGGTGTTCGCCGAGGTCGTGGACATCACCGGCATCGTCCTGACCAAGCTCGACGGCACGGCGAAGGGCGGCATCGTCGTGGCGGTCCAGCGCGAACTGGGCGTCCCGGTCAAGCTGGTGGGGCTCGGCGAGGGCGCCGACGACCTGGCGCCCTTCGAACCGGCCGCCTTCGTGGACGCGCTGATCGGCGACTGACCGCCGCGCTCCCCGTACCGCCCCGCACGGCGGAAGGGCGGGTGGCCCCGACCGGGTCACCCGCCCTTCGCGCGTCCGCCGCCGCCCGGCCCGTGGGCCCTGGGGCCCCGCAGCCGTGCCCCTACGCCTCGCACCGGGGCCGCGCCCGGCCCACCCGGTGGCAGATGTACGCGAGCGTCCCCAGCAGCAGCCGGGCCGGCGGCACCTGCGCGGCCTCGGGGGACGGCGGCCGCAGCCAGCGCGCGGGCCCCAGCGTGCCCATCGGTGAGGGCGGCGCCACCACATGGCAGCCCGCGCCCAGGCCCGCGAGGTCGAGGTCCGCGTCGTCCCAGCCCATCCGGTACAGCAGGGTCGGCAGCTCGGCGGCGGCGCCGGGCGCCACGAAGAAGTACGCGCGCCCGGTGGGCGTCGCGAGGACCGGGCCGCGCGGCAGCCCCATGCGCTCCAGGCGCGCCAGGGCGTGCACCCCCGCGCCGAGCGCCACGTCGATCACGTCGAAGCTGCGGCCCACAGGTAGCAGGACCGACGCGCCCGGCACCCGCGACCAGGCGCGGGCGGCCTCGTCGAGCGTCGCGCCCGCGGGCACCCCGGGAAAGAAGCCGAGCGGATGCGCGCCCGGCGCCGTACATCGCGGATCGCCGCAGGAGCACGCCCCGTCGGCCGAGGCGCGGGTGCCCGCCGTGACGTCCCAGCCCCAGAGTCCGGTGTACTCGGCGACCGCGGTGCACTCCGTGGCACGGCCGCGGCGGCGCGCTGACGGCCGCAGCTCCCGGATGTCCCGGATACCGCCGATGGTGAAGCCCATGCCCCCTCCAACGGGTCGAGCGCGTCGGTGGTTACGACTCGCAGTCTGCCCGTGACACTCCGTTGCCAGCGGGGCGTTGGCGCGGGCGCGAGGGGGTAACAGGGGTGGTGCGGGTCCGCTCGTGCGCCCCGGCGCACCTCACTCGCTCTGCCCTTGACCGCCGCCTGTCAAGTGAATCGCGTCCGCTCGGTGGCGAGTTCATTCGAAGGGGTGGCGAATGGTGGCGTTTGTGGAATCCCCTAGCTGGAGGGGTGATCGTAGGATTACTTTCGGTGCACGCGTCGGGGAGAAGGGCTGTTCTCGTGGGTATGCCGGAGGCACGTCGAGTGCGTGTTCGAGGGGTGACTCCGGTGACTCCCCGGCCGCCGCGCCGCGGCACACGGCATCCCCCCGCCGGCTCGTGCGGGGGATCGAGCGGATGGGGGCTTTCCAGGTGAGCGGCAGCGGCTCGGACGGGGCGGGCGCGGGCAAGCGCCCGAACGAACTGCTCGGCTCCTGGTTCGCGCGCAGCGGCTGGTCGAAGGGCGAACTGGCCCGCCAGGTGAACCGCAGGGCCCGCCAGATGGGCGCCCATCACGTCAGTACGGACACCTCCCGGGTGCGGCGCTGGCTCGACGGGGAACAGCCGCGCGAGCCCATCCCGCGGATCATGTCGGAGCTGTTCTCCGAGCGCTTCGGCTCCGTCGTCGCCGTCGAGGACCTCGGGCTGCGCTCCGCGCACCAGTCGCCGTCGGCCGCCGGCGTCGACCTGCCCTGGGCGGGCCCCCAGACCGTGGCGCTGCTCAGCGAGTTCTCCCGCGGTGACCTGATGCTCGGCCGCCGTGGCTTCCTCGGCTCCTCCCTCGCCCTGTCCGCGGGCCCCGCCCTGGTCGAGCCCATGCAGCGCTGGCTCGTACCGGCGCCGGGCGGCGAGCAGCCCGCGCCCGCCGCCCCGGAGGGCGCGGCGGCGCGCAGGACCCCGCGGCTGTCGGGGCCCGAGCTCGAACTGCTGGAGTCGACCACGGCGATGTTCCGCCTCTGGGACGCGCAGTGCGGCGGCGGGCTGCGCCGCAAGGCGGTCGTGGGCCAGCTCCACGAGGTCACCGACCTGCTGCAGGAGCCGCTGCCGGGGCCCGTCTCCCGCCGGCTGTTCACCTGCGCGGCCGAACTGGCCGAGCTGGCCGGCTGGATGAGCTACGACGTGGGCCTCCAGCCCAACGCGCAGAAGTACTTCGTGCTGGCGCTGCACGCCGCCAAGGAGGCCGGCGACCGTGCGCTCGGCGCGTACATCCTGTCGTCGATGAGCCGGCAGATGATCCACCTCGGCCGGCCCGAGGACGCGCTGGAGCTGATCCACCTCGCGCAGTACGGCAGCCGCGACTGCGCGACCGCCCGCACCCAGGCCATGCTGTACGCGATGGAGGCCCGCGCCTACGCGGGCATGGGCCAGCCCGGCAAGTGCAAGCGGGCCGTCAGGATGGCCGAGGACACCTTCACCGACGCCGGCCTCGACGGGGAGCCCGACCCCGACTGGATCGGCTTCTTCACCGAGGCGGAGCTGCACGCGGAGAACGCGCACTCCTTCCGCGACCTCGCCCATGTCGCCGGGCGCAGCCCCACGTACGCCTCGCTCGCCGAACCCGCGATGACGCGCGCCGTCGAGCTGTTCCGCGCGGACGAGGACCACCAGCGCTCCTACGCGCTGAACCTCGTCGGCCTCGCCAGCGTGCACCTGCTGCGCCGCGAGCCCGAGCAGTTGGCGGCCCCCGCGAGGGAGGCGCTCGGCATCGCGCGCTCCATCCGCTCCGAGCGGGTCAACACCCGCCTGCGCAAGACCGTCGACCTCGCTGTGCGCGACTTCGGGGACGTCCCTGAGGTCGCCGAGCTCGGCGAGCTGCTCGGCCCCCGCTTCCCCGAGCCCGCGGAGGCCGTCTGAGACCCCGGCCGCGGTGCTCGCCCCCAACCGCCCGACGCGGCTCCCCCGCCGACAGGACGACAGGGCGGCACCGCGGCCGGTCCCCGCCCCGCCGTGTGACGGAATCACCCGTACGCGGCGGTGATTCACCTCGGCGTAACACGAGGACCACCTTCGTCACCGTTTGGAAACACGACACACGCTCGACGGAAACGGCCCTGAGCGAACCTCCTCAACACAGTCGGCCCATACCAAATGTCGGATAGGGCCGATCCGACCGACGGAGGGGACGCCGGCCTTGAATGGTGCAGATACCGCGTTCGTATTGATCAGTGCAGCGCTCGTCATGCTGATGGCGCCGGGCCTGGCGTTTTTCTATGGCGGCATGGTGCGGGTGAAGAGCGCCCTCAACATGCTGATGATGTCCGTCATCTCGCTGGCGGTGGTCAGCGTCCTGTGGGTTTTCTACGGTTACACGCTGGCCTTCGGTGACGACCTCGGCGGTGTCGGGCTCCTCGGCAACTTCGACCACCTCGGCATGAAGGGCATCGGCCCCGACACGCTGACCGGCAAGGGCGGCATCCCCGTGCTCGCCTTCGCCTTCTTCCAGCTGATGTTCGCCGTCCTGACGCCCGCGCTGATGAGCGGCGCCCTCGCGGACCGGGTGAAGTTCACCGCGTGGACCCTCTTCATCGCACTGTGGGTGACCGTTGTCTACTTCCCCATCGCCCACTGGGTCTGGCAGTCGGGCGGCTGGCTGTACAAGCTCGGCGTGATCGACTTCGCCGGCGGTACCGCCGTCCATATCAACGCGGGCATCGGCGGGCTCGCCGCCGTCCTCGTGGTCGGCAAGCGCATCGGCTTCAAGAAGGACCCGATGCGGCCGCACAGCCTGCCGCTCGTCGTCATAGGGGCGGCCCTGCTGTGGTTCGGCTGGTTCGGCTTCAACGCGGGATCCGAGCTCGCCGCCGACGGCACCGCCGCCAACATGGCCTTCAACACCCAGATCGCCACCGCCGCCGCGATGATCGGCTGGCTCGCGTACGAACGCGTCAGGCACGGCGCGTTCACCACCCTCGGCGCCGCCTCAGGCGCCGTCGCGGGCCTCGTCGCCATCACCCCCTCCGGCGCCGCGGTGAACGCCTGGGGGGCCCTGCTCATCGGCGTCGTCGCCGGTGCGATCTGCTCCTGGGCCGTCAGCCTCAAGTTCAAGTTCGGCTACGACGACTCGCTCGACGTCGTCGGCGTCCACCTCGTCGGCGGTGTGATCGGCACGCTGCTCGTCGGCGTCCTCGCCACCGGCGGCGCCGCGGGCCTCACCCAGCTCGGCAAGCAGGCCGCGGGGGCCTTCTCGGTGATGGCCTACTCGTTCGTCGTCTCCTGGCTGCTCGCGAAGCTCGTCGACAAGACGATCGGCTTCCGCGCCTCCGAGGAGGACGAGGTCACCGGCCTCGACATGACGCAGCACGCCGAGTCCGCGTACGACTACTCGGGCGTCGGCGGCGCGGCGGTGCAGCGTAGTACCGTGCCCGCAGCCGACCCGACCGCCGCAGCGGCCAACCCGAAGGTGGACGCATGAAGCTCATCACCGCCGTCGTGAAGCCGCACAGGCTGGACGAGATCAAGGAGGCGCTGCAGGCGTTCGGCGTCCAGGGCCTCACCGTCACCGAGGCCAGCGGTTACGGCCGCCAGCGCGGGCACACCGAGGTCTACCGGGGCGCCGAGTACACCGTGGACCTCGTCCCCAAGGTCCGCATCGAGGTCCTCGCGGAGGACGACGACGCCGAGCAGGTCGTGGAGGTTGTCGTGAAGGCGGCCCGCACCGGCAAGATCGGCGACGGCAAGGTGTGGACCGTGCCCGTCGAGACCGCCGTACGGGTACGCACCGGCGAACGCGGCCCCGATGCCCTCTGAGGACCGGTCCTCGCCCGACCAGGGCACCAGCTACGCGGCAGCCCGGCTGCGCCTCCTGCAGGACGAGGCGCGGCCGGGCCGGCCGCGTCGTGAGGCGCTCTCGGCCCTCACCGACGGCTGGCTCAAGGGCCTCTTCGACGCGGCCGCCGCGCACACCGGCGTCCGGGGTGCCGCCCTGGTCGCCGTCGGCGGCTACGGGCGCGGCGAGCTCTCCCCGCGCAGCGACCTCGACCTGCTCCTGCTCCACGACGGCGAGCCCGCGGGGGCCGTCGCCGCACTCGCCGAGCGCCTCTGGTACCCGGTCTGGGACCTCGGCCTCGCCCTCGACCACTCCGTGCGCACGCCCGCAGAGGCGCGCAGGACCGCCGCAGAGGACCTCAAGGTCCACCTCGGGCTGCTCGACGCGCGCCTCGTCGCAGGCGACCTCGGGCTCCTCACCAAGCTGCGCACCACCGTCCTCGCCGACTGGCGCAACAACGCGGCCAGGCGCCTGCCCGCGCTCGACGAACTGTGCAGGGAGCGCGGCGAGCGCCACGGCGAGCTGCAGTTCCTCCTCGAAGGCGACCTCAAGGAGTCGCGCGGCGGCCTGCGCGACGCCACCGCCCTGCGCGCCGTCGCCGCTTCCTGGCTCGCCGACGCGCCGCGCGCCGGGCTCGCCGAGGCCCGCACCCGGCTGCTCGACATCCGCGACACCCTCCACCTGACCACAGGGCGCGCCACCGACCGGCTCGCGCTCCAGGAGCAGGACGCCGTCGCGGAGGCGCTGCGGCTCCCCGACGCCGACGCGCTGCTGCGCCAGGTGTACGAGGCCGCCCGCACCATCTCGTACGCCTCCGACGTCACCTGGCGCGAGGTGCACAGGGTCCTGGGGGCGCGGGCCGCGCGGCCCCGGCTGCGCGCCATGCTCGGCGTCGGGCAGAAGCCCGCAGCCGAGCGCGTCCCCCTCGCGGACGGCGTCGTCGAGCAGGACGGCGAGGCCGTGCTGGCCAGGGCCGCGCGGCCCGAGCGCGACCCGGTGCTGCCGCTGCGCGCCGCCGCGGCCGCCGCCCAGGCGGGCCTGCCGATCTCCCCGCACGCCGTGCGCAGGCTCGCGGCCGCCGCGCCCCCGCTGCCGGTGCCGTGGCCCGCGGAGGCCCGCGAGGAACTGGTCACGCTGCTGGGCGCGGGCGAGCCGACCGTGGCTGTGTGGGAGGCCCTGGAGGCCGAGGGGCTCGTCACCCGCCTGCTGCCCGACTGGGAGCGCGTCCACTGCAGGCCGCAGCGCAACCCCGTCCACACCTGGACCGTCGACAGGCACCTGGTCGAGACCGCCGTCAGAGCCGCCTCGCTGACCCGCCGCGTCTCCCGCCCCGACCTGCTGCTGATCTGCGCCCTCCTGCACGACCTCGGCAAGGGCTGGCCCGGCGACCACTCCGTGGTCGGCGAGACCATCGCGCGCGATGTCGCCGCGCGTGTCGGCTTCGGCGCGGAGGACACCGCGATCGTCGCCACCGTCGTCCGCCACCACCTGCTGCTCGTCGAGACCGCCACCCGGCGCGACCTGGACGACCCGGCGACCGTCGCCGCCGTCGCCCGGCACGTGCGGGGTCGCACCACCCTCGAACTGCTGCACGCGCTCACCGAGGCCGACGCCCTCGCCACCGGGCCCGCCGCCTGGTCCGCCTGGCGGGCGGGGCTCGTCGCCGACCTGGTGGCCCGGGTCGGCGCCGCTCTCGCGGGCGAGCCGGTGGAGCGGCCCGCGGCCGGCGCGCCCAGCGCGCAGCAGGAGCGGCTCGCCGTCGAGGCGCTGCGCACCGGCGGTCCCGTGGTCGCGCTGCGCGCGGAGCGCGGGCAGGCGGAGGCGGAGGCCGTCGACGCGGCCGCGCCGGAGCCCGTCGGCGTGGAACTGCACATCGCGCTGCCCGACCGGCCGGGCGTGCTGCCCGCGGCGGCGGGGGTGCTCGCGCTGCACCGGCTCACCGTGCGCGCCGCCGACCTGCGGGCCGTGGAGCTGCCGACCGGCATCGGAGACTCCGGCGCCACCACCGAGGTCCTGCTGCTGAGCTGGCGGGTGGCGGCGGCCTACGGCTCGCTGCCCGAGGAGGCACGGCTGCGGGCCGACCTCGTACGGGTGCTCGACGGCACCCTCGACATCGCGGCGCGGCTCGCCGAGCGCGACGCCGCCTACCCCAGGCGGCGCGGCCCCAAGGCGCCCCCGCCCCGGGTGACCGTCGCGGGCGCCGCCTCGAAGGAGGCCACCGTGATCGAGGTGCGGGCCCAGGACGCCCCGGGCCTGCTGCACCGGATCGGCCGGGCCCTCGAAGCCTCCGACGTACGGGTGCGCAGCGCGCACGTCTCCACGCTCGGCGCGAACGCCGTCGACACCGTCTACGTGACGCGCCCCGACGGCACCCCGCTGACCCCCGAGGACGCGGAGATGGTCGCCAAGCGCGTCGAGTCCGCGCTCACCACGGGCTGACCCCGCCCCGGCAGCCCGCGCCGGCGCGGGCTGCCGGGGGACCGGGCCGGGCTGGGGACGGGTTGCGCGTCGCTGCGGATACCCTGGAGGGCAGCCTGTTCGCCCGCCCCCTAGCCGAGGATTCGCGACCACCGTGTTCGACACTCTCTCCGACCGCCTCGCAGCCACCTTCAAGAGCCTCCGGGGCAAAGGGCGCCTCAGCCCGGAGGACATCGACGCCACGGCACGCGAGATCCGTATCGCCCTGCTCGAGGCCGACGTGGCGCTGCCCGTCGTGCGCGCCTTCATCAAGCAGATCAAGGAGCGCGCGGCCGGCGAGGAGGTCTCCCGCGCGCTCAACCCGGCGCAGCAGGTCGTCAAGATCGTCAACGAGGAGCTCATCGGCATCCTCGGCGGTGAGACCCGCAGGCTGCGCTTCGCGAAGCAGCCGCCGACCGTGATCATGCTCGCGGGCCTCCAGGGCGCGGGCAAGACCACGCTCGCGGGCAAGCTGGGCCTCTGGCTGAGCAAGCAGGGCCACTCGCCGCTGCTGGTCGCGGCCGACCTCCAGCGGCCCAACGCGGTCACCCAGCTCTCCGTCGTCGCCGAGCGCGCCGGCGTCTCCGTGTACGCGCCGGAGCCGGGCAACGGCGTGGGCGACCCGGTGAAGGTCGCCAAGGACTCGATCACCTACGCCAGGGACAAGGTCCACGACGTGGTGATCGTGGACACCGCGGGCCGTCTCGGCATCGACCAGGAGCTGATGCGGCAGGCCGCGGACATCCGCGACGCCGTCTCGCCCGACGAGGTCCTCTTCGTCGTCGACGCGATGATCGGCCAGGACGCGGTCAACACCGCCGAGGCGTTCCGCGACGGCGTCGGCTTCGACGGCGTCGTCCTCTCCAAGCTCGACGGCGACGCCCGCGGCGGTGCCGCGCTCTCCATCGCGCACGTCACCGGCAAGCAGATCATGTTCGCCTCCAACGGCGAGAAGCTGGACGACTTCGACGCGTTCCACCCGGACCGCATGGCGTCCCGCATCCTCGACATGGGCGACCTGCTCAGCCTGATCGAGAAGGCCGAGCAGACCTTCAGCCAGGCCGAGGCCGAGAAGATGGCCGCCAAACTGGCCAAGGGCCCCAAGGAGTTCACGCTCGACGACTTCCTGTCCCAGATGGAGCAGGTCAGGAAGATGGGCTCGCTGTCCAAGCTGCTCGGGATGCTGCCCGGCATGGGACAGATGAAGGACCAGATCAACAACCTGGACGAGCGGGACGTGGACCGCACGGCCGCGATCATCAAGTCGATGACGCCGGCCGAGCGCGCCGAGCCCACGATCATCAACGGCTCGCGCCGCGCCCGTATCGCCCGCGGCTCGGGTGTCGAGGTCGGCGCGGTGAAGAACCTGGTGGAGCGGTTCTTCGAGGCCCGCAAGATGATGTCGCGGATGGCCCAGGGCGGCGGCATGCCGGGCATGCCGGGGATGCCCGGCATGGGCGGCGGCCCCGGCCGGCAGAAGAAGAAGCAGAAGCAGGCCAAGGGCAAGCAGCGTTCCGGCAACCCGATGAAGCGCAAGGCCGAGGAGCAGGCCGCGCTGGCCCGCAAGGAGCAGGCGGCCCTCGGCGGCGGGCCCGCGCAGGAGCAGCCCGAGAAGTTCGAACTGCCCGACGAGTTCAAGAAGTTCATGGGCTGAGCCGCACCGGCCCGCGGGACGGGGCGCCCCGGGGATTCTCCTCAGGGGCGCCCCGCCCGCTGTCAGCGGGCGGCCGAGCCGTTCGCCAGGGCCCCCGCGTCCAGGCCGAGCGCCGCCGCCGCGGCAGCGCCGACGTCCGCGAGGGTCGGCGCGTCCCGGCGGATCTCGGTGCCGCTGCCGCCGGGGCGGTGGACCAGCACCGGCACGTACTCCCGGGTGTGGTAGGCGTGCCCGATGGTGGGGTCGTTGCCGTGGTCCCCGGTGACGATCAGCCGGTCGCCGGGCGCGTCCAGCAGCCCGATCAGCTCGAACAGGCCCGCGTCGGCCTCTTCGAGGACCCGCCCGAAGCGCGCCGCGTCCTGCTGGTGGCCGGCGAGGTCCGTCTCCTGCACGTTGGCCACCACGAGCGCGTCGCGGCCCGCGCCCCGTACGGCCTCCAGGGTGTGCGCCACGACCTGAGCGGTCGCCACCGCGGGCCGCCGCTCGGCGGCCTCGCAGACGAGGATGTCCGCCGCCTTGCCGACCAGGGTCACCGGGACGCCGGAGCGCGCCGCCAGATCGGGCAACTGCCGGCTGTGGTCCAACTCCGCGCCCAGGTGCTGCACTTCGAGGCCGCCGTTGCGGTAGAAGCCGGTGGCGGGCGTGTCGAGGCCGACCGTGCCGCCGTCGCCGTCCCGTACGAAGCGGGGCAGCGGGCCGTCCGCGTGGCCGCCGACGGCGATCACCCGGGCGACCGGAGCCACCGTGCGCACCGTGCGCGCGATCGCGAGGATGTCCGCGAAGGGGAGGTCGTCGAGGCGGCCCGACGCGTTCCAGTTGATGCCGGGGTCGGCCTCCAGGTTGTCGTGGACGAGCACCGCCTCGTCCACGACCAGCAGCGGCCTGCCGTCGAGCGGGGTGACCGCGTGCCCCGCCGCCCCCAGCGCGGCCGTGACCTCCGGCAGGTGCTCGGCGAGGCGCGCCACCGTCACCCGGCTGAAGTCCGCGCCCATCATGGTCTGGTGGCCCGCGAAGGTGTCGGCGCCCGGATAGCCGAGCGCCGCCCTGCCCACCGACACCGGCAGCGGGGTCGCGCGCGCCAGGTCGGGGTGCGGGTGCACGACGCCGAGGCCGAGCGCCCCGAGGCCGGGCAGCCGCAGCGCCCGGCCCGTGGCCGCGCGGCAGGCGTCCAGGACGTGCCCGCAGGTGTCGGCGGCCAGGTCGCCGGGGCGCAGTGCCCCGGCGTCCGGCATGGCTCCGATGCCGAAGCCGTCGAGGACGACGATGACGGTCCTGCTCATGCGAGGTGCTCCTTCCCGGCCGCTACAGTGCCCGGCCGCGCGCGTCGTACAGGCCGGTGAGCCGGGGCGCGCCCGCGGACAGGCCGGAGACGACGGCGACCGTCGAGCGGGTGACGAAGATCTGGGTGCGGAAGGCCAGCACGGCGGTGTCGCCGACGCGCGCGTCTGCGGCCCGCGCGGGCGCGTCGAGCAGCCGGTAGTAGTCGATGTTCTCGGCGGGCGAGGGCTGCACGGCAAGCCGGGTGCCGCTGCGCGGCAGCAGCGCCTCGCGGATGCCGGCGCGCGCGTAGAACCCGCCGCCGTGCAGCGCGGGGCGGCCGTCGGCCAGCGTGTGGGCGACCTCCGTGACGTACACGTAGGCGGGCTGCTCCGGCTGGTGCGGGTCGGCCGCGTGCAGCGGGGTCGTGCCGGTGAGGGAGTGGCCCGGTTCGCCGTGGGTGGCGCCGAGTTCGGCCAGCAGCGGCAGCGTCGCCATGGACGTGGCGCTCGGCGCGCTCAGCTTCACGTCGTGGTGGCCGCGCGCCGCGAGCAGGGCCTTCGCCTTGACGGCGAGTTCGAAGGTGGGCGTGGGGGCGGGCAGCCCGGTGGCCGGGTCGCACAGCACGCACGGGAAGGCGGTGACGCCCGCGAGCCGGATGCCGGGCAGCCGCTCGGCCTCCGCGGCGAACGCGTCGAGCCGGTCGAGCGGTACCCCGCCCTCCTGGCCGGGGTAGACCGAGCCGGGCGCGCCTTCGAGCCGTACGAGGACGTCCTGGACCGTGCCGAGCGCGGTGGCGGCGTCCGAGACGGCCCGCGCGTTGGCGAGGTCGAAGACCGTGACGGCCTCGGGGCGCCAGGCCAGCACCTCGGGCAGGTCCCTCGGCGGGATCTGCACCAGGTGGCCGAGGTTGCCCGCGCGGGCGCCGGTCGCGTGCAGCAGCCTGGCCTCCGCCGGGTCGATCGCGGCGAACTCCGGGATGTGCCGCGAGACGGCCCTGATCAGCTCGGGGTTGCGGCCGATCTGCTTGACGACGAACCACAGGGTGAGGCCGAGGCGGTCGGCCTCGGCCGCGAGGAGCGTGGCGTTCGCCTCGACGGCGTCGGCGTCCAGCACGTACGTGTCGGGCGGCACGGCGCCCGAGCGGTGCAGGGCCGCCGCGGTGTCGACGAGGGAGGCGTTGCGGGTGAGGACGGTGTCGAGGAACACGGTCAGCCCTTCAGGTCGTGCAGGGAGCGGCGGAGGATCTCGATCACGAGGTCCGCGCCGGCCCTCATCGGGTTGATCCGTACGGCCCAGTCGGCGAGTTCGGGGGCGTCGTCGAGGGACGAGCCGGACATGCGGTAGACGAGCGGGGCGATCTCGTAGCGCGAGTTCGAGCCCACGGGGTAGGGCGCCGCGCCGTGCCGGGCGGCGACGGCGGGCAGCTCCCTGGCGACCGGCCGGTCGAGCAGCACGATCAGGCAGCGGTCCTGGACGTTGGCCAGGCGCACGTCCCGCACGCCCGGCACCTCCCCCGCGGCCAGCCGCTCGGCGACCTCGGCGCCCACCCGCGACTGGACGGCCCACAGCACGGGCACGTGGGTGAGGGCCCGCAGTGCGTCGAGCGCCTGGTGGCCCTGGACCTGGCCGCCGCCCGAGTAGTTGTCCGCGCGCACGCGCTCCACCAGGTCGCGGGAGCCGACGACGGCGCCCACGCCCTCCGGACCGTGCAGCTTGAACAGCGAGAAGCAGGAGGCGTCTGCGCCCAGTTCGACACCGCAGGCGGGCACGCGCAGCACGGCGTAGTTGTCGTCGACGAGCGTGCGCACGCCCGCGGCCGCGCACGCGGCGAGCACCTCGGCCGGGTCGTAGGAGTCGGTGAGGCGCTGGCGGCTGTGCTGCACGTACGCCCAGCGGAACCGGCCGCCGGCGAGCGCGTCGGCGAGCGCCGCGCGGTCGTTGAAGTCCACCTCGGCGGTGCGCACGCCGAGGCCCCGCAGGGTGACGGCTGTGGTGCGGTAGACCGGCGCCCGGTGGATCAGCAGCGGTTCGCCGGGGGAGACGGCGGCCTGGAGCGCGGCCCGGATGGCGCCGGTGCCCGCGCCCTGCACGAGCGCCGCGTCCTCGGCGCCGAGGAAGGCGGCGAGCACCGCCTCGACCCTGGCCGTCGTCCGCGGCCTGCCGAGGCCCGGCACGACGCCGGTGTCCGCCTCGAACAGCTGCGGGCCCTCGAAGTGCGCCGCGGTCTTTTCGAGCAGCCTGAACTGGGTGCGTACGGCGTCCTCGACGGGCACGCTCGGCAGCGGCGCCGTCGGCGGCAGCCGCACGTCCGGCGCGTCGGCGGGCGCCCCGGAAGAAGGGGGTGTGGGGGGTGTGCCCTGGGGCATGTCAGATCTCCTCGACGGCTGCGCCGGTCAGGAAGCGCAGGGGGTTGCGGCGGGTGATGAGGTCCACGAGGTCGTCGTCGACGCCCGCCGCGCGCGCCTTCGGCAGGAAGGACCTGAACAGGTGTCCGTACCCCTGGCCGCCCTCCGACTGCAGATAGCCGTGGCGTGAGATGTCGCAGCTGAGCAGGGCCCGGTCGGCGTGGCCCGCCTCCAGCAGGTCGAGCAGCAGCCGCAGCCGGGTGGCGTCGCTCTGGTAGCTCTCCTTGCCGATGGTGTCGAAGGCGACGTAGGCGCCCTCGGCGGCCAGCGCGCGGTGCACGGCGGGGTCGTCGAGCAGGTCCTGGTGCCCGATCGAGATCCGGTGCGGCGGCAGCCCCGCCGCGGTGAGGATCTCCAGCTGCGCCGGGCCGCCGTGGCCGAGCTGCGCGTGGGTGGCGAGCGAGAGCCCGCTCGCCGCGGCGGCGCGGGCCGAGGCGGTCAGCACGCGGGCCTCCGCGGGACTCGGCACGTCGCCGTGGCTGCCGACCTCGCCGATGACGCCGGGCCGTACGCCGGTCGCGGCGCCGTCCGCTTCGAGTCCGTGCTCGATCTCGCCGAGCAGGATCTCCGTGAGCCGCCCCGGGTCCGTGGGGCCGACCTCGGCGGGGTGGAAGGGCTCGTAGTACCAGCCGGTCGCGGCGACGACGGCGACGCCGGCCCCGGCCGAGATCCTGGCCAGGGCGCGCGGGTCGCGCCCCATGCCGCGGCAGGTCAGCTCGATCACCGCACTGAGGCCGAACGCGTCGCGCAGGGCGGACAGTTCGGCGGTGACGGCGGGCGCGTGGGCCGACGCGTCGAGGACGGCCGCCCGGTCGCCCGCCCGGTCGAGATCGAGGACCAGGTGCTCGTGGGCGAGCACGGGGCCCCTGACCTGGGACACGGCCAGCGGCCCGGCGACGGTGCGCAGATGGTGCTGCATGGTGCGGGTGCCTTTCCGGGCCGGGGCGCGGGGCCCCGGCCCCTGCGACGGGGCGTGCCTCAGCCCTTCACCGGGGTGAACAGGTCGAGCCAGTACAGGACGTTGAGGAGGATGCCGCCGACGATCACCGCGGCGGGGGCCGCCGCCATCCGCACCACGGGCCGGCCCATCGCCTCGTTGATGAGGTAGAGGCCGCCGACGACGAGGATGCCCAGCCCGCCGCCCATCACGTTGGCCGCGAGCAGCGAGCCGAAGAGGATCGCCAGTTGCAGGGTGTCCGTGATGGCGCTGCGCAGGTGCTCAGAGGAGTCGCGGACGCTCGGGAGCTTGCCGAGGACCTTGCCGATGGAGGACAGGCCGAGGATCTCAAGGGCGAGCACCACGGCGCCCGCCACGGCTGCCAGCACCGGGTTCGGCATCAGATAGCCGATCGGGTAGACCAGCGTGAGGCCCGCGATGCCGTACGTGCCGGAGGCCAGCGCCGTCGTCGCGATCAGCGGGATGAAGCCGAACACCCGGTAGAAGTCGACCTGGGCCGCCTCGCCGATGTGGCCCTTCGCGATCAGGAAGCTGGTCGCCTCGCCGCCGCCGAATATGTGCATCTGCGCGATGAGGCAGACGCCCGCGCCGAGGAGCATGAACAGCGGCAGGTGCCGGCGCAGCCGGGTGGCGCTCGCGCTGAACAGGGACGCCATGGGGTCTTCGAGGCCGACGTCCTCGGCGGGCGCGGTGGAGGTGGCGACGCCCCCGCCGCCGGCCGGCGCGGGCGCGCTCGCACCGCCGCTGCCGCCGGAGCCTTCGGACGGGTCCTCGCGGGCCGCGGCCTCGGCCGCCTCCGCCTCGGCCGCCCGGTCGGCCGCGCGCTGGACCAGGTCCTTGCGTACGGCGAACCCGATGAGCATCAGCACACCGGCGGCCATCGCGAGCGAGCCGGCGAACACGCTCGGCCACAGCTTCATCGTGAGGATCACGAACGCCAGCTCCACGACGGCCGTGATGCCGCCGCGCAGCCTGCCGAACTGCTTGGCCACCGCGATGACCGGGAACAGCGTGAACAGGAACAGGATCGGCGTGGACATCTGCTGCATCGCGGTCAGGAAGTCCACGGGGAGCTTGTGCGCCACGTCGTTGGCGCCGTTGAGCCCGAAGACCACGAGCGCGCCCCAGGCGCCGCCGAGCAGCACCGCGAGCCACTTGCGGACGGCCAGGATGCCGAGGATGTCCGTGGGCAGGAACAGCAGCCACGGGTTGAGGACCCCGGACGAGAGCGCCATCGGCGCGCCCAGGCCGAAGATGAAGCCCGCCGAGAGCCCGAACGCGACCGCGGCCGTCGCCGCGCGCGTGGCGCGCCCCTGGATGAACTCCAGCATGAAGGGGCGGGTGCCGTCGTTGAAGACGGCCAGCGCCATGTGCGAGATGAGCGCGGTCAGCGCTGCCAGCACGATGACGGTCAGTTTCTGGGTCAGCGAGAAGTCCAGCTGGGTGCCGGCTGCTAGCACTGTGCTCACGGGGCTCACTCCTTAGTGCCCTGTCGTGTCTCGGGCGGTCAGCCCCGCGCCGCGATGGCGCGTGCCATGAGCGGGGCGATGACGTCGATCTGGTCGATCGCGAAGCCGAAGACGGTCTTGCCCTCGGCGAGCAGCGCGTTGATCTGCTCCTCGGTCGGCACGGACCGGCCGAACGTGTGGCACTTGGCGGCGCCCACGAGGCCGAGCAGCACCCCGAGGGAGGCGCCGGCGCCGGT
This sequence comes from Streptomyces tremellae, assembly GCF_039540215.1. Classification (NCBI taxonomy): domain Bacteria; kingdom Bacillati; phylum Actinomycetota; class Actinomycetes; order Kitasatosporales; family Streptomycetaceae; genus Streptomyces; species Streptomyces tremellae. The sequence continues at coordinate 18,523 of NZ_BAABEP010000057.1, forward strand.
GTGGCAGGTGCCCAGGTAGTAGTCGGCCTGGCCGGCGCGCAGCTTCATCGCGGCGTCCATGTCGCTCGACGCGGTGATGGTGATGCCGTCGAGTCCGAGGTCGGAGACGGTCTTGGCGACCTCGGTCTTGCCGACACCGCCGGTGAGGATCTTCGTCATGGCTGGTTCCTTCTCTGGTCGTGCCCGGTCCGTGCGGGCCGGGAAGCGGGCGCCGCCTGAGGTCAGGCGGGGGAGTGCTGGGCGAGCACCGCCAGGTGCAGCGCCAGGAAGTTGATCTCGGACTCGGGCAGGGCGGCCCCCAGCGCGTGCTCGGCGCGGCCGGAGATCTCCCGGGCCCGCGCCACCGCCTCCGGGTGGTCGGCGAGTTCGGCGGCGACCTGCTCGTCGGTGGTGAAGGCGGCGATGGGCTCGCCGTCGAGGAGGCGGGTGAGGGCCATCATCAGGTGGCTGGTGAGCATGCCGGCCGTGTCCTCGGTCACGGTGTGCCCGCCGGCCGCGAGGGCCGCGAGCTCGTCCGTGACGAACGCGGCGACCTCCGGGCGCACCTGGCCGCTCTCGCGGAACAGCTGGATACGGAGGGCGAGCTGGTCGTCCATGGTGTGTCCTTCCTCCTTCGGACCGGTTCCGCGCAGTGGGCGGGCGGTCGGGCGCCGCACCGGGATTGTTCAGTAACCCGTATTCTGTATTTTGAGTCGGCACCTCGGCCGCGGCCGGAGCGGACACGCCGTGCGCCCGTCAGTACCAGGGGGTGCGCTCCCCCTGGAGCACCTCGCTCTGACACTGGGTGACGGCCTCGAAGTCCAGCGTGTCCCGCACGGCCGCCAGTGCCGCCGCGCCGTCCGTCCTGCCGATGACCGCCGCGCTCGAATTCCGCAGGGCCAGGTCGCGGGTGACCTCGTCCCCCAGCGGGAGCACGTCGACCCCCGGCCCGAGCCGGCCCAGCGCCTCGTCCAGGTTCCACACCGTGGCGTCGGCGAGGTCGTGCTGGAACACCTCGCCGAGCTGCATGTACGACGCCTCCACCCAGGTGACGTCGGCGCGCCCCGCGAACACCAGCTCGGCCAGCATCCGCTGGTCCTCCGAGGCGTGGTCCACCGCGACCCTGAGCCCCGGCACGTCCGTGTTGAGGCCGTGGCGCACCAGCAGGCCGTGCGCCCCGACGTAGGTGGCGGGCCCGAGGTCGGCCACCAGCTCCACCGGGTGCTCCTCGACCAGCCGGTCGGCCGCGAAGCGCGAGAGCACCACCAGGTCGACCTTGCCGTCGAGCAGGGCGGTCGTGCGCGCTCCCGCGCCCCGCATGAAGGTGATCGCGAAGGGCGCGCCCGCCGCCTCGAAGGCGGCACGCAGCCCCGTCGCGAGCCCCTCGTACCGCCGCGAGTACGGCAGCGGCATCGCGGCGAGCAGGGTGCCGAGCCCGGAGAGCCGCCAGAGTATGGACCGGTCCGAGCGGACCAGGAAGGTGCCCAGGTGGCCCCGGGCCGTCGTCTCGATGGCCTGGGCCTGTTCGAGCAGTTGGAGGGCGGCCTGGACCGTGCCGTTGCCCACGCCGAGCTCCTGCGCGAAGTCGCGCACGCGGGGCAGCCGTGTCTCCGGCTCGTGGTTCAGCAGGAGAACCGCGAGCTGCCGCGCGGCGAGGCCGTTGCGCGTCAGGAAACGCTCGTCAAGTCCAGTCACACGGCGACAGTAACCAGAATCCCGGATACTGGCAAGAGTCATTCGGGCGGAATAGGTACATGGGGCTTAAACCGGTTCGAACATGCAGGTCAGGGGACCCGGGCGATCAAGTACCGGAACACGTTCGGCAGCCACACCGTGCCGTCCTTGCGCAGATGCGGATGGAGCGCCTCGGCTATCTCCTTCTCCACCTGGCGCCGGTCCGTGGCCCGCACCGCCCCCTCGAACGCGCCGGTCGACAGCATCCCGCGCACCGCGCTCGCCAGGTCCGCGTACCCGAACGGGCAGGCCACCCGCCCCGAGCCGTCGGGCCGCAGCCCGGCCCGCGCCGCCACGTCCTCCAGGTCGTCGCGGTGCGCGGGCCGCCACGTCCCCTTGCGCAGCCGGTCCGTCAGCCGCCCCGCCACCCCCAGCACCCCGGAGGCCGCACACCGCTCGGGCGGCCCCCAGCCGGCCAGCACCACCGGGGCGCCCCGCCGCGCCATCGGCAGCGCCGCGCGCAGCGCCGGCACCGGGCTCAGGGTGTCCCCGGCCACCGACCCCACCGGGCGGAAGACCGTGACCACGTCGTACGGCGCCGCCTCCGGCTCCTCCGCCTCCGTCAGCCGGTCGGCGGGCAGCAGCCGCCGCCCCTCGCTCCGCCCGGCGCGCAGCCGCTCCCCGGCGAGCGCGAGCAGCTCCTCGTCCGAGTCCACCCCCGTGACCCGCGCGCCCAGCGTCGCCGCCATCAGCAGCGAGAGCCCGGAGCCGCAGCCGAGGGCGAGCAGCCGCGTCCCCTCGCGCACTTCGAGCCGCTCGTAGACCGCCTCGTACAGCGGCACCAGCATCCGCTCCTGGATCTCCGCCCAGTCACGGGCGCGCGGACTGATGCCCGCCGCCGGGGCGGCGGGCGCACCCCGCTCCCCGGTCCGCTGCGGCCTGTGGTGGTCGACGAGCGTGCGTGTCATGAAAGCGCCCCAATCCGCCGAGAGGTCTCTCGTGCCCTGCCGGGCATCCTCCGTGTGCGTGCGCACCCACATCCCCCCGTATGCCAGGGAACTGCGCATCGGCGGTCGCGTCCAGTGGGGGATACGTAAACTGTTCGTGTCCGCGGCGTTCGCCGGCCGGCTCCGGGCCGATTGCGGCTTCGCCGCGCCACCGCCGTACGATGCCCGCCATGGCAAAGGCACCCGTACTCACACCGCGGGCGGACGACTTCCCCCGCTGGTACCAGGACCTGATCAACAAGGCCGAGCTGGCCGACAACGGCCCCGTGCGCGGCACCATGGTGATTAGGCCGTACGGGTACGGCCTCTGGGAGCGCATGCAGTCCGAGATGGACGCCCGGATCAAGGACGCCGGGGTCTCCAACGCGTACTTCCCCCTCTTCATCCCGCAGTCGTACCTGACGCGGGAGGCCGAGCACGTCGAGGGGTTCGCCCCCGAACTCGCCGTCGTCACCCACGGCGGCGGCAAGGAGCTGGAGGAGCCCGTCGTCGTGCGGCCCACCTCCGAGACGATCATCAACGAGTACTTCTCCAAGTGGGTGCAGAGCTACCGGGACCTCCCGCTGCTCATCAACCAGTGGGCCAACGTCGTGCGCTGGGAGCTGCGCCCCCGCGTCTTCCTGCGCACCACAGAGTTCCTCTGGCAGGAGGGCCACACCGCCCACGCCACCTACGAGGACGCCCGCGACTTCGCCGCGCACATCCACCGGAACGTCTACGGCGACTTCATGTTCAACATGCTCGCCGTGGACGTGGTGCTCGGCCGGAAGACCCGCCGCGAGCGCTTCGCGGGCGCGGTCAACACCCTCACCCTCGAAGGCATGATGGGCGACGGCAAGGCACTCCAGATGGGCACCTCGCACGAGCTCGGCCAGAACTTCGCCCGCGCCTTCCACACCCAGTACCTCTCCAGGGAGGGCACCCAGGAGCTGGTCTGGCAGACCTCCTGGGGCGCCTCCACCCGCATGGTCGGCGGCCTGATCATGTCGCACGGCGACGACAACGGCCTCCGGGTCCCGCCGCGCCTCGCGCCCACCCAGGTCGTCGTCCTCGCCATCAAGGAGGACGACGCCGTCCTCGACGCCGCGCGCACCCTCGGTGCCCGGCTCAGGGACGCGGGCCTGCGCGTGCAGGTCGACGACCGCACCGACACCCCCTTCGGCCGCCGCGCCGTCGACTGGGAGCTCAAGGGCGTGCCCGTACGCGTCGAGATCGGCCCGCGCGACGTGGCGGCGGGCACGGCGATGCTGGCCCGCCGCATCCCCGGCGGCAAGGAGCCCGTCGCCCTCGACGCGCTGCCGGGACTGCTGCCCGGACTCCTGGAGGAGGACCAGGCGCAGCTGCTGCGTGAGTCCAGGGAGCGCCGCGAGGCGCGCACCGCGGACGTGGCGTCGATCGACGAGGCGGTCGAGGCCGCCGCGACCGGCTGGGCGCGCATCCCCTGGGCCGACCTCGGCGAGGAGGGCGAGGCCAAACTCGCCGAGCAGGGCGTCACCGTGCGCTGCCTCGTCGGCGAGGACGGCTCCGTGCCGGACTCCGACGACGCCCCCGGCACGGTCGCCCTGGTCGCCCGCGCCTACTGAGCCGGCCGCCCTCGCGGGGAACCGCGAGGGCGGCCCCCGCGTCCGGGGGCCGGGGGCCGGGGGCCGGGGGCCGGGCGGCGGCGACGGCACTGCGGTGCGCAGGCCGACTACGCGCCGCTGCGTAGCGGCCGCTACGTACCGCCTTGGCGTGAGCTGTGAGAGTTATCCACAGTTCGGCGCACCTGCCCTCGTCGGCGTGCATCCACGGCAACTGACGGGTACGGGCAAATTAATTGGGATGCCCCGTAATGGAACCCGGCGGCGATTCTGATCGTTGTACACGACGTGAGCACGACACCACCTGTTCTCGCCGCAGAGCTGGCGCAGGCGTGGGCCGACATTCAGCGGTACCACCCCGAGCTGCCGGATCTCGCCGCGCCAGAGTCCCTGATCGGAGAGTCCTCGTCCGCCTGCGGCGCCGAGCTCTCCTTCGAGCGACTGCTTCACGAAGCGGTCCACGGCATCGCCGCCGCGCGAGGGGTGCGGGACACCTCGCGCGCCGGCCGCTACCACAACCGCCGATTCCTCGCGATCGCCGAGGAGATGGGCCTCGACCACCCCGAGGAGCCGCACGCGAGCAGCGGCTTCTCGCTGGTCGCGCTCACCCCCGAGGCGAAGCGGCGCTACCGCCCGACGACGGAGCGCCTCCAGCGGGCGCTCAAGGCCCATCTGGCCGCCACGGCAGGCGACACCAAGCGCAGCTTCCGCGGGCCCGCCGCCCGGCACGGCTCGTCGGGCGGAGGCGTGCGGGTGAAGGCGGTCTGCGACTGCGGGCGCAACGTCCGCGTCGTGCCGTCCGTCCTCGCCCAGGCGCCGATCGTCTGCGGCGGGTGCGGCAAGCCGTTCCGCATCCCGGAGACCGAGGCGCAGGACGTCGTCGCGGCCGCGGGCTGACGTCCGCGCCAGTGCTCCCGCCGGTCCTCGTCCGGGGCCGGGCGGCCGGGTCCACCGGCCGCCCGGCCATGCGGCGAGGGCCCCGCGGGAGCGCGTACGGCCCTGCTCCGTACGTGTGGCACAATGAATGGCTGTACTCGACAGTCGAACAGGACCCCTCTCTCCTCCGGCTGACGCGTCCATCGGGCAGATCGGGTACCACAACCCCACGTGGCATCCCGTTGTGCCCCACCACGTCAAGACCAGGAGACACCACTCCCGTGGCAGTCAAGATCAAGCTGAAGCGTCTGGGCAAGATCCGTTCGCCTCACTACCGCATCGTCGTCGCCGACTCCCGCACCCGCCGTGACGGCCGGGCCATCGAGGAGATCGGCCTGTACCACCCGATCGAGAACCCCTCGCGCATCCAGGTGAACTCGGACCGCGCGCGCTACTGGCTCTCCGTCGGCGCCCAGCCGACCGAGCCGGTCCTCGCCATCCTTAAGCTGACCGGCGACTGGCAGGCGCACAAGGGCCTGCCCGCCCCCGAGCCGCTGAAGCAGCCCGAGCCGAAGGCCGACCGCAGTGGTCTCTTCGAGGCCGCGGCCAAGGAGGCCGGCGACGAGCCCAAGGGCGAGGCGATCACGCAGAAGGCGAAGAAGGCCGACAAGAAGGCCGACGACGCCGACTCCTCGGCCGCCGCCGAGTCGACCGAGGGCTGACGATGCTCGAGGAGGCTCTTGAGCACCTCGTGAAGGGCATCGTCGACAACCCGGACGACGTAAGCGTCGCGGAGCGCAACCTGCGCCGCGGCCGCGTCCTCGAAGTCCGCGTCCACCCCGACGACCTCGGCAAGGTGATCGGCCGCAACGGCCGCACCGCACGCGCGCTGCGCACCGTCGTGGGGGCGATCGGCGGCCGGGGCATCCGTGTCGACCTCGTCGACGTGGACCAGGTTCGCTGACGCAGTGGAACACCGGCACGGGCCGGGGAGGCTGAGCCCTCCCTGGCCCGTGCCGTTTCATCAGGAGAGGCACACGCAGTGCAGTTGGTAGTTGCCCGGGTCGGCCGCGCCCACGGGGTCAGAGGCGAGGTCACCGTCGACGTGCGGACGGACGAACCCGAGCTGAGGCTCGGCCCCGGCGCGGTGCTCGCCACGGACCCCGCCTCCGCCGGCCCCCTGACCATCGCCACAGGACGGGTGCACAGCGGCCGGCTCCTGCTGCGCTTCGAGGGCGTCGCGGACCGCGGCGCCGCCGAGGCGCTGCGCAACGTCCTGCTGATCGCCGAGGTCGACCCGGAGGAGCTCCCCGACGATCCGGACGAGTTCTACGACCACCAGCTGATGGACCTCGACGTGGTCCTCGCGGACGGAACCGGGGTCGGCCGGATCACGGAGATCTCCCACCTGCCCTCGCAGGACCTCTTCATCGTGGAGCGGCCCGACGGCAGCGAGGTGATGATTCCCTTCGTCGAGGAGATCGTCACCGAGATCGACCTCGTGGAGCAGCGGGCCGTCGTCGAGCCGCCGCCCGGTCTGCTGGACGACGCGCAGGCGGAGACGGCCGCGCCCGGCGCGGACGCGGGCGCAAAGAACCCGGAGAAGGCGACCGAGGGCGGCTCGAAGGAGGGTACGGGCGGCGGTCCGGAGGCGGGCGCGGGCGGGCCCGGGGGCGGCCCCCGATGAGGCTCGACGTCGTCACGATCTTCCCCGAGTACCTCGACCCGCTGCATGTCTCCCTCGTCGGCAAGGCGCGCGCGGGCGGGCTGCTCGACGTCCGGGTGCACGACCTGCGGCAGTGGGCCCGCGACCGGCACAACACCGTCGACGACACCCCCTACGGCGGCGGCCCCGGCATGGTCATGAAGACCGGGCCGTGGGGCGACGCCCTGGACCAGGTCCTGGCCGACGGGTACGAGCAGGGCGCGCACGGGCCCGCCCTCGTCGTGCCCACGCCCAGCGGGCGCCCCTTCACGCAGACGCTCGCCGTGGAGCTGTCCGAGCGCCCCTGGCTGGTCTTCGCCCCGGCCAGGTACGAGGGCATCGACGGCCGCGTCACCGCCGAGTACGCGACCAGGATGCCGGTGTACGAGGTCTCCATCGGCGACTACGTGCTCGCGGGCGGCGAGGCGGCGGTCCTGGTGATCACCGAGGCGGTCGCCCGGCTGCTGCCCGGCGTGCTCGGCAACGCAGAGTCGCACCGCGACGACTCCTTCGCGCCAGGCGCCATGGCCGACCTGCTGGAGGGGCCCGTCTTCACCAAGCCCCCCGAGTGGCGCGGCAGGGGCGTGCCCGAGGTGCTGCTCAGCGGCCACCACGGCAGGATCGCGCGCTGGCGCAGGGACGAGGCGCTGGCCAGGACCGCCGCCCACCGGCCCGATCTGATCGAGCGCTGCGACCCCGCCGCGCTCGACAAGAAGGACCGGGAGACCCTCTCCCTCCTCGGCTGGGCACCCGAGCCGGGCGGGCGATTTTGGCGCAGGCCGCCCGACGTGGAAGAATGAGCCGCTGCCGTGCGTCCGCCTGGCGCCCCTGCCACAGGGGGAACGACGCCCGTCCGACGCGAGCGGCACCCATCACCGTCTCACGACATTCCGCTGATGACCTGTGGCATCGGCGAGGAAGCAGAACTCATGTCCAGCCTGCTCGACACCGTCGACTCCGCGTCGCTGCGGACCGACCTCCCCGCCTTCCGGCCCGGCGACACGGTCAACGTCCACGTCCGCGTGATCGAGGGCAACCGCTCCCGCATCCAGCAGTTCAAGGGTGTCGTCATCCGCCGCCAGGGCTCGGGCGTCCGCGAGACCTTCACGGTCCGCAAGGTGTCCTTCTCGGTCGGCGTCGAGCGTACCTTCCCCGTGCACAGCCCGATCTTCGAGAAGATCGAGCTGGTCAGCCGCGGCGACGTCCGCCGCGCGAAGCTGTACTACCTCCGTGAGCTGCGCGGCAAGGCCGCGAAGATCAAGGAGAAGCGCGACAACTGACCGCCGGGTCCACAGCGGGGCCCGATAAGCTCAGGGCCCGATGGACAGCGACGCGTACGACACCGAGCGCGGCCCCTCGCCCGCCCCTCCACGGGACGGCGACGAGGGGCCGCGCTCCGTGCGTCCCGGGGGGCCCGAGGAGCCGGGCGCCGTGGAACCGGAGGGGGGTGCGGCCCCGCGCGGCCCGCTCTCCTGGCGCGGGGTGTTCGGCGCCGGTGTGCTGTGCGTGGTGTGCGCGCTGCTGGTCAGCCACTTCGTGATGCAGCCGTTCCTGATCCCGAGCGGCTCGATGGAGCCCACCCTGCGCGTCGGCGACCGGGTCCTCGTCGACAAGCTGGCGTACCGTTTCGGCGGCACGGTGCGGCGCGGCGACGTGGTGGTGTTCGACGGCACGGGCTCCTTCGTCCAGGAGGCGCCGCCCGCCAACCCCGTCACCTCCCTGGTGCGTGGCGCCGCCGCAGCCGTGGGCCTCGCGGGCCCCTCGGACACCGACTACGTCAAGCGTGTCGTGGGCGTGGGCGGCGACCGGGTCGTCTGCTGCACGGCGGGGGGCCGGATCGAGGTGAACGGGCGGGCCGTGAGCGAGCCGTACGTGATGCCGGGCGACGCCCCCTCCAGCGTCAGGTTCGACCTCGTGGTGCCCCAGGGCACCCTCTTCGTCCTCGGCGACCACCGCGCGGACTCGCGGGACTCCCGCGACCACCTCGGCGACCCCGGCGGCGGCATGGTGCCCGTGGACCGGGTCATCGGCCGGGCCAGGTGGATCGCCTGGCCGCTGAGCCACTGGGCGTCCGTACGCGGTGGCCGGGCGCCGTTCGCGCGGGTACCCGCGGCCGGCGGCGCGCATGGGTAGGCGCGGCCGCCCGGCGGGCCACGGTCCGCGGAGCGGTCCCGAGGGTGCCGCCCTGCCGGGCAGGGCGGAGCGCAGGCGGCTGGCCCGGCGCGTCAAGCGGCGCAGACGGCGCTCCGCGGTCACGGAGATACCGCTGCTGATCGTGGTCGCGGTGGTGATAGCGCTTGTCCTGAAGACCTTCCTCGTCCAGGCGTTCGTGATTCCCTCGGGCTCGATGGAGGACACGATCCGCGTCGGCGACCGGGTCCTCGTCGACAAGCTGACCCCGTGGTTCGGGTCGCGACCGCACCGCGGCGACGTCGTCGTCTTCAAGGACCCGGGTGACTGGCTGGCCGGCGAGCGGCAGCCGCCCGACACCTCGGGGCCTGCCGTGCGGCAGCTGAAGAAGGGCCTCACCTTCATCGGCCTGTTGCCCTCGGCGGACGACCGCGACCTCATCAAGCGGGTCGTGGGCGTCGGCGGCGACACCGTCAAATGTTGTGACGCGAAAGGCAAAGTCACCGTCAACGGAAAAGCCCTCGACGAGCCCTATCTCTATCCGGGCAACGCGCCGTCGACGATCTCGTTCGACGTGAAAGTGCCCGAGGGGCGGCTGTTTTTCCTCGGCGACCACCGCGCCCTTTCCGCGGATTCGCGCTACCACATGGACGAGGAATTCCAGGGCACGGTGCCCCTTTCCGACGTCGTGGGCCGCGCCGTGGTGATCGCCTGGCCCCTCGGGCACTGGCGCAGACTCGACGACCCCGCGACGTTCGGGGCGGTGCCGGGACCCGGCGGCGCGGCGGCGTCCGCCGTGTCCGGGTCGCCTAGGGTGGCTCGTCGGGCCTCGGACGGATTGCCCGCGCCCCCGAGCCCTGTGGAACTTCCGCTCGTTATGGGAGTGGTGGTCCTGTCCCGGCAGCGGGGCGGACGCCCGCACGGAGTGGGCCCGCGCCCGGCGGGGTCACACGCAGTGAATTCGGACCCGACGGATTCACACAAGGTGAAGGAGTGGATGTGGGGGATGTGGCGGTCGGCGCACGATCAGGACACGAGGGCCCGGAAGAGGGCCGCGAGCAGCTCGCCGAGTCGCCCGAAGCCCTGACCGACGGAGTGCCTGGAATGCCTGGTGAAGTGATGGAAGACGAGCGGACGCACAGGGGCGGCAGGTCGCGCAGGCAGCGGCAGCGGGGGCAGCAGCGCTCCTTCTGGAAGGAACTGCCGCTGCTGATCGTCATCGCCCTCGCACTCGCGCTGGTGATCAAGACGTTCCTCGTGCAGGCGTTCTCGATCCCCTCGGACTCGATGCAGGACACCCTCCAGCGGGGCGACAGGGTCCTGGTCGACAAGCTGACCCCGTGGTTCGGCTCCGAGCCGCAGCGCGGCGAGGTCGTCGTCTTCCACGACCCGGGCGGCTGGCTCGAGGGCGAGCCCACCCCCCAGCAGAACGTGGTGCAGAAGGGCCTCAGCTTCATCGGCCTGATGCCGTCCGCCGAGGAGAAGGACCTGATCAAGCGTGTCATCGCCGTGGGCGGCGACACCGTCTCCTGCAAGAAGGGCGGCCCGGTCGTCGTCAACGGCCACGCGCTGAGCGAGTCCGGCTACATCTACCCGGGCAACACCCCGTGCGACGACATGCCGTTCGGCCCGATCAAGATCCCGCAGGGCCGCATCTGGGTCATGGGCGACCACCGCCAGGACTCCAGCGACTCCCGCTACCACCAGAACCTCCTCGGAAACGGCACCGTCTCCACAAAGGACGTCGTGGGGCGCGCCTTCGTGGTCGCCTGGCCCGTCAACCGCTGGCACGTCCTCGGTGTCCCCGGCACCTTTGACCAGTCAGGACTCAGCGCGGCCGCCGTCTCGGCGGCCCCCGGCGCGGCCGGCCTCGCGGGGGCCGTGCCGCTGGTCCTGTGGCGCCGCAGGCGGCTCTCCGGCTCCGGTACCGCCGGGTAGGGTGCCTCCCGGAATCCCGAGGGCCGGGACCACACTCCGAACGGGGGCGTGCCGGGATGAGCAGGGCAGGACGGACGAAGGGCGGCCGCGGCCGCCTCGGCAGCACGCTGTCGGGGCTGGTCGTGGCCGTCGGCTGTGTGCTGTTCCTCGGCGGCTTCGCCTGGGCCGCCGTCGCGTACCAGCCCTACACCGTGCCCACCGGCTCCATGACCCCCACGGTGGACGCAGGTGACAAGGTCCTCGCCCAGCGGATATCGGGCAGCGCCGTGCGCCGGGGCGACGTGGTCGTCTTCAAGGACGCGGAGTGGGGCGAGCTGCCGCTGGTCAAGCGGGTCGTCGGCGTCGGCGGCGACACCGTCGCCTGCTGCGACAAGCAGGGCAGGCTGACCGTGAACGGCACCGCCCTCGATGAGCCGTACACCGACAAGTCGCTCGCAGGGAACCGCGCCGCGGGCGCGAACTTCTCCGCGAAGGTGCCGGCGGGCGAGCTGTTCATGCTCGGCGACGCCCGCGCCACCTCGCTCGACTCCCGCGTCCACCTCCAGGACAGGGAGCAGGGCGCGGTGCCGCGCTCGGACGTACGGGGGCGGGTCGACGCGGTCGTCTGGCCGCCCGCCCGTACGGTGGCGCGGCCCGCCGCGTTCGCGGGCCTGCCGGGCGGTGTCTCCGCCCCGGGGCCGCTGCGGCTGATGGCGGGGGCCGTGATCGCGGGAGCCGTCCTGATCTTCGTCGGCGCGGCCCTCGGTCCGCTGCTCAACCGGCGCGGCAGGGCCCGCAGCGCGCCCGCGGCGGAGCCGGCCGGTGTCCGCTGAGCCGCGGCACGTCGCCCGCATGGTGCTGCTCGACCCCGACGACCGCATCCTGCTGATCCATGGGTACGAGCCCGCCGATCCAGCGCTCACCTGGTGGTTCACCCCCGGCGGCGGCCTTGAGGGCGACGAGAGCCACGAGCAGGCCGTACGCCGCGAGCTCGCCGAGGAGACGGGGATCACACGGATCGACCTGGGCCCCGTGCTGTGGCGCCGCAGGTGCTCCTTCCCCTTCGACGGGCGGCGCTGGGACCAGGACGAGTGGTACTTCCTCGGGCGTACGGAGCAGACCGAGGCGGCGCCCGCGGGCCTGACCGAGCTGGAGCGGCGCAGCGTCGCTGGGCTGCGGTGGTGGACCTGCGCGGAACTGGAGGCGACGCGTGAGACGGTGTACCCGACCAGGCTCGCCGGGCTGCTGCGTACGCTGCTCGACGAGGGTCCCCCCGGTACGCCGCTGATGCTCGGTACCGAAACCGCCTGGCAGCGGCCCGCACCGGAGCACAATGGGGGGACGAACGGCTGAAGGGGATGCCATGAGCGCCGAGGACCTCGAGAAGTACGAGACCGAGATGGAGCTGAAGCTCTACCGGGAGTACCGAGATGTCGTCGGCCTGTTCAAATACGTGATCGAGACCGAGCGCCGTTTCTACCTCACCAATGACTACGAGATGCAGGTGCACTCGGTCCAGGGCGAGGTCTTCTTCGAAGTCACGATGGCGGATGCCTGGGTCTGGGACATGTACAGGCCGGCCAGGTTCGTCAAGCAGGTGCGCGTCCTGACATTCAAGGACGTGAACATCGAGGAGCTCAACAAGAACGACGACCTGGAGCTCCCCGCCGGCTGACCGCACGGCCGGCCCCGCCGCTCGCCTCTCCCGCCCCACGCATGACTCACTCGGACGGGTGACCGGGTTGTCCACAGCCCGGAGGGTTTTCCACCGTTCTCCGACCAAGATCCACTCGTTTCCCCGCCGTACGCCAGAGTCGGTGCCGGAGGTGGTGCCGAGATGAACGCGACGGGGGCACTGGGGCGGTACGGAGAGGGGCTCGCGGCCCGGCTGCTGACCGCGGCGGGCATGCGCGTGCTCGCGCGGAACTGGCGGTGCGGCAGGACCGGCGAGATCGACATCGTGGCGATGGACGCCGACACACTCGTGGTCTGCGAGGTGAAGACCCGCAGGGCGGGCGGCTTCCAGCACCCGATGGCGGCGATCACGCCGGTCAAGGCCGACCGGCTCAGACGTCTCGCGGCCTGCTGGATCGAGCGGTCGTCGGGGCCGCCGCCCGGCGGTGTGCGCATCGATCTGGTCGGGGTGGTGCTGCCGGGGCGCGGCAGTCCCGAGGTCGAGCACGTGCGGGGGGTGGCCTGAATGGCGTTCGCACGCGCGTGCTCCGTCGCCCTGGCCGGCGTCGAGGGCGTGGTGGTGGAGGTCCAGGCCGGCCTGGAGCCAGGGGTCGCGGCCTTCACCCTGGTCGGACTGCCGGACAAGAGCCTGGTGGAGAGCAAGGACCGGGTGCGGGCCGCCGTGGTCAACACCGGCGTCCCGTGGCCGCAGAAGAAGCTCACGGTGAGCCTCAGCCCGGCCTTCGTGCCCAAGTCCGGCAGCGGTTTCGACCTCGCCGTGGCCGCCGCGGTCCTCGGCGCCGCCGAGCGCATCGACCCGCGCGCCATCGAGGACCTGGTGCTCATCGGCGAGCTGGGCCTCGACGGGCGCGTCAGGCCGGTCCGCGGGGTGCTGCCCGCGGTGCTCGCCGCCGCGGAGGCGGGGTACCGGCAGGTCGTCGTCCCCGAGCAGACGGCGGGCGAGGCCGCGCTGGTGCCCGGGGTGTCCGTGCTCGGGGTGCGCAGCCTCGGCCAGCTGATCGCGGTCCTCGGCGACGAGCCGGTGCCCGACGAACCCGCCCAGGAGCGGGACGGCAGGCCGGACGCGATGCTCGCGGGCCTCGCCGTGCCGGGCGCCGGGGCGGGCACGGGCATCGTGCCGGGCGCCGAGGGCCCCGACCTGGCGGACGTCGCGGGGCAGGGCGCGGCCCGCGCCGCCCTCGAAGTGGCCGCGGCAGGCGGGCACCACCTGCTGCTCTCCGGCCCGCCCGGCGCAGGCAAGACCATGCTCGCCGAGCGGCTGCCCGGGATCCTGCCGCCGCTGACGGGGCAGGAGGCGCTCGAGGTGACCGCCGTGCACTCCGTCGCGGGCATCCTGCCGCCCGGCGAGCCCCTGGTGCGCACGGCGCCCTACTGCGCCCCGCACCACTCGGCGACGATGCAGGCGCTCGTCGGTGGCGGCAACGGCCTGCCGAGGCCCGGCGCGGTCTCCCTCGCCCACCGAGGGGTCCTCTTTCTGGACGAGGCCCCGGAATTCGCCGGGCGTGCCCTGGACGCGCTGCGCCAGCCGCTGGAGTCCGGGCACGTCGTCGTCGCGCGCAGCGCGGGGGTGGTGCGGCTGCCCGCGCGGTTCCTGATGGTGCTCGCCGCCAACCCCTGCCCGTGCGGCAGACACGGCGGTCCCGTGGCGGCCTGCGAGTGCCCGCCCTCGGCTGTGCGCCGCTACCAGGCCCGGCTGTCAGGGCCCCTGCTCGACCGGGTGGACCTGCGGGTCGAGGTGCAGCCCGTGCGGCGCGCCGACCTGCTGGGCGACGGTACCCGGGGCGAGCCGACAGCGCTGGTCGCAGCCCGGGTCCTCGCGGCAAGACGGCGCGCCGCCGAGCGGTACGCGGGCGTGTCCTGGCAGCTCAACAGCGAGGTGCCGGGACACGAGCTGCGCACCCGCTGGCCCCTCGCCCCCGGCGCGCTCGCCGCCGCCGAGCGCGACCTGGAGCGCGGCATGCTCACCGCGCGCGGCCTCGACCGCGTCCTCAGGGTCGCCTGGACGGTCGCCGACCTCGCGGGCCGCGACCGCCCCGGAGAACGCGACGTGGCCCTCGCCCTGGAACTACGCACCGGCATCCCCCGAGGCGCCCTCCCGCCGACTCCACTGCCAGTGCCGGTGGCGCCGGCGGGGGTGTCGTGACCGGTGGGGCGGGGGCGGGAGAGCGGCGGGCCAGGGCGGCGCTGACGCGGGTCTTCGAGCCGGGCGACGAGACCGGTGGCGGCTGGCTCGGCAGGTTCGGCGCGCCCCGTCTCCTCGCCCTGCTCACCGGTGACGAGGACGAGGCCGCCGCCCGGCTCACCGGCGCCCGGCCCCGGCGGCTCGACGGATACCGGGCCCGCGCCGCGGCCGCCGACCCCGACGCGGACCTCGCGGCGGCCCTGGCGGGCGGCGCCCGGTTCGTCTGCCCAGGCGACGCCGAGTGGCCGAGCCAGCTCGGGGACCTCGGCGCCGCCCAGCCCCTCGGGCTGTGGGTGCGGGGCACGCCCGACCTCCGGCTGTGGGCCCTGCGGTCGGTCGCCGTGGTCGGGGCGCGCGCCTGCACGCCCTACGGCGCCCACCTGGCGGCGGCGCTCGGCGCCGGGCTCGCGGCCCGCGGCTGGGTCACCGTCTCGGGTGCCGCCTTCGGCGTCGACGCGGCGGCCCACCGCGGCGCCCTCGCCGCGGGCGGGGCGACCGCCGCCGTGCTCGCCTGCGGTGTCGACACGGCCTATCCGCGCGGTCACGCCGAGTTGATCGCACGCATCGCCGAACAGGGCCTCGTCGTCGGCGAACTGCCGCCGGGCGACCACCCGACCCGCAGCAGGTTCATCCAGCGCAACCGCGTGATCGCCGCGCTCACCCGCGGCACCGTCGTGGTCGAGGCCGCCTACCGCAGCGGCTCGCTGTCGACGGCCCGCTGGGCCCGGCGCCTCGGCCGGTACGCGATGGGCGTGCCGGGGCCCGCGACGAGTGCGCTCTCCGCGGGCGTCCACGAACTGCTGCGCGGCGAGGGAGTGCTGGTCACGGACGCGGACGAGGTGATCGAACTGGTCGGCGCGGTCGGTGAGCTCGCCCCCGAGCGCAAGGGGCCCGTGCTGCCGAGGGACCTGCTCGGCGCGGAGTGCGCGCGGGTCCTCGACGCGTTGCCCGCGCGGGGCTGCGCGGGGGTCGCCGAGGTGGCGCGGGCCGCGGGAACCACGGCCGACGCGGCCCTCGCCCGGCTGGTCGAGCTTCACTCGCTCGGGTTTGTCGAACGACACAGCGACAGATGGCGTCCCGCCGTGCCGCGGCGGGGTACGGGGGAGGCTCCGTCGCAGGGTACTTGACCTGGGGCATTCGGGTGACAGGGTGAGGCGGATGACCCCCATATCCCGCTGACGGCACGGCCGGCCGGTGCGGCACCGCCCCCGCACCCATGCGCGTACCGCCACCGGCCGATCACGCTACGCTCATCCGTATATCCCCACGTCACAGCAGAACGGCTCAAGGCACCGCATGCCCCAGCACACCTCCGGGTCCGACCGCACAGCGGCCCGGTCGGCGCCCCCACAGGCCCGGAGCGCCGACCGGCCGCCCGCGCCCTCGTCGCTCGACGAGCTGTGGCGGACCTACAAGGCGACGGGCGACAACCGGCTGCGCGAGCAGCTGATCCTGCACTACTCCCCGCTGGTGAAGTACGTCGCGGGACGCGTCAGCGTCGGCCTGCCGCCCAATGTGGAACAGGCGGACTTCGTCTCCTCCGGGGTGTTCGGGCTGATCGACGCCATCGAGAAGTTCGACATCGGGCGGTCCATCAAGTTCGAGACGTACGCCATCACCCGCATCCGCGGCGCCATGATCGACGAACTGCGCGCCCTGGACTGGATCCCGCGCTCCGTCCGGCAGAAGGCCCGCGCCGCCGAGCGCGCCTACGCCACCCTCGAGGCCAAGCTGCGGCGCACCCCCTCGGAGAGCGAGGTGGCCGCGGAGATGGGCATCGCCGTCGACGAGCTGCACGCCGTCTTCAGCCAGCTGTCGCTCGCCAACGTGGTCGCGCTCGAGGAGCTCCTGCACGTCGGCGGCGAGGGCGACCGGCTCAGCCTCATGGACACCCTGGAGGACACCGCGGCCGACGACCCCGTCGAGGTCGCGGAGGACCGCGAGCAGCGCAGGCTCCTCGCCCGCGCCATCAACACGCTGCCCGACCGGGAGAAGACCGTCGTGACGCTCTACTACTACGAGGGCCTGACGCTGGCCGAGATCGGCAACGTCCTCGGCGTCACGGAGAGCAGGGTCAGCCAGATCCACACGAAGTCGGTCCTCCAGCTGCGCGCCAAATTGGCAGATTTGTAAAGTGGGACCGTGCCCAGGATTCGAGCGGCCTCCGTGGCCGAGCACCGGACCATGCAGCGCGACGCCCTGCTCGACGCCGCGCGCACCCTGCTGTCGGAAGGCGGCACCGAGGCGCTGACGTTCCCCGCGCTCGCCGAGCGCACGGGGCTCGCCAGGTCTTCCGTCTACGAGTACTTCCGCTCGCGCGCGGCCGTCGTCGAGGAGCTGTGCGCCGTCGACTTCCCCGTCTGGGCGGCCGAGGTGTCCGCCGCGATGGCCGCCGCCCCGACGCCCACCGCGCGGATCGAGGCGTACGTCCGCACGCAGCTGACGCTCGTCGGGGACCGGCGCCACCGCGCCGTCGTCGCGATCTCCGCGAGCGAGCTGGACGACGGCGCCCGCGAGAAGATCCGCGCCGCCCACGGCGGGCTCGTCGCGATGGTCGTCGCCGCGCTCGGCGACCTCGGCCACCGCAGCCCCCGGCTGGCCGCCATGCTCCTCCAGGGCGTCGTGGACGCCGCCGTGCGCCGGATCGAGCTGGGCGCGGCCGAGGAGCCCGCGGAGATCGCCGAGGCCGCCGTGGCCATGGCGCTCGGCGGTGTCACGGGCTGCGCCTGAGGCGGCCAGGGCCCAGCGGCAGCAGGCGGGAGGGGCCCGGCGCGGGCAGCAGGGCCAACGGGTCCAGATACGCGGCACCGCGCAGCAGCCCGAGGTGCAGACAGCCGGCGGCGCAGTGGAAGGGCCCCGCGGCCAGCCGCCCCACCACCTGGCCCGCCCGCACCGTGTCGCCCCGCGCGACCAGCGCCGTCACCGGCTCGTAGGTGACGCGCAGCGGCGGGGCACCCGTGCCGGTCAGGACGATCGACAGGACGCCGCGCCCTGCCACCCGCCCCGCGAAGGACACCCGCCCGCCGGCCACCGCGAGCACCGCGTCCCCGGCCTGCGCCGCGAGGTCCGCGCCCCGGTGGCCGGGCCCGTAGGCGGAGGGCGGTGGCAGCCAGCCCCTGACCACCTCGGGGCGCGCCGCCACCGGCCAGGACCGGCCGCCCTGCGGCCCCGCGGCGGGCCCGGCCGGCGGCAGCACGCGCGTGGCGGGCGCACGGCCCGCCACGGGGGCGCCGTGCGCCCCGGTGGCACCCGCCCCGGCGGGCGCACCTGCTCCGGCCGGGGCGGCGCAGGCCCACAGGAGCACGGCGGAGAGCAGCAGACGCAGAGTTGCCATGCCCCGAACTGTCCCCGCCGCGGGCCCCCACGCGGGGATCATGAACGGCATCTGTGGACAACTCGGTGGTTGTGGACAACGCCGTCACCTGGGGGTGCGAGGGTCCCGTACAATTCCTGTGCGGCCCGGGTCACCGGGTCGACTTCGCACGCCCCGGCACCGGCGATCAGCTACCGGTGCCAGCGCCTCTCGGTCCTTTGCGGCACGGCGCGCAGGGCGTCAGGCGCGACCGCCGTCCGGCGGCCGCGACAACCGAGTACCTAGGAGTGCGGCCATGGCCGTCGTCACGATGCGGGAGCTGCTGGAGAGCGGCGTCCACTTCGGTCACCAGACCCGTCGCTGGAACCCGAAGATGAAGCGCTTCATCTTCACCGAGCGCAACGGCATCTACATCATCGACCTGCTCCAGTCGCTGTCGTACATCGACCGCGCCTACGAGTTCGTCAAGGAGACCGTCGCGCACGGCGGTTCCATCATGTTCGTCGGCACCAAGAAGCAGGCGCAGGAGGCGATCGCCGAGCAGGCGACGCGCGTGGGCATGCCCTACGTCAACCAGCGCTGGCTCGGCGGCATGCTGACCAACTTCTCCACCGTCTACAAGCGCCTCCAGCGCCTCAAGGAGCTGGAGCAGATCGACTTCGAGGACGTGGCCGCCTCCGGCCTCACCAAGAAGGAGCTCCTGGTCCTCTCGCGCGAGAAGGCCAAGCTGGAGAAGACCCTCGGCGGCATCCGCGAGATGCAGAAGGTGCCGAGCGCCGTCTGGATCGTCGACACCAAGAAGGAGCACATCGCCGTCGGTGAGGCGCGCAAGCTCCACATCCCGGTCGTCGCGATCCTCGACACTAACTGCGACCCCGACGAGGTCGACTACAAGATCCCGGGCAACGACGACGCGATCCGCTCCGTCACCCTGCTCACCCGCGTGATCGCCGACGCCGTCGCCGAGGGCCTCATCGCCCGCTCCGGCGTCGCGACCGGCGACCAGAAGCCGGGCGAGAAGGCCGCGGGCGAGCCGCTCGCCGAGTGGGAGCGCAACCTTCTGGAGAAGAAGGACGAGGCCCCCGCCGAGGCCCCCGCCGAGGGCGCCGCCGCCCCCGCCGAGAGTGCCGCCGAGGGCGCCGAGGTGCAGACCTCCGCCGAGACGGCCAAGGTCGCCGACGCCGAGCAGCAGGCCGAGACCCCGGCCGACCCGGCCGCGCCGGAAGCCGCCGCCGAGCAGGCCTGATCCCAGGGTTCGCAGCGACGGCGGGGGCCATCGGCCCCCGCCGTCCACCCGTAGATCTTCGACTTCAAGAGAGAAACTAGAGATGGCGAACTACACCGCCGCCGACGTCAAGAAGCTCCGCGAGCTGACCGGCGCCGGCATGATGGACTGCAAGAAGGCGCTCGACGAGGCCGAGGGCAACGTCGACAAGGCCGTCGAGCTGCTCCGCGTCAAGGGTCAGAAGGGTGTCGCCAAGCGTGAGGGCCGCAACGCCGAGAACGGCGCCGTGGTCTCCCTCATCGCCGAGGACCGCGCCTCCGGCGTCCTGCTGGAGCTGAAGTGCGAGACGGACTTCGTCGCCAAGGGCGAGAAGTTCCAGTCCGTCGCCCAGGCGCTCGCCGAGCACGTCGCCACGACGCAGCCCGCCGACATCCAGGCCCTGCTCGGCTCCGAGATCGAGGCCGGCAAGACCGTCCAGGCGTACGTGGACGAGGCCAACGCCAACCTCGGCGAGAAGATCGTCCTCGACCGCTTCGCGCAGTTCCCCGCGGACGGCGGCTTCGTCGCCGCGTACATGCACCGCACCATGCCCGACCTCCCGCCGCAGGTCGGCGTCCTGGTCGAGCTGGACAAGGAGAACGCCGAGGTCGCCAAGGACGTCGCGCAGCACATCGCCGCGTTCGCGCCGAAGTACCTCACCCGCGAGGACGTCCCCGCCGACGTCGTGGAGAACGAGCGCCGCGTCGCCGAGGCCACCTCGCGCGAGGAGGGCAAGCCCGAGGCCGCCCTCCCGAAGATCGTCGAGGGTCGGGTCAACGGCTTCTTCAAGGAGGTCACCCTCCTCGACCAGCCGTTCGCGAAGGACAACAAGAAGTCCGTGAAGAAGGTCCTGGACGAGGCCGGTGTCACGCTGAAGCGCTTCGCGCGCATCCGCGTCGGCGCCTGACCCCGGCGTCGGCGCGAGCGCGCCGACCCAGCCGTACACGGAGGACGACGGACCCCGCTAGGGTCTGATGCAGTCGTCGGCCGCGTACCCGCCGGACGACCGCAGATCCGACGAGGAGGCCATTGCCGCGAGGGACGACACCCCGACCCACCGGCAATGGCCTTCGTCGTACGTGTACGAGGAGAATCTCAATGATCGTGTCAAGCCGCATGCGTGACCGGTGGGGCGGAGGTG
>NZ_BAABEP010000058.1:0-38254 GCF_039540215.1 Streptomyces tremellae
CACCGGGAGGCGCGGCGGCGGCGCGGCGCGGGGCACGCGGATCGCGCGCCCCGCGGCGCGGCCCGCGCCTCAGCTGCTCGGGAAGACCGCGAAGTCCGAGAGCTGGCCCGCGTTCCACCCCGTGTTGGCGGTGATGGTGACGCGTACGTACCGGGCGGTGGCGCCGGGGACGGTGATGTTCACGGTGTTCTGGTTGGCGCTCGGGTCGAAGGTGTAGGCGGCGGACGGCACGGCCGTGGTGAAGGTGGAGCCGTCCGTGGACGTCTGGACGGCCAGGGTCTCCTTGCGGGTGTTCCACGCCGCGGCGGGCGGCAGTTTCAGCGTGACCTTGCCGACCGTGAAGTTCTGGCCGAGGTCGACCTGCGCCCACTGCGGGAAGGAGCCGTTCTGGCTCTCCCAGTACGAGGACACGTCCGTGTCGGTCAGGTTGGCGGGGACGTACGGGCTGTTGCTCGAACTCGCGGAGGCCGGGCGGCCCGCCGCGACGTTCGTCGTGGCGCCGATGCCGCTGCCGGTGAGGGAGACGGTCGTCGGGCCGTTGTTGGCATTGCTGTTGACGGTCAGGGTGCCCGTACGGGCCCCGGCCGCGGTCGGCTTGAACGTGACGGTCGCGGTGCAGGACGCCCCGGCCGCGACGGACGAGCAGGTGTTGCTCTGGGAGAAGTCGCCGCTCACGGTGACACCGGAGACCGTGGCCGCGGTGGTGCCGGTGTTGGTGAACTTCACCGTCTGCGCGGCGGCCGACTGGCCCACTGCCGTCGCGGCGAAGCTGAGGCTGCCGGGCGCGGCGGAGAGCACGGGGCCGGGCGCCGTACCGGTGCCGGAGAGGGTGACCGTGTCGGTGGCGCCGCCCGCCTTGACCGTCAGCGACCCGGTGCGGGCACCGGCCGCGGTCGGCTTGAAGGTGACGGAGACCGTGCACGAGCCCTTCGCCGGGACCGAGGAGCCGCAGGTGTTGGTCTGGGCGAAGTCGCCGCTCGCTACGACGGACGAGACGGCGGCGGCAGAGCCGGTCGGGTTGGCGACCGTCACGGTCTGCGCCGCGCTGGTCGTACCGGTCGCGACGGAGCCGAAGGTGAGCGCGCCGGGCGTGGCGGTGACGCCGTCCGCCGGATAGGGCGGGAAGTTCGGCGCGGGCCAGCCGCCGCAGTACGGGGTGCCGCTGATGCCGGAGTTGCCGCCGCCGTCCGTGACCTGGAAGTTGCCGCCCTCGCAGCTGTAGACGG
Source organism: Streptomyces tremellae (assembly GCF_039540215.1). Taxonomy (NCBI): domain Bacteria; kingdom Bacillati; phylum Actinomycetota; class Actinomycetes; order Kitasatosporales; family Streptomycetaceae; genus Streptomyces; species Streptomyces tremellae. The sequence continues at coordinate 1,227 of NZ_BAABEP010000058.1, forward strand.
GGGCGGACGCGCCCACGCCGGTCGCGGTGACGTTGGTGAACTTCGCGGCGCCGCCGGTCTGTTCCTGGAGCGCGAAGGTGCCGGTGCCGGCGATGGTGACGTTGTTCAGGCTGACGCCGCTCACGGTGCCCTCGACCCACTGCACGGCCTCGTAGGGGCTCTGCTGGATCAGCGCGTTGGAGACGTTGACCGGGCCGTTGATCGCGCCCTGGCTGCCGTCGAACCAGAGCGCGCCGACACCGAACTGCCAGTTCGGGTCGAGGCTGCCGTCCCTGATCAGGGTGTTGTCCGAGATGGTGGTGGTGCCGACGGGCGTCGAGGTGAAGCGCTGGCCGACGTGGATGCCGCCGCCCTGGGTGAGGCCGGTGTCCTGCACGAGGTTGCCGCTGACGGTGTTGTCGTGGCCGCCGTAGATCGCGATGCCGTTGGCGAGGATCTGGAGCTGGACGGTGTTGTGGCTGATGGTGTCGTTCGCGTCGGCGCCGAGCGCGGAGTCGGCCCAGGTGGCGATGCCGTCGTCACCGGTGTTGCGGATGTCGCTGTTGGTGACGGTGGAGTTGGTGACGCCGCCGTGGAAGTTGATGCCGTCCGCCGTGGTGTCGCGGATGCGAAGGCCGCTGAGGGTCAGCTTGTCCATGGGGCCGTCGAGCCAGGCGCCGACCTTGTCGTGCTCGATCCACAGGTTCGACACCGATGAGTTGCTCATCGCGCCGCCGACGGCGTTGACCTGCGCGTTGTCGTCGCGCTCGCCGACCTGGCCGAAGATCGCGAAGTCCCGCAGGTGGACGCCGGTGCTGGGCGAGGGCGCCGAGTTTCCGTAGAAGCCGGGGGCGGTGCCGGTGACGGTGGAGTACCACATGCCGGCGCCCGCGACGGTCACGTTGTTGACGGCGATGTGGCCCGGGACGTCGTACGTGCCCGGCGGTATCCACACCGTGCCGCCGGGGCCCGCCGCGCGGATCGCCGCGTTGAAGGCGGCGGTCGCGTCGGCCTTGCCGCTCGCGTCGGCGCCCTGGCTGGTCACGGAGACCGAGCCGGAGGGCTGCGGGAGCGCGGCGCCGACCTGCTCGAAGTCGGCGAAGTCGACGGTGTACGAGGAGGCCGTGTCCCCCGGGTCGACCTGGAGCTTGAAGGTGGTGCCCGCCGGATAGGTCTGGGGCAGCAGCCGGTGGACCTCGTCGTAGAAGTGGTGCGGGTTGCTGCCCGGGGAGTTGGTGAAGGGGTAGCTGCCGTAGTACCAGCTGTACGCGTTGGTCAGGCTGAGGTCGTCCTGCTTGGCGCCGTTCACGTAGAGCGAGAGCGGGGCGGTGTAGGCGGAGCCGTTCGCGGTGTCGGGGATGCTGTAGCGGACGTCGATCGAGTTCGTCGCCACCGGGGTGGTGAAGGTGACGTACTTGCCCGAACCCTGGAGGGTGACCGCCTTGCGGTACGACGCCTCGTCGGCGAGCTGACCCTGGGCGTAACTGGGGCCGATGACGGTGCCGTTGGTGGTGGCGTTCTCTGCCTGGACCTCGGCGTAAGGGAGGTTGGCGCCGCTGCCGCCGGTGGCGGCCGCGGGTGCGGCGGACGCCGTGGGCGCCGTGGCCGCGACCATCCCGCCCGCGGCGAGCAGCGTGCTGCCTGCCGAGACGAGGAGCGCTCTGCGCAGAGCGCGTATCGAGTGGATCACGTGAGCCGTGCTCCTTTCGACGTGGTGCCGCGCCTGCACGCGCGGCACCACGGTCAGAGGGGGTGGGGCGGGGCTGGAGCAGTGAGGTGCGGGGAGCTGTGCCGGTGGAGCCGTGCCGGTGGAGCTGTGCCGGTGGAGCTGTGCCGAGCAAGGGGACCGTAATCCTCTCCTTACGCGACCGCAATATGTCGACGTGTGAATGTCGAATCCATTGCCTTTTCTTGCAACAATCTCGTCGATCGGACGTCAGAACCGGACGGGCGCCGGTGACTCCCCGGAGCGCGGGGCCGCCCGCGCGGGCCCGGCGCGCGGCGCGGGCCGCACCACCCGATCAGGGCCGGTAGATCGCCTCCCGGTGGGTACGAACCCCGCCGTACCGTGTCAGCACCCGACGACACAGAGAGCGAGGCGCAGCGATGCCCGAGCCGAGCAGCGGCGGAGACGATCTCTTCGGACCGCACAACCTCCCCTACGGCGTGTTCAGCACGGCCGACGAGCCCGGCAGGCGGCGGGTCGGAGTGCGGCTGCACGACCGCGTGCTCGACGCGGGCGCCGCGGCGCGGGCGCTCGGCTCGCCGTACGGGACACTGCTCGACCAGCCGGACCTGGGACCGCTGATGGCGGCGGGGCGCACGGCGTGGCGGGACGTCAGGCGGGCGCTGACGGCCTGGGTGAGCGTGCCCTCCCACCGGGCGGAGCTCGAACCGCTGCTGCACCCGCTGGACGCCGTGGAACTGCACCTGCCGTACGCGGTCGCCGACTACGCGGACTTCTACTCCAACGAGCACCACGCGGCCAACGCCGGGGCCATCCTGCGCCCCGACCGGCGCGGGCTGACCCCGAACTGGAAGCACCTGCCGGTCGGTTACCACGGCCGGGCCGGCACGGTGGTGGTCTCAGGAACCGATGTCGTACGGCCGACCGGTCAGCGCAAAACTCCGACAGACCCCGCGCCGGTGTTCGGGCCCAGCACGAAGCTGGACATCGAGGCCGAGGTCGGCTTCGTCGTCGGCACGCCCTCGCCGCAGGGCTTCCCCGTGCCGCTGTCCGCCTTCCGCGACCATGTCTTCGGGGTGTGCCTGCTCAACGACTGGTCGGCGCGCGACCTCCAGGCGTGGGAGGGCCAGCCCCTCGGCCCGTTCCTCGCGAAGTCGTTCGCGACGTCGGTCTCCGCGTGGGTGACCCCACTGGAGGCGCTCGACGCGGCGCGCGTGGCGCCGCCGCCCCGCACCGAGCCGCTGCTGCCGTATCTGGACGACACGGACGAGGAGGAGCCGGGCGGCTTCGACCTGCGCCTCACCGTCAGCGTCAACGGCGAGGCCGTCGCGCACCCGCCGTTCTCCTCCATGTACTGGACGGCCGCGCAGCAGCTCGCCCACCTCACGGTGAACGGCGCCTCGCTGCGCACCGGCGACCTCTACGGCTCCGGCACCGTCAGCGGCCCCGAGCGCGCCCAGCGCGGCTCGCTGCTCGAACTCACCTGGGACGGCGCCGAGCCCCTCGACCTCGCCACCGGCAAGCGCACCTACCTGGAGGACGGCGACGAGGTCACCCTCACCGCCTGGGCCCCCGGCCCCCACCACACCACACTCGGCCTCGGCGAGGTCACCGGGCGCATCACCCCGTCCCTGACGGACGCGTGAGGACGCTCACGGGGTGTCGTGGAGCACCAGGAACTGCGGCGACGGGCTGTAGCGGTAGCCGACGCCCCGCACGGTGACCAACGGCGGCGGCGCCAGGGGGAGTTTCGCACGCAACCGAGAGAGGATGACGTCGACGGCGCGCGGACCGAGCGACCCGTCCGCGTCGTCGAGTGCGTCGCGCAGTTCCTCACGGGAGACCGCATCGCCCGGCCTGCGCACCAGGTGGCAGAGGACGGCGGACTCCCGTGGCGAGAGCCGTGCCACAGCGCCGTCCACCACCAACTCCCTGCTGTTCAGGTCGAAAACCCCGCGTACCCGCCCGGCCGGGTGGGGCGTGCCGAGTACGGACGCCGTGACCAGGCGCCCGACGCCGATGACGCCGGGAATCCCGGCCAGGCAGCCGTCCAGCGCCCCGGCGACGAGATCGGGGGCGGAGGACCGGTGCCCGTCGTCGATGTCGACCTCGATGAGCAGGCGCAGCCGCAGCGAACCGGGCCGCCGCGACGCGCCCCCGTCCCTGTCGCGGTCGGCGGGGTCAGTGCGTGGGGAGGGGGAGTCACCGGGTGTCATGCTCTCTCCGAACGGCTCGGTCATCGGTTGGCGCGGGGAGGGCCGACGGCGGCCGTACCACCCCCTCGGGTAGGTGGGCCGGCGCCCCGGCGGGCGGGGGCCGCGACGCTGTGTGTGGTCATGTCGCTCCGTCCTCCCGGTCGCTGCGCGGACCGTCCAGCAGGGTGCGCGCCAGACGGTAGGCGGCCCGTAGGTCCGTCCCCTGGTACGAGAGCCGGGCCAGGGACCTGATGCGTTCGTCCCCGTTGACCGCCACCGTGTTCCGCAGTGCCTGGAACAGCGCGATGTCCGAGAGGGAGTCGCCGTACGCGACGCATGCGTCCGGCGGCACCGCGTACTTCTCGCACAGTTCGGCGGCGATGACCGCCTTGGACTGGTGGGTGAGGACCAGCCCCGGGTCGAGCGGTGCCCCGATGGCGACATCGGTGGCGTGCACGGAGCCCACGCCCCAGTCGAGCAGCCGCTCGACGAAGAACAGCGGTGACATCGAGACGACCGCGGAGTGCTCCCCGCGCGCCTCGATGTCGGCCCAGACGTCCCGCACCCCTTCGATCCAGGGCGCGGCGTCGAAGGCCGCCGCGATGTCGGCCTCGGTCAGGGTCTGCCAGAGGGGATGACAGGAGCGGGCGAACGCCAGGTTGTCCATGGCCCCGCTCGCCGCCGCGGTTTCGTACTCCTCGATGGCGGCCAGGTGGCCGGTACGGCGGCCGATCTCCAGGCTGGCGCTGCTGCGCAGGAGCAGTGTCCCGTCCATGTCGAACAGGTGGAGTGCCGTCATGACGCGGTCACCCGGTCGAGCGCGGCGGCGGCATCGGGCACCACGGTGAAGAGGTCCTGGGTCCCGGCCCCGGCGAAGCCCTGCGAGAGCGCGGCGTCGAGGGCCCCGATCAGCGGGTCGGCCCATCCCCCGACGTTGACGACGACGACCGGCTTGTCGTGGAGGTCGACCTGGCGCCAGGTGATCACCTCCACCGTCTCGTCCAGGGTGCCGAGGCCGCCCGGCAGGACGACGAAGGCGTCGGCCGCCTCGTACATGGCCCTCTTGCGCTCGTGCAGGGTCCCGGTGAGGACGATCCGCCGCACACCCGGGTGCACGCCCTCCCGCTGCACGAGGAACTCGGGGATGAACCCCGACACCTCGCCCCCCGCCGCCAGGGCCGCGTCGGCGACGGCGGCCATCATCCCGTGCGCGCCCCCGCCGAAGACGAGCTCGACACCCGCGGCGGCCAGGCCCTTGCCGAGCGCCGCCGCGCTGCTCTCGTAGCGCGGGTCGTTGCCCGGGGTGCGGCCGCAGAAGACCGCGGCGGAGGCGACCCGGCCGCTCACTCCTGGCCCAGACGGTCGCCGAGGAGGCGCAGCGCGACCTCGACGGCCTGCACCTTCACCTGGGTCCGGTCTCCGTCGAACAGGTGCCGCTCGGTGACCGCGTGGCCGCCCCGGCGGACCGCCGAGGTGTAGACGGTGCCCACCGGGTCCCTGTCGTTGCCGCCGGTGGGGCCCGCGTAGCCGGTGAGCGCCACGCCGGCGTCGGCGGTGGAGTGCTCCAGGAGCTTCCCCGCCAGCGCCTCCGTCACCGCGGCGCTCACCACGCCGTGTTCGGCGGGGACGGCCGGGTCGAGACCCAGCCCGGCCGCCTTCGCCGTGCGGTGGTAGAAGACGAAGCCGCGCTCGAAGACGTTCGAGGCTCCCGAGACGGACGTGAGCGCGGCGGCGACGAGCCCGCCCGTCACGGTCTCCGCGGTGGCGATGCGCAGACCGAGCCGCTCGGCGCTGCGCAGCACCTCGGAGGCCTGCTCCAGCAGTTCGCGGTCGAAGAGTTCGGACATGGAGTGCTCCTTGAGGAAGGGAAGGGGTGTGCCGCGGCCGGGGGCCGCCGGGTGCGAACGGCCGTCAGGCGGCGAACTCCAGTGCCTGACCGCACAGTCGGCGAGCGGCCTCCGCGGGGTCTGACGCGGCGTGCACGGCCCGGCCGACGATGGCGTGGGCCCGCGTGCCCCGCACGGCGCCGAACGCCTCGGGGATCGTGCCGCCCAGCGCGCCGATGCCCGGCAGGAAGAACGTCAGCTCCTCAGACGTACCGCTCAGCGCCGTGGTCACCTCGCGGATCCGCTCGGGTTCGTGAGCGGGCACGACGATGTCGCGCGCCCCGTGGCCGACGGCGAGTTCCGCGACGCGCAGCAGCACGTCGTCCGCCACCCATCCGCCGCCGGAGAGAAAGAAGTCGGGGAGCGGCAGCGCGGCGCCCACGAGGGGCGCCACACCCTGCTCAAGCGCCCCGCGGACGAACTCCCTGACCGCCGTCGGGCCGGCGACCGGGAAGAGGATCAGGCCGTCCACACCGGTGGAGGCGGCGGCCGAGGCGAAGGCGGGCCCGTTGGAGGGGACGTCGAGTCCCGCCTTCTGGTGGTCGTAGTAGAGCGGATGTCCTGTCGCCCCGCGCAGCGTGTCGACCGCCGCGGCCAGTCCGGTCCGCAGGACCGTGCTCTGACTGATCTTGTAGCCGGTGATGCCGTCGATCCCGGTCGTCTTCTCCACGAGACGCAGGGCGTCGTCGAGGGTCGCGACGTCGAGTGCCGGGATGACTCCGTGGCTCGGGCCGGAAGCCATGTCTGTGTCCTCCTGTGGGGGTGCGGCGGGTGCGGCAGCGCCGAAAGGGTGCGGCAGCGCCGAAAGGGTGCGGCAGCGCCGAGGGGGTGCGGGGCGCCGAGGGGGTGCGGGGCGCCGAGGGGGTGCGGGGCGCCGGCGGCGGGCAGGCCGCCGGCGCCCCGCACCGGCCGTGCGCCGGACGGCTTACGCTGCCGGGGCGGCCGCCGGGTCCTGACGCGGCGCGATGACCTCGGCGTAGTACTCCTCGGGAACGGTGCGCTCGCTGCGCTCGACCAGGTCGAGGAAGTCCCAGCGGCGGAGGATCCTGCCGTCGCGGTAGACGGGGACGAGCAGGTTCTCCTCCGGCGGGACGGTGTCGCGCCGCACGGTCTCGTACCGCCCGTCGACCTGGCGGAGCGCAAGCCGCCCGCCCTTGGACACCTTCGAGTCCTGCGTCTTGGGGGTCTTGCGGATGTCCGCCCACTCCCCGTCGATCCGGACGGCGCTGGCCTTCATCGCGAAGCTCAGCGAGTCGCGGTTGATGTGCTGGAGCAGGCCGCCGCCCATCCCGAAGTAGACGTTGTCCGCCGCGAGGCCGCGCCGGTCGAGCTCCTCGTAGATCAGGCGCAGGGACTCCAGCGTGATGCCGTCCCCGTGGCACACGCGGATCCGGTCGGGCAGGACCTTGTAGCCCTTGCTGTTGACCGTGTGGCCGTAGTGCTCGATGAGGCCCTCCACGGTGTCCGCGGCGACCAGCACGGGGTCTCCGGAGTCCGGGCGCACGAACACCGTGCCCGTGTGGTTGTCGACCAGCTCCTTCAGCTCCTTGCCGAAGATGTTGTGCACGGCGTTGTCGAGGTCGTAGGAGTCGGAGACGATGACGACGACCGGCCAGCCGCGGTACTGGCGGATGGCGTTGGCGTACGCCTCCGCCTCGTTCTGCCGGCCCCACGCCGTCATCGTGGAATGCTCCGAGTTGGGCCCAGAGGCGCCGGGGGCGATGGCGTTGTAGTAGCGCTGCGCCGCGAGCGAGCCCGAAATGGTGTCGGTCTGCTCGAAGTTGATCAGATGCGCGAGGCCGCCGAGAGCCGCGGACTGCTGTGAGCTCACGCCGCGGGCACCGTAGTCGTGCAGCAGGTCGCGCACGATCTCCGGGTGGTCCGAGGTCTTCTCCAGCGCCTGGGCGATGATGCGCTTGGAGAGCCAGCTGAGCGTGCCGACCGAGGTCGGGTACCAGATGGCCCTCAGCAGCGCGGTCTCGACGAAACTGGTGAGCCAGAAGTACTTGGGGTCGGTGTTGACCACCTGGACGAGCACGTTGCGGACAGGCAGCACCGTGCCCTCCGGCACGGCCTCGATCTCCAGCGGGAGGTAGCCGCCGTGGTCGTTGAGGACGCCGAGCCAGCCGTCGCGGTTGAAGGGCAGCTGGTGCTGGCGGGTGACGACCTCCGCCTCGTCGATGTCCTCAAGGGTGATCGGCTTGAGCAGGTACTCCTTGATGAACGCCTGCAGCCCGACGAACAGGTGCGCGGGGAACGGGCCCCCGCGGGACTCGATGTAGCTGGACACGTACTCCGTCCCCGGCGGGTAGAGCACGTGATGGGAATGCTTGTAGCTGTCGGTGTTGAGGATTATGTTGCCGAAATCGGAGAACTTGGTGACCACTGGACACACCTTTCCTCACGGAGAATACGGAGGGGGAATTCAGCGAGCCGGGCTTGAGTGAGCGGCCTGTGCAGGCGCGGCCGGCACCGGTGAAGAAGGGAAGACGAATACGCGGACGCGTCGGGCGCCGGACGCATGAATTCCCGGGCAGAGAGGGCCGGAGGGGCCGGACACAGCGGAGGGCGAGGACGCTTCCGTGGCTCCGAGGGCCAGATGGCCCCTACTCGCCCGTCACGTCACGATGCGACGTCAGCGGCGACAACAGGGCGCGCCGTACCGGACGCCGCCCTGCGGGGTAAAGCCGGGGAGAATGATCCGTCGCATGAATGAAGAAGGTAGTTCGGCCGCCTCGAATACGCAACCATTCGTGGCAGGCACCACAGTGTTTCAATTCTTTCGATTGTGTCGATCGTTTCAGTAAAGACGGGCACGGCCGCCAACCGGCCCGGACATTTTTTTACAGCGGTGCGTGCGCGCGGTCGATCCGGCGGAGGGCCGCCGCACGGGAGCGGCGGCCCGCGCACGGCCTCCGCGCGCCTCGGGCAAACGCGCCGCGGCCCGGCCGCCCTCGGTGGGGGGTGGCCGGGCCGCGGGACGGGCGGGCGGGTCAGCGGGCGAAGGTGCCCGCCTGGCTCGCCAGGTCGAGGAAGTACTGGGGGGCCAGGCCGAAGACGAGGACCACCGCCACCGAGACGGCGATGGTGACCATCGTCAGCGGGGAGGGCACCGCGACCGTGGGGCCGTCCGGGCGGGGCTCGCTGAAGAACATCAGGACGATCACGCGGATGTAGAAGAACGCCGCGATCGCCGAGGCGGCCACACCGACCACCACGAGCGGTACCGCTCCCCCGCCCGCCGCGGCCTTGAAGACCGCGAACTTGCCGGAGAAGCCCGAGGTGAGCGGGATGCCCGCGAACGCCAGCAGGAAGATCGCGAAGACCGCGGCCACCAGCGGCGAACGGCGGCCGAGGCCCGCCCACTTGGACAGGTGCGTCGCCTCGCCGCCCGCATCGCGCACCAGGGTCACGACGGCGAACGCGCCGACCGTCACGAAGGAGTACGCCACCAGGTAGAACAGCACCGACGAGATGCCGTCGGGCGATGCCGCGATCACGCCGGAGAGGATGAACCCGGCGTGCGCGACCGACGAGTACGCCAGCAGGCGCTTGATGTCGGTCTGCGTGATGGCGACGATCGCGCCGCCGACCATCGTGATGATCGCGACGCCCCACATCACCGGCCGCCAGTCCCAGGTCAGGCCCGGCAGCACCACGTACAGCAGGCGCAGCAGCGCGCCGAAGGCGGCGACCTTCGTGGCCGCGGCCATGAAGCCCGTCACCGGCGTGGGCGCGCCCTGGTACACGTCGGGCGTCCACATGTGGAACGGCACCGCGCCGACCTTGAACAGCAGCCCCATCAGCAGCAGCGCCCCGCCGATCAGCAGCAGCGCGTCATTGCCCATGGTGCCGGCGAGCGCCGGGTCCACGCTGCGCACGGTGCCGTCGACCACGTCGGCGATCTGCGCGTACGTGACGGAGCCCGCGTACCCGTACAGCAGGGCGATCCCGAACAGCAGGAACGCCGAGGAGAACGAGCCGAGCAGGAAGTACTTGACCGCTGCCTCCTGCGACATGAGGCGCTTGCGGCGGGCCACCGCGCACAGCAGGTACAGCGGCAGCGAGAACACCTCAAGGGCGACGAACAGCGTCAGCAGGTCGTTGGCCGCGGGGAACACCAGCATGCCCGCGACCGCGAACATCACCAGCGGGAACACCTCGGTGGTGGTGAACCCGGCTCGGGTCGCGGCCTTCTCCGCGTCGCTGCCGGGCACCGCGGCCGCCTCGGCGGCGAAGGAGTCGACGCGGTGCGCCCCGGCCGCCGGGTCGAGCCGCCGCTCGGCGAAGGTGAACACCGCGACGACCGCGGTCAGCAGGATCGTGCCCTGGAGGAAGAGGGCGGGCCCGTCGACCGCGACCGCGCCCTCCGCCGCGATGTGCGCCTTCGACGCGCTGCCGTACCCGTCGGAGGCGAGCGCCACCACCGCGGCGAACGCGGCGGCGAGCCCGAGGACCGCGAGGATCACCTGGGCGTGGTAGCGGGCCCTGCGCGGCACGAACGCCTCGAAGAGGACGCCCACCATCGCGACGCCCGCGACGATCAGCACGGGGGAGATCTGGCCGTACTCGATGTGGGGCGAGGGGATGGTGCCGAGCGGGTCGGCCGCCATCGTCGTCCACAGGCTGTGGACAGCGGGCGCGCTCATCGGGACGCCTCCAGCTGGGGGTGGGGATCGGTCCTGTCGACCTGCGACATGGTCTGGTGGACCGCGGGGTCGACGATGTCGGTCAGCGGCTTGGGGTAGACGCCGAGGAAGATCAGCAGCGCGATCAGCGGCGCGACCACCACCAGCTCGCGGACCTTGAGGTCCTGCATGCCCTGGACGGTCGCCTTCACGGGACCCGTCATCGTGCGCTGGTAGAGGACGAGGACGTACAGCGCGGCCAGCACGATGCCGACCGTGGCGATGATCCCGATCACCGGGTACCGGCTGAACGTGCCGACCAGGACGAGGAATTCACTGACGAACGGCGAGAGGCCCGGCAGCGACAGCGTGGCGAGCCCGCCGATCAGGAACGTCCCCGCGAGGACCGGCGCGACCTTCTGCACCCCGCCGTAGTCCGCGATCAGGCGCGAGCCGCGCCGCGAGATCAGGAACCCGGCGACCAGCATCAGCGCCGCCGTCGAGATGCCGTGGTTGACCATGTAGAGCGTCGCGCCGGACTGGCCCTGGCTGGTCATCGCGAAGATGCCCATGATGATGAAGCCGAAGTGCGAGATCGACGCGTACGCGATCAGCCGCTTGATGTCCCGCTGGCCGACCGCGAGGAGTGCTCCGTAGACGATGCTGATCAGCGCGAGCACCAGGATCACCGGCGTCGCCCACTTCGACGCCTCGGGGAACAGCTGGAGGCAGAAGCGGAGCATCGCGAACGTGCCGACCTTGTCGACCACCGCCGTGATCAGCACGGCGACCGGCGCGGTCGCCTCGCCCATCGCGTTCGGCAGCCACGTGTGCACCGGCCACAGCGGCGCCTTCACCGCGAACGCGAAGAAGAAGCCGAGGAAGAGCCAGCGCTCCGTGGAGGTCGCCATCGACAGGTCGCCCGTCGCCCGCAGGTGCGCGATGTCCGTGAGCGAGAAGGTGCCCGCCACCACGTACACCCCGATCACCGCGGCCAGCATGATCAGCCCGCCGACGAGGTTGTAGAGGAGGAACTTCACCGCCGCGTACGAGCGCTGGGTGGCCGCCGCCTCGTCACCGCCCGCGTGCGCCCGGTCCCCGAAGCCGCCGATGAGGAAGTACATCGGGATGAGCATGGCCTCGAACAGCAGGTAGAAGAGGAAGACGTCGGTGGCCTCGAAGGAGAGGATCACCATCGCCTCGACCGCGAGGATCAGCGCGAAGAAGCCCTGCGTCGGGCGCCACCTGCGGTTCGGCTCCGCCGCCTCCAGGGGGTCGGCGTCGTGCCAGCCGGCCAGGATCACGAACGGGATCAGCAGCGCGGTCAGCGCGAGCAGCGCCACCCCGATGCCGTCGACGCCCAGGTCGTAGCCGACACCGAAGTCCTTGATCCAGGTGTGCGACTCGGTGAGCTGGAACGGCCCGGGGCCGCCCGGGTCGAACCGGACGACGACGAGGGCCGCGAGCACCAGTGTCGCCACGGAGAACAGCAGCGCCGTCCACTTGGCGGCCGTGCGCCGGGCGGCGGGGACCGCCGCGGTGGCGATGGCCCCGGCCGCGGGCAGCGCCGCCGTGACCGTCAGACAGGGGAACGACATCGCACTCACACCGCCCTCATCAACAGGGTCGCGGCGACGATCACTGCCGTACCTCCGAACATCGAGAGCGCGTACGAGCGCGCATAGCCGTTCTGCACCTTGCGCAGGCGCCCGGAGAGCCCGCCGAACGACGCCGCCGTCCCGTTGACCACCCCGTCCACCAGCGTGTGGTCGACATAGACCAGCGAGCGGGTGAGGTGCTCGCCGCCGCGCACCAGGACCACATGGTTGAAGTCGTCCTGGAGCAGGTCGCGGCGGGCGGCCCGGGTGAGCAGCGAACCGCGCGGCGCGGCGGCCGGCACCGGCTTCCTGCCGTACTGGAGGTAGGCGATGCCGACGCCGACGAGCAGCAGCACGATGGTCGCGGTCGTGACGACGCCCGCGCCGACCGGCGAGTGGCCCTCGCTGTGGCCGGTGACGGGTTCGAGCCAGTGCAGGAAGCGGTCGCCGATGCCGAAGAAGGCACCCGCGCCGACCGAGCCGACCGCGAGGACGATCATCGGGACCGTCATGATCCACGGCGACTCGTGCGGAAGCGGCTCCTCGTGCGGGCCGCGCTCCTGGGCCGCGGGCTCGGCGTCCGGCGCGTCGGGCGAGGCGGTCGCGGTGTCGCGCCACCGCTCCTCGCCGAAGAACGTCATCAGCATCATCCGCGTCATGTAGTACGCGGTGATCGCGGCGCCCAGCAGCGCGACCGAGCCGAGGATCCAGCCCTCCGTGCCGCCCTTGGCGAAGGCCGCCTCGATGATCTTGTCCTTGGAGAAGAAGCCGGACAGGCCGGGGAAGCCGATGATCGCGAGATAGCCGAGGCCGAACGTGACGAACGTGACCGGCATGTACTTCCGCAGGCCGCCGTACTTGCGCATGTCGACCTCGTCGTTCATCCCGTGCATCACGGAACCGGCGCCGAGGAACAGGCCCGCCTTGAAGAAGCCGTGCGTCACCAGGTGCATGATCGCGAAGACATACCCGATCGGGCCCAGGCCCGCGGCCATGATCATGTAGCCGATCTGCGACATCGTCGATCCCGCGAGGGACTTCTTGATGTCGTCCTTCGCGCAACCGACGACCGCACCGAAGACCAACGTGACCGCACCGACCACCACCACCGCCAACTGCGCGGTGGGCGCGCCGTTGAACAGGTCGGCGGAGCGAGTGATCAGGTAGACGCCTGCCGTCACCATCGTCGCCGCGTGGATCAGCGCGGAGACCGGGGTAGGGCCCTCCATCGCGTCACCGAGCCACGACTGGAGTGGCACCTGCGCCGACTTGCCGCACGCCGCGAGCAGCAGCATCAGGCTGACCGCCGTGAGCTTGCCCTCCGTCGCCTGGCCCGCCGCGCCGAACACGCCCCCGAAGGAGAACGTGCCGAACGTGGTGAACATCAGCATGATCGCGATCGACAGGCCCAGGTCGCCGACGCGGTTGACGAGGAACGCCTTCTTCGCCGCCGTCGCCGCGCTCGGCTTGTGCTGCCAGAACCCGATCAGCAGGTACGACGCGAGTCCTACGCCCTCCCAGCCCATGTACAGCAGCAGGTAGTTGTCGGCGAGGACGAGCAGCAGCATCGCCGCGAGGAAGAGGTTCAGATAGCCGAAGAACCGGCGCCTGCGCTCGTCGTGCGCCATGTAGCCCACCGAGTAGAGGTGGATCAGGGTGCCGACGCCGGAGATCAGCAGGACGAACGTCATCGAGAGCTGGTCGAGCTGGAAGCCGATGTCGGCCTTGAAGCCCGCGACCGGCACCCAGGTGAACAGGTGCTGGTGCAGGGCCCGGTCGCCGGCCCCCTTGCCCAGCATGTCCGCGAAGAGCACAGCCCCGATGACGAAGGACGCGGCGGCGAGCACCGTACCGAGCCAGTGGCCCACCCGGTCGAGGGCAGGGCCACCGCACAGGAGCACAGCGGCCCCCAGCAAGGGCGCCGCCACCAGCAGCGCAATCAGATTGTCCACGATTCAGCGACCCCTCAGAGCTTCATCAGGCTGGCGTCGTCGACCGAGGCCGAGTGGCGGGCGCGGAACATCGACACGATGATGGCGAGGCCGACGACGACCTCCGCCGCGGCCACGACCATCGTGAAGAACGCGATGATCTGGCCGTCCAGATTGCCGTGCAGCCGGGAGAACGCGACGAACGCGAGATTGCAGGCGTTGAGCATCAGCTCGACGCACATGAACACCACGATCGCGTTGCGCCGGATCAGCACCCCGGCCGCGCCGATCGTGAACAGCAGCGACGCCAGATAGAGGTAGTAGACCGGATTCATCGCGTGACCCCCTGCGTCTCGTCGCGTCCTTCGCGCTCCGGGTGCGGGTCCGTGCCGTCCCCGCCGCCGGAGCCTTCGCCGGCCGTCCCGCGGGCGCCCGTGCCCTCGCCGCGCGCGCGGCCGAGCCGGGTCTCGGAGCGCTGCTCCAGCGCCTTCAGGTCGGCGATCGCCTCCTGCGACACGTCCCTGATCTGGCCCCGGCCCTTGAGCGTCTGGTTGACCGTGAGGTCCGAGGGCGTCCCGTCAGGCAGCAGGCCCGCGATGTCCACGGCGTTGTGCCGGGCGTACACACCGGGGGCGGGCAGCGGCGGCAGCTGCGCCCCGCGGCGGACCCGCTCCTCGGACTGCTCGCGCTGCGTCTTCGCCCGCTCCACCCGCTCGCGGTGCGTGAGCACCATCGCGCCGACCGCCGCGGTGATCAGCAGCGCGCCGGTGAGCTCGAAGGCGAACACGTACTTGGTGAAGATCAGCGCGGCCAGGCCCTGCGGGTTGCCCGCGGCGTTGGCACGGGACAGGCCGTTCCACGAGCGCAGCGAGGCGTTGGCGATGCCCGCGATCAGCAGGACGCCGAAGCCGACCCCGCACAGCGCGGCCAGCCGGCGCTGCCCCTTGATGGTCTCCTTCAGGGAGTCCGCCGCGGTGACGCCGACGAGCATCACCACGAAGAGGAACAGCATCATGATCGCGCCCGTGTAGACGACGATCTGCACGATGCCCAGGAAGTAGGCGCCGTTGGCCAGGTAGAACACCGCGAGGATGATCATCGTGCCGGCCAGGCACAGGGCGCTGTGCACCGCCCTGCGCATCAGCACCGTGCACAGCGCGCCGATGACCGCGACGACGCCGAGGACCCAGAACTGCACGGCCTCGCCCGTCGAGGTCTGGTACGCCGCGGCCAGCGCGGTCAGGTCTGCCGGGGAGCTCATCCGCCGATCACCTTCTTCGACGCGGGCTCGTCCTCGCCGAAGTCGGACGCGCCCTCCTGCGGGTGCTCGCCCTTGGTGAAGGCGACCTGCCGGACCGTGCCGGGCGCCGCCTCGGTGACCCTGCCCCGGTAGTAGTCCTGCTCGTCGGTGCCCGGGTAGATGGCGTGCGGCGAGTCGACCATGCCGTCCTCAAGGCCCGCGAGCAGCTGGTCCTTGGTGTAGATCAGGCTCTCCCTCGACGAGTCGGCGAGCTCGAACTCGTTGGTCATGGTGAGCGCGCGGGTGGGGCACGCCTCGATGCACAGCCCGCACAGGATGCAGCGCGCGTAGTTGATCTGATACACGCGGCCGTAGCGCTCACCGGGCGAATACCGCTCCTCGTCGGTGTTGTCCGCGCCCTCCACATAGATCGCGTCGGCCGGGCAGGCCCAGGCGCACAGCTCGCACCCGACGCACTTCTCCAGGCCGTCCGGATGGCGGTTGAGCTGGTGGCGGCCGTGGAAGCGCGGTGCCGTCACCTTCTCCTGCTCCGGGTACTGCTCGGTGAGCCGCCGCTTGAACATCGCGGAGAAGGTCACCCCGAACCCGGCCACCGGGTTCTTCGGCAGCGGGGGCACACCCCCCGCCGCGCTCCCGCCGCGCTCGCCCCCTGCGGGGCCGCTGCTCTCAGACACCGCTCTCCTCCTTTCCGTCGCTCTCTGCCTGCTTGGACACGCCTGGCGCGACAAGCTCACGCTCGCGCCGCGATCGCCTGCGCTGAACGGGTGGCAGCGTCTGCCCCGGCAGCGGCGGCACCGGGAAGCCGCCCGCCATCGGGTCGAACTCCGGCGGCCCCGCGTCCTCGTCGGCCCGCGCGTCCCGGCCCCTGAACAGGTCGGCGACGAAGGACACCAGCAGGATCGCGACCACCGCGGCCGCCACGTACAGGAGGATCGTCGTGAAGTCGTAGTGCCGGTTCTGGAGCGCCCGCACCGTCGCCACGAGCATCAGCCAGACCACCGAGACCGGGATCAGCACCTTCCAGCCCAGCTTCATCAGCTGGTCGTAACGGACCCTGGGCAGCGTGCCCCGCAGCCAGATGAAGAAGAACAGCAGCAGCTGCACCTTGACGACGAACCAGAGAATGGGCCACCAGCCGTGGTTGGCGCCCTCCCAGAACGTCGAGACCGGCCAGGGCGCCCGCCACCCGCCGAGGAAGAGGGTCGCCGACACGGCGGAGACCGTCACCATGTTCACGTACTCGGCGAGCATGAACATCGCGAACTTGATGGACGAGTACTCGGTGTTGAAGCCGCCGACCAGGTCGCCCTCGGACTCCGGCATGTCGAACGGCGCGCGGTTGGTCTCGCCGACCATCGTGACGATGTAGATGAGGAAGGAGACCGGCAGCAGGACGATGAACCAGCGGTCGTGCTGGGCGTCCACGATCGCCGACGTCGACATCGACCCGGAGTAGAGGAACACCGAGGCGAACGCGGCGCCCATGGCGATCTCGTACGAGATCATCTGCGCGCACGAGCGCAGGCCGCCGAGGAGCGGGTACGTCGAGCCCGACGACCAGCCGGCGAGCACGATGCCGTAGATGCCGACCGACGCGCAGGCCAGGATGTACAGCATCGCGATCGGCAGGTCGGTGAGCTGCATCGTGGTCCGCGTGCCGAAGATCGAGATCTCGTCGCCCGCGGGGCCGAACGGGATCACCGCGATCGCCATGAAGGCGGGCACCGCCCCGACGACCGGCGCCAGCACGTAGACGAACTTGTCGGCGCGCTTGACGACCACGTCCTCCTTCAGCATCAGCTTGATGCCGTCCGCGAGGGACTGGAGCATGCCCCAGGGGCCGTGCCTGTTGGGGCCGATGCGCCGCTGCATCCAGGCGACGACCTTCCGCTCCCAGACGATCGCGACGAGCACCGTCACCATCAGGAAGGCGAAGCAGAACACCGCCTTGACGACGACGAGCCACCACGGGTCCGTGCCGAACACCGACAGGTCCTCAGCGGCCAGGGCCGTGGTCGGGGTCATCGCCGCGCCTCCGGGGTCTCGCTGGACTCTGGCCCGGCGGCGGCTCCCCGGCCGCCGTCCGGGGGCCCGGCCGCGATCGCGACCGGCGTGCCGGGCAGCGCGCCCGTCGTCTCCCGCGTGCTGTTCAGCGGCAGCCACACCACCCGGTCGGGCAGGCCGGGCGTGATGTCGAGGGGCAGCGTCACCGTGCCGCCGGGCCCGGTCACCGCGAGCGGCGCGCCGGGCGCGACCCCGGCCTCCGCGGCGGTCGCGGACGACAGCCGGGCGACGGCCGCGTGCCGGGTGCCGGCCAGCGCCTCGTCGCCCTCCTGGAGCACGCCCCGGTCGAGCAGCAGCCGGTGGCCGGCGAGCACCGCCTCGCCCGCGGCGGGCCGCGGCAGCGGCTTCGCCGGCTCGAACGGCGGCGTCGAGCGCGGGCCCGTCCACGTGCCGAGCGCGTCGATCTCCCGCCGTACGGAGGCGAGGTCGGGCAGCCCGAACGGCACGTCCAACGCGTCCGCGAGCATGTGCAGCACCCGCGCGTCGGGCGGCGCGAGCCGCCGCGTCATCTGCTCCGGCTTCAGCGCGGCCTCGAACGGCCTGACCCTGCCCTCCCAGTTGAGGAAGGCGCCCGCCTTCTCAGCCACCGCCGCGACCGGGAAGACCACGTCCGCACGGTCCGTGACCTCGCTCGGCCGCAGCTCGCACGAGACGACGAAAGCGGCGCGGTCCAGCGCGCGCCGCGCCAGCTCCGGGTCCGGCAGGTCCGCCACGCCCACGCCCGCGACGACCAGCGCGCGCAGCTCGCCCGCCGCCGCGGCCTCGACGATCTGCGCGGTGTCCCGGCCGTAGTGGTGCGGCAGTTCGCGTACGCCCCAGGCGGCCGCGGTCTCCTCGCGGGCCCGCTGGTCCGTCGCGGGCCTGCCGCCCGGCAGCAGCGAGGGCAGGGCGCCCGCCTCGACGGCGCCGCGCTCCCCCGCCCTGCGCGGGATCCACACCAGCCGGGCGCCGGTCGCAGCCGCCGCCCTGTTGGCCGCGGTCAGCGCGCCGGGGACCGCGGCGAGCCGCTCGCCCACCGCGATCACCGCGCCGTCCTCGCGCAGCGCCTCGGCGGCCACGGCCGCGTCGCCCTCGACTCCGGTGCCCGAGGCGAGCGCGTCCAGCCACTCCGGCTCGGTGCCGGGCGCCGCGGGCAGCAGCGTGCCGCCCGCCTTGACCAGCCCGCGCGTGGCGAACGGCGCGATGGCGTACGTGCGCTGCCCGCGCTTGCGCCACGCCTTGCGCAGCCGCAGGAAGACGCCCGGCGCCTCCTCCTCCGCCTCAAGTCCCGCGAGCAGCACGGCGGGTGCGGCCTCAAGCGAGCGGTAGGTGACCGCCGCGGGGCGCCCCGCCACGTGCCAGGCGAGGAAGTCGGCCTCCTCCGCGCTGTGCGCGCGCGCCCGGAAGTCGATGTCGTTCGTGCCGAGGGCGACCCTGGCGAACTTGGCGTAGGCGTACGCGTCCTCGACCGTGAGCCGCCCGCCCGTGAGGACCCCCGCGCGGCCGCGGGCCGCCGCGAGGCCGCGGGCCGCCGCGTCCAGCGCCTCGGGCCAGCTCGCCGGTTCGAGCTCGCCCGCGTCGTTGCGGACGAGCGGGGTGGTGAGCCGGTCGGTGGCCTGCGCGTAGCGGAAAGCGAAGCGGCCCTTGTCGCACAGCCACTCCTCGTTGACCTCGGGGTCGTTGCCCGCGAGGCGCCGCATCACCTTGCCGCGCCGGTGGTCGGTGCGGGTCGCGCAGCCGCCCGCGCAGTGCTCGCACACGCTCGGCGACGACACCAGGTCGAACGGCCGGGAGCGGAAGCGGTACGCCGCCGACGTCAGCGCGCCCACCGGGCAGATCTGGATGGTGTTGCCGGAGAAGTACGACTCGAACGGGTCGCCCTCGCCCGTGCCGACCTGCTGGAGCGCGCCGCGCTCGATCAGGTCGATCATCGGGTCGCCCGCGATCTGCTCGGAGAAGCGGGTGCACCGCGCGCAGAGCACACACCGCTCCCGGTCGAGCAGCACCTGCGAGGAGATCGGCACCGGCTTGGCGTAGGTGCGCTTGCCGCCTTCGAACCGGGTGTCGGGGTCGCCGACCTGCATGGCCTGGTTCTGCAGCGGGCACTCGCCGCCCTTGTCGCAGACCGGGCAGTCGAGCGGGTGGTTGATGAGCAGCAGCTCCATCACGCCGCGCTGCGCCTTCTCCGCGACGGGCGACGACAGCTGCGACTTGACGGCCATGCCCTCGGTGCAGGTGATGGTGCAGGACGCCATCGGCTTGCGCTGCCCCTCGACCTCCACGATGCACTGGCGGCAGGCGCCCGCCGGGTCGAGCAGCGGATGGTCGCAGAAGCGCGGGATCTCGATGCCGAGCATCTCCGCCGCCCTGATCACGAGGGTCCCCTTGGGGACGGAGATCGGGATGCCGTCGATGGTCAGCGAGACCAGGTCCTCCGGCACGGGGGCCGGCTCGCCCGACCCGCCGGAGGAGGGGGCGCTTGTGGTCACTGTCATGCGTTCACCTCCAGGTTTCCGGTCGTGCCCGACGGCCCGTCGGCCCACGCGGTGGACCGCGCGGGGTCGAAGGGACAGCCCTTGTCCGTGATGTGCTGCTCGTACTCGGCGCGGAAGTACTTCAGCGACGAGAAGATCGGCGACGCGGCGCCGTCTCCCAGGGCGCAGAACGACTTGCCGTTGATGTTGTCCGCGATGTCCGCGAGCTTGTCGAGGTCGGCAGGGGTCCCGCCGCCGTTTTCAATGGACCGCAGCAGCTGGACCAGCCAGTACGTCCCCTCCCTGCACGGCGTGCACTTGCCGCAGGACTCGTGCGCGTAGAACTCGGTCCAGCGGGTCACGGCCCGCACCACACAGGTCGTCTCGTCGAAGCACTGGAGCGCCTTGGTGCCGAGCATCGAGCCGGCCGCGCCGACGCCCTCGTAGTCGAGCGGCACGTCCAGGTGCTCGTCCGTCAGCAGCGGGGTCGAGGAGCCGCCCGGCGTCCAGAACTTGAGCCGGTGCCCGGCGCGGATGCCGCCGCTCATGTCGAGCAGCTGCCGCAGCGTGATGCCGAGCGGGCCCTCGTACTGGCCGGGGTTGGTGACGTGGCCGCTCAGCGAGTAGAGCGTGAAGCCGGGCGACTTCTCGCTGCCCATCGAGCGGAACCACTCCTTGCCCCGCTGGATGATCGAGGGCACCGACGCGATCGACTCGACGTTGTTGACGACGGTCGGGCAGGCGTAGAGGCCGGCGACCGCGGGGAACGGCGGCCGCAGCCGCGGCTGGCCGCGCCGCCCTTCCAGCGAGTCGAGCAGCGCGGTCTCCTCGCCGCAGATGTACGCGCCGGCGCCCGCGTGCACGACGACGTCGAGGTCGAGGCCGCTGCCGAGGATGTTCGTGCCGAGGTAGCCGGCCTCTCGCGCCTCGCGGACCGCCTCGTGCAGCCGCCGCAGCACCGGCACGGCCTCGCCGCGCAGGTAGATGAAGGCGGTCGAGGCGCGGATCGCGTAGCAGGCGATGACGATGCCCTCGATCAGCGCGTGCGGGTTGGCGAAGAGGAGCGGGATGTCCTTGCAGGTGCCCGGCTCCGACTCGTCGGCGTTGACGACGAGGTAGTGCGGCTTGCCGTCGCCCTGCGGGATGAACTGCCACTTCATGCCGGTCGGGAAGCCCGCGCCGCCGCGGCCGCGCAGACCCGAGTCCTTCACGTACGCGATGAGGTCGTCGGGCTCCATCGCGAGCGCCTTCTTCAGGCCCTCGTAGCCGTCGTGCCGCAGGTACGTGGCGAGCGTCCACGACTCGGGCTGGTCCCAGAACGCGGAGAGCACGGGCGCCAGGATGCGGTCGGGGCTTGTGCCGTTGTCGTCGTCGCGCTCGGTCGCCAACGTCATCGCTCCCCCTCGTCGGTGTCGGGGCCATCGGTATCGGCGGCGCCGCCTGTGCCGCCGCCGACCGGGCCCGCCGGGTGCTGCGGGTCGGACTCGGCGGTGGGCTGCGGAGTTTCGGGTGGTCCGAAAGGACTCGTTGAGGGGTGGGGGTCGGGCGACGGGCGGGAGTGCGAGCTGGGGTGCTGCGAGCCGGGCTGCGGCGCCTCCTCGGGGCGGGCGCCGTCGCGCGGCCGTACGACCCGGCCGGGGGCCTCGCCCTTGGCGAGGCGGAGCCCGGTCAGCGAGGCGTGGCCCGCGCCGCCGCCCGCGGCGACCGCGCCCTCGCGGGTGTCGGGGAACCCGGCGAGGATCCGCGACGTCTCCTGGTACGTGCAGAGCGGGGCGCCCCTGGTGGGCTCGACGGGGCGTCCCGCCCGCAGGTCGTCCACGAGCCGCTTGGCGGACTCGGGGTCCTGGTTGTCGAAGAACTCCCAGTTGACCATCACCACGGGCGCGTAGTCGCAGGCCGCGTTGCACTCGATGTGCTCCAGCGTGACCTTGCCGTCCGGGGTGGTCTCGTCGTTGCCGACGCCGAGGTGCGCCTTCAGCTCGTCGAAGATGGCGTCGCCGCCCATCACCGCGCAGAGCGTGTTGGTGCAGACCCCGACCTGGTAGTCGCCGGACGGCTTGCGCCGGTACATGGTGTAGAAGGTCGCGACGGCCGTGACCTCGGCCGTGGTCAGCCCCAGCAGCTCGGCGCAGAAGGCCATGCCCGTGCGGGACACGTACCCCTCCTCCGCCTGCACCAGGTGCAGCAGCGGCAGCAGGGCGGAACGGGCGCCGGGATAGCGCGCGATGACCTCGCGCGCGTCTGCTTCGAGGCGCTCGCGCACCTCGGCAGGGTAGGCGGGGGCAGGCGGCTGCGGCATGCCGAGCGGGACGGGGCTTGGCGGTGTGGTCGTCACCGGTCGACGCCTCCCATCACGGGGTCGATGGACGCGACGGCGACGATGACGTCGGCGACCTGGCCGCCCTCGCACATCGCCGCCATGGCCTGGAGATTGGTGAAGGACGGGTCCCTGAAGTGGACCCGGAACGGGCGCGTGCCCCCGTCCGATACGACGTGCGCGCCGAGTTCGCCCTTGGGCGACTCGACCGCCGCGTACGCCTGTCCCGGCGGGACGCGGAAGCCCTCGGTCACCAGCTTGAAGTGGTGGATGAGGGCCTCCATGGAGGTGCCCATGATCTTCTTGATGTGGTCGAGCGAGTTGCCGAGGCCGTCGGGTCCGAGCGCGAGCTGCGCGGGCCAGGCGATCTTCTTGTCCGCGACCATCACGGGTCCCGGCGCGAGCCGGTCGAGGCACTGCTCGACGATGTTCAGCGACTGCCGCATCTCCTCCAGCCTGATCAGGAAGCGGCCGTAGGCGTCGCAGCTCTCGGTGGTCGGCACGGTGAAGTCGTACGTCTCGTAGCCGCAGTACGGGTCGGACTTGCGCAGGTCGTGCGGGAGGCCCGCGGAGCGCAGGATCGGTCCTGTCGCGCCGAGCGCCATGCAGCCGGTGAGGTCGAGGTAGCCGACGTCCCGCATGCGGCCCTTGAAGATCGGGTTGCCGGTGGCGAGTTTGTCGTACTCCGGGAGGTTCCCCCGCAGCTTGGCGACGAGTTCGCGCAGGTGGTCGACGGCGCCGGGTGGCAGGTCCTGGGCGAGGCCGCCGGGCCTGATGTACGCGTGGTTCATGCGCAGGCCGGTGATCAGCTCGTACGCGTCGAGGATCAGTTCGCGGTCCCTGAACCCGTAGATCATGATCGTCGTGGCGCCGAGCTCCATGCCGCCCGTGGCGAGCGCCACGAGGTGCGAGGAGAGGCGGTTGAGCTCCATCAGCAGGACCCGGACGACGCTGGCGCGCTCGGGGATGTCGTCCGTGATGCCGAGGAGCCGCTCCACGCCGAGGCAGTACGCCGTCTCGTTGAAGAAGGACGTCAGGTAGTCCATGCGCGTGACGAACGTGGTGCCCTGCGTCCAGGTGCGGTATTCAAGGTTCTTCTCGATGCCGGTGTGCAGGTAGCCGATGCCGCAGCGCGCCTCGGTGACCGTCTCGCCGTCGATCTCCAGGATCAGCCGCAGCACGCCGTGCGTGGAAGGGTGCTGCGGGCCCATGTTGACGACGATGCGCTCGTCGTCGGCGCGGGCCGCGGACTGTACGACCTCGTCCCAGTCGCCGCCGGTGACCGTGTAGACGGTTCCCTCGGTGGTCTCGCGCGCGCTCGCGGTGGCGTGCGTGTCTGAGGTGGACATCAGGTGTACGACCTCCGCTGGTCCGGAGCCGGGATCTGGGCGCCCTTGTACTCGACGGCGATGCCGCCGAGCGGGTAGTCCTTGCGCTGCGGGAAGCCCTGCCAGTCGTCCGGCATCATGATCCGGGTCAGGGCCGGGTGGCCGTCGAAGACGAGGCCGAAGAAGTCGTAGGTCTCGCGCTCGTGCCAGTCGTTGGTGGGATAGACCTCGACCAGGGACGGCACGTGCGGATCGGCGTCGGGCGCCGAGACCTCCAGGCGGATCAGCCGGCCGTGGGTGATCGAGCGCAGGTGGTAGACGGCGTGCAGCTCGCGGCCCTTGTCGTGCGGGTAGTGCACGCCGGAGACGCCCGTGCACAGCTCGAAGCGGAGCGCGGGGTCGTCGCGCAGCGTGCGGGCGACGCGTGGCAGGTGCTCGCGGGCGATGTGGAAGGTGAGTTCGCCGCGGTCGACGACGGTCTTCTCGATCGCGTTCTCCGGGAGCAGGTCCTGTTCCTCCAGGGCGCCTTCGAGTTCGTCGGCGATCTCGTCGAACACGCCCTCCTCGCCCGGCGCGGTACGGGGACCGCCGTACGGGCGGGACGCGGGGCCCGGCAGGGCGACGGTGCGCACGAGCCCGCCGTAGCCGGAGGTGTCGCCGCCGTTCTGCGCGCCGAACATGCCGCGGCGGACGCCGATGACCTCGCCCGCGGCGTCGCGGGCGGCGGGGACGGGGCCGTGGCCGTGGCCGTCGGCGCCCGCGTCGCCGTTGTGCTGTGCGCCGTTGCTGCCGTTTTTGTTGCTGCCGTTGGCGTTCGCGCCGTTGCCGCCGGGCGGCTCCTGGCCGCTCATCGCAGCAGTCCCTTCATCTCGATCATGGGCAGTGCCTTCAGCGCCGCCTCCTCCGCCTCCCGTGCGGCCTCGCGCGCGTCGACGCCGAGCTTGGAGGTCTGGATCTTGTGGTGGAGCTTGAGGATCGCGTCCATCAGCATCTCGGGGCGCGGCGGGCAGCCTGGCAGGTAGATGTCGACCGGCACGACGTGGTCGACGCCCTGCACGACGGCGTAGTTGTTGAACATGCCGCCGGACGAGGCGCACACGCCCATGGAGATGACCCACTTGGGGTTCGGCATCTGGTCGTAGACCTGCCGCAGCACGGGCGCCATCTTCTGGCTCACGCGGCCCGCGACGATCATCAGGTCGGCCTGGCGCGGCGATCCGCGGAAGACCTCCATGCCGAACCGCGCGAGGTCGTAGCGGCCCGCGCCCGTCGTCATCATCTCGATGGCGCAGCAGGCGAGGCCGAACGTGGCGGGGAACACGGAGGACTTCCGCACCCAGCCCGCGGCCTGCTCGACGGTCGACAGGAGGAAACCGCTCGGCAGTTTCTCTTCGAGTCCCATTGGTTCCAGCCCCTCTGAGCCTCTAGTCCCATTCCAGGCCGCCGCGGCGCCAGACGTAGGCGTACGCGACGAAGACGGTGAGCACGAAGAGGAGCATCTCCACGAGCCCGAAGATCCCCAGGGAGTCGAAGGTGACGGCCCAGGGGTAAAGGAAGACGATCTCGATGTCGAAGACGATGAAAAGCATCGCCGTCAGGTAGTACTTGATCGGGAAGCGGCCGCCGCCGGCCGGCGTCGGAGTGGGTTCGATACCGCACTCGTACGCTTCAAGTTTGGCCCGGTTGTACCGTTTTGGGCCCACAAGCGTGGCCATGACCACGGAGAAGATCGCAAACCCGGCCCCCAGGGCGCCGAGCACGAGGATGGGCGCGTAGGTGTTCACGCTCACCAGCTCCTTCCAGTCGTCGTTGACCGTCTGACCGATGGACCGCACCGGGCGTGAGTGAGCCGCCACCGTCGGGGACGTTTCGGGCGAACCCCGAAGATCACCCCCATGTGAGGCAGTTCACAAGCCCGACTGACGGGCATCTTATGCCCGCCGGGCTGTGATCTGCGACACGGGGTACCGGGCGGTCTTTGTGATCTCCACCACCTGAGGAACGATCAGATCGTCAGACGGGGCGAGTTGTCTCGACGGACCGGAGCGCGGCAATCACCTGGCGTGACAGAAAAGGCCGTTGCTCCTGGTCAGAGCCGGATGCGCATTATCAGGAGTTGCCCAGTCCACGCAAATTAGCGCTGGAACACCTTTGGGTGATAAGGGACTTCGCCGCCTTCGCGGGCGTCCACCCGAACGGGCGGCCCCGCGCGGCCGGAGCCCGGAGGCGTCCCGCGCAACCGGCGGACCTCCCGCCGCGTCCCCTCAACCGCAGGGGCGCCGCCGCCCCTGCGCGCGGCGGCGCTTGTGTACGCGGTCACGCGGGCCCGTACGTTCACTCCCGCCGGGCGGCGGGTACGAGCCCCGTACGCGCACAGCGCACCACGGGGCGCCCCGGCCCAGACCCCCTCGCGGTCGCCATGGACCCGCCCGCGACGTAGGCCCGTCCTACTCCTCCGCCCGGGTCGCGGCCAGCGGGGCGACAGCCGATCCACAGAACGTGACACTCCTGTGACCTGCGCCACGGGCGTCAGGGGGCGAAAGAAAGCTGGCTTGGCCACGCATCCAAGGGATGGTAGGCCAGGGGCAATTCGGACCTTTAGCTGAAACGCAGAGATCACGGCCATGATCTCGACTGCCCGATTCGCCCGTTACGGCGTCAATAAAGGGGCCGAACAACCGGATTCGTAGCTTCCGTACATAACTGTGGCGCAACCCACGCTGCTTGACGTCAACCGGCCGCCCCGGATACCGGTTGTTCCCATGCCCCACACCGCTCCCATACGAACCCACCGGAAACCCCGCCGGAACGCACCGAAGACGGTGCTCCGCGCTGGAGTTGCCGGCGGCGTCCTCAGCACCATCGCGGTTGCCGGTGCTGCCGGAACGGCGAACGCCGAGCCGGTGACCGAGACCATCGAGATGCCGACTCTCTCCGCGGACCTGACCACCACGGTCGCCCAGTCCGCCCAGGCCACTCAGCAGATCGCCCTGACGATGCAGACGCGTGCGCAGCTGCAGAGCCAGGAGGACGCCGCGGTCAAGGACGCAGCGACCGCAGCGAAGAAGGCCAAGTCCAAGGCGGAGGCCGCGGCCAAGGCCAGGGCCGAGGCGAAGCGGAAGGCCCAGGAGGAGGCACGCGCCAAGGCGGCGGCCGCCGCCCGCGCCTCCCGCTCGACCGTCCGCACCGAGCTCGCCTCGTCCTCCACCCCGAGCACGTCGGTCTCCACGTCGACCGCGACGGGTTCCGCCGCGTCGATCGTCGCCTTCGTGCAGGCCCATATCGGCGACGCGTACGTGATGGGCTCCACAGGGCCCAACGCCTTCGACTGCTCCGGCCTCGTGCAGGCCGCCTACCGCACGGTCGGCGTCGACCTGCCGCGCGTCTCGCAGTCCCAGTCGACCGCGGGCACCCAGGTCTCCCTCAGCAGCGTCCAGCCCGGCGACATCCTGTACTGGGGCAGCGCGGGCAGCGCCTACCACGTGGCGATCTACGTGGGCGACGGCAAGTTCGTCGGCGCGCAGAACCCGAGCAGCGGCGTGGTCGAGCACGACATGAGCTACGACCAGCCCACGGGCGCCGTACGCGTCCTCTGACCCACGCCCTACCCGCACACCTCACCCCGAGTGGGGCCGCGCCGTCTCGCGCGGCCCCACTCGGCGTGCCGCGACACGATCCCGCGCGAGAACAGGACGTCCGCGACGACCCTGGGCCGAGGGGCCCGGTCGTTCGCTCGTCGCCAGGCGGAAGCCCACCGGGTACAACGGCCCGGGGAAGGCGCCGTGTCTGCGGCGGGTCCGGGTGAGATCCCCGAACCGTGAGAAGCTGCCGCCCCTGGCCACCCGGTAGTCGCCCATGGTCTCCACCAGGTGGTCCTCCACCAGAGTGCCGCCGGGGTAGGGGACGTAGTCGTCGGCGACGTACTCCTCCACGTTCCCGCCCATGTCCAGCACCCCGAAGGGAGAGCGGCCGGCCGGAAACGCGCCGACGGGGCTGGTGGTGTGGATCCCGGTCTCGCGCGTGTTGGCCAGCCGGGCGTCGAAGACCTCACCCCAGGGAAAGGCCCTTCCCTCCGAGCCCTTGGCGGCGTACTCCCACTCGGCTTCGGCCGGCAGCCGCCAGGGGTGGCCCGTGCGCTCCGTCAGCCAGACGGCATAGGCGTCGGCCGACTCGGGCCTGACACCGGCCACGGGATGGTTGGCCCGCTCGTGCGGGTAGGCACCGAGGTACCACGTCGCGGGACGGTCCTCGTGACCGCTGTCGGCGAGGAACTCCCGGTATTCCACGTTGGTGACCGGATAGGTGGCCATCCAGAAGTCGTTGAGCCGTGACGTGTGGACCGGGGTCTCCTTCTCGATCCAGCTCGACACGACGCCGACATGCTGCCAGGCGGCGACGACCTCCGGTACCGCGTCCGCGGGTAGTCCGATCTCCACGTGGCCGCCCGGCACGAAGCAGGTCGCAGGGAGGAGACCGATCCGCGGATCGCCCAGCAGCGCGAGGATTCCGCCCGCAGTGAGCCGCTCCGCCAGCGAGGCCCGCGGGTCCTCCACGAGAGCGGCCAACCGGACACGGTCCGTACCGCCGAGCGCCGGCTGCGAGGTGCCGGTGATGTCGGTGACGGCCGGGTCAGCCAGCCGGGCGTGTTCCCGGAAGTGCGGGGAGAGGGGGACGTCTTCCAGTCTCATGCAGACCTCTGGGTGGCCGAAGCGCCGTGCAGGCCGGTGGTCTTGTCGAGGTCGAGGGTATGGCCGCCGTACGCTGCCTTGGCCTGGAGATAACGGGCGTTGTCCGCTGTGAGGTGGACCCTGGTCGGAATGGCCTCCCGGACGGTGATGCCGTGCCGCCGCAGCTGCCGCACCTTGTCGGGGTTGTTCGTCAGCACACGGATCTGCTCCAGCCCCAGGGCCTGGAGCATTGCGGCCGCAGAAGTGTAGTCGCGCTCGTCTTCGCCCCTCCCCAGCAGCCTGTTGGCTTCGAACGTGTCGTTGCCGCGGTCTTGCAGGACGTAGGCATCGAGCTTGTTGTAGAGCCCGATCCCCCTCCCCTCCTGGCGTAGATACAGCAGCACGCCGCCCTCGACAGCCATCCGGCGCAGCGCCTCGTCCAGTTGCGGACCGCAGTCGCAGCGGGTCGAACCGAAGATGTCACCGGTCAGGCACTCGCTGTGCAGCCGGACCAGCGGTACGGGCGCCTGCGCCGCCGACGGCGGCGGCGGAACGACGAGGGCGACGTGCTCCCCGCCGTCGGGAATGCCGGTGAAGGTCACCAACTGCACGGCGACACCGCCGAACCGCTCCAGGGCGACGGTGACCCGCGCCCTGACGGCCACGGCGGCCGTGGGCACGGTCTCGCGGTAGGTGCTCATGCCGTCACCCTGTCGTCGAAGCAGGAGGCGCTCTCCATCAGGCTGATGACATCCCAGGTCCTGTGCACCTCGACCGTGCCGTCCGGGGCCAGGCCGGCGATCAGGACCCGCCCGTCCCAGCCGGCGACGGCCACCCGGGTGGCGTCCAAGGCGAGCATGCAGGACACCCCCTGGGTGAACTCGGCCACCGTCGTTCCCGAGGTGAGCGTCCGGGCACCCGCGCTCCAGTCCACATTCCAGGCGTAGAGGCCGAAGTCGTAGGAACCAGCCAGCACCACGGGCGACTCGGGGGAGCCGAGGAGCGCTACGCACTTGACCGATTCGTCAGGACCCAACAGGGTCTGCACCTGTCGCACCTCACCGGGTGTGGCGCCGAGTCGGCCCACCTTGACCGTGTGGTCGCGGGAGGCGCTCGCGGCGACTTCGCCGTCGAGTACCGCCACGGCGTTGACGAGGTTCCCGTGCTGCCACAGGGTGTGGCGGTCGTCGAGGGATCCGGCGGCGACGGTCCGGTCAGTAGCCGCGGAGAAGAACCCTCCGGAGCCGGGAGCCAACGACTTCACCGACCCGGCATGCGGGGTGCGGCGGCCCACGATCTCCAGTGACCGGGGATCGAGCGCGACGATCTCCCCGTTGTAGGTACCTCCCATGACGCGGCCTCCCGCGAGGCACAGAGACGGGACCGGAGCGCCCACCTGGCTGCTCTCCCGGGTGCGTCCGGCCTCGTGGCGGACGATGTGGCCCGCGTATGTGCCGGCGTAGAGGATGTCCCCGTGCGCCGCGAGCGACAGGATGGGGCCGTCTGCGACGTCGAGGACGCGTGGCGCGCCGGTCGCCACACCGTCGAGACCGATGGCGAGGACACGGCCCGAGTCGCACCCTACGAACAGTTCCCTGCCGTTGCTGGCGAAGGCGTTGGGGCCGTGCGTGGGCGTGCTCGGGCCGCTGATCTCCTTGGCCGAGGCGAGGTCGAAGACATGAGGGCCGCTCCAGAAGCTGCCGACCACCGCCACTCCCCGGGCGACGGCGACCGACCGGGGCCAGATGCGGGGGTCGTGGACACGGTGCAGCAGGGCGCCGTTCGCCTCGTAGAAGCACAGTGAACCGTCGTAGGCGCCGACCACGAAGGTGTTGTCGTCCTCGGCCCACGCCACCGAGCGCGCGGCCGACCGGGACACCTGGATCGCGCGCAGAGGCTGCAGGGCGGAGGTGAGCAGCTCGACCACTCCGTCATCGCGTGCAATGGCCAGAGTCCCACCGGAGTGCGACCACGCGCATCCTTCCACCGAGGACTCGTAGTGCCTGACCACCGGAGCGTGGTCCGTCCCTGGCGCGCTCACGGCGACCATGCCGTCCTCACCCACGGTGGCCACCAGCCCTTGAGGGCTGACGGACACCATCATGCAGTGGGCGGTGTGCGAACCGACCTCGCCGAACAGCCTGCCGTCGAGTGCGTCCCAGAGAGTGGCGCGGCCGTCCTCCGAGACGGCTATGAGGCGCCGACCGTCCGGCATCCAGGCCACCGAGTTGATGTCGTCGGTGTGGCGGGCCAGCACGTTGAGCAGTTCGGCCCGGCCCTCATCGGGTACTCGCCAGACACCCACGGTCTTGTCGGCCGACGCCGTCGCCAGAAGCTCGGGCTCCACAGGGTTCCACGCCGAGGAGTTGACCAGTCTGCGATGTCTGAAGCGCACGGTCTGCCGCGGTTGCCCCGGATCGGTCATGTCCCAGATCAGCACTGTTCCGTCGTAGGAACAGCTCGCCAGCCGGCGGCCCTCCTTTCCGAAGGCCACATGAGTCACGGGTGCACTCTGGCCGGTTCGACGGGTCGGCAGGTTGATCGTACGCATGGCGGTTTCCTTGCTGCGTAGGCTGCGCCACCGAGGAGCAGCAGGTGGGTGTCGGCTTCCTCGTGTGCACCCGGGACCCGTTGGACGAAAGTGGTCAGGAAGCTGCTGTCACCACGTCCGCAGGCTCGTCGGCCTGGTCGTTCCAGTGCCGCCAGAAGTAGCCGAGGCAGATGAGGGCGAGGCCGGCGAAGGCACCGAGAAAGAGAAGGACCCCGTCGCTGCCCCAGGCGTCCTGCACTGCCGGGGTGACGAGCGGTGCCACGAAGAGCGGGATTCCACTGAGCAGGTTGAACAGGCCCTCGGCTCGTCCCAGGACCTCCGTGGGGAGGTACTTGACGATGATCATCGCGCAGACGGCCGTCATGGCCGAGCGCATCGTGAAGAAGCAGACCATGCAGAGCACGAACACCGGCACCGAGGGAACAAGCATGACGAACAGTGCCGCGGTCATGACGAGAACGGCGCCGGCCAGCACGGTACGTGGCCGCGCCCTGGCCCGGGCCGCGATGTAGACGCTGCCGGCCAGGGCACCGATGTTGGCCAGCGCCTGGGCCACGCTCACCCCGCTCGCCGAGACTGCCAACTGGCTGCGCAGGTACCAGATCATGAAGGAGAGCACGCCCACTCCGCTGACGAACTGCAGCGGCAGGGAGGTGATCTGGACGTACATGACGCGCTTCTCGCTCCTGATGATGCGCCAGCCGTCGATGAGGTCGCGACTCAGGCCGGGGCGGCGCTCCGTCTGGACGCGCCTCTCCTTGGCCGGCGGGTGCACTCCGAGCGCCCACACCGCGATGGGTGCGAGGAACGTGGCCGCGTTGAACCACAGGAGGCCCAGATATCCGACGATTCCGACGCCCACGGCCACGATGAGCGGCCCGACGATGTTGGACGTGACGAAGAGGCTGCTCAGAACGGCACGGGAACGGGCGGCGTTCTTCGGGAACATGCCCTTCACGCCGGCGATCCATCCGCTTCTGTACATCTCGCCGCCCAGCTGGACCACCGTCGCCAGCGGGAAGAGCACCGCGTTGGACGTGTGACCGCCCAGTGCGAACAGGTTCAGGGACACCGCTCCCCCGAGCTGCACGAGCAGTCCGGGAACCACGAAGACCCGTGAGCCCCACCGGTCGACGATCGCGCCAAGCCAGGGGCTGATCAGCAGGATGGCGGGCGCGATGGCCGCCATCAACGACATGGTGGTGAGCGAGCCGGTCAGGTCGTACACGTACAAGGGGAGACCTACTTTGTAGGCGGCCTCTCCGAGGTTGTTGATGAAATTACCGGTGGCGAAAATGCGGAAACGGCGGTCGCGCCATGGCGCGAGCTCCGGCTCGTGCACTGGTGTGGAGGACTCTGTCTGGCTCATTGCTGCTCACTGTAGGACGCAGCGGACAAGCTGTAACGTGTCGCGCGGCGGGGCAGCCAGCGGTCTTCGAGCTTGGCGAAGGTGCCCTCCGCCGCCGGCTTGTCCATCCTGTACAAGGAGAGCAGGCCGGTGCGGCAGCCGGCGAGCAGATGCGGCGCGCCGTCGGAGCCGCGGACGATGCTCAGGGCCTTGGGGTAGTCGGGCAGGTCCTCCATGAAGCCGAGGAACTCGTCGCCCTCGTAGGCGTAGGCCGCGATCTGCATGCCGTAGGAGCTGGCGCACACTACTCCGTCGCTGATGGTGGCGTTCTCCGCCGTGTTCGACAGGAGGTCGCCCCACCGGCGCGTCTCTCCCCGGCCGATCTCGATCTCCTTCAGGCCACCGTCGCCGACGACGTAGAGCAGGCCGTCCTGCGCCCACATCCGCTTCGGGTACTCGCCCTGGTCGAGGCGCCACCGGGGTTCGTCGGCCTCCTCGCCGAAGACGGCGATGACGCCGTTACGGGTGGCCAGGACCCGCTCCCCTGTGGGCAGATAGCAGCCGGTCCACACCGGAAGGCCGTCGACCTGGAGGGTCGTGCGCTCCGCGCCCGTGGGGGCGTCGAGCTCCAACGCGCCGGCGTTCGTCGCGATCAGCACACGTGCCCTGTCGGGCGAGGCGGCGACGGTGTGCGGAAGACCGGGCAGGGAGCGCGTCCACTGTCGTTCGCCGCCCCGCGCCATCCGGAATACCTGACGGTCCCGGGTGATACCGACCCACCCTCCGTCAACGGGGGCGATGCGCCTGGTGAAGCCGTGTCCCGTCTGGTGGTCCTCGACCACGGCCAGCGTGGGCCCGCTCGCCCGTTGGCGGACTTCGGCGACGGCGACGCCCGAGTCCGTGGCGCAGTACAGGACCGCGGGGTCTTCAAGGGACTGCTGGATGTCCCAAACGGCCTGGCGTTTGAAACCGAGCCCCCGGACGAAGTCACCGTCACCGGTCAGCCGGACGATCTCGCCGTCCTGGCACAGTACGTAGACATCGCCGGCCGGGCTGACCGTGATGTCGCTGAGCTGATGAGAGAAACCACTGATCGTGCGGTCGATGCGCAATTCTCGGGAAGAGTTGTCGAAGATATGCAGCTCGGAGTCGAATCCGCCCGAGTACGCCTTCGAGTAATCGGGCGAGAAAATAACGAACTCGACATCGTCGCGAGCAAAGAGCGCCTCGGCCTCTTTCTCGCCGTTCATGGAGACGACGACCACACCGTTTGCGATGTCGGCCGTCTCTCCTTCCCCGAAGTCCTGTGTGCACCAGAAACGGTCGTGGCGCGCGTCGTACCGAACCCGGTGAATATTCCCATCGTCGAGTTTTACATGGTCCGAGAACTCCATCGTCTCGAAACTTCCGAACCGAAGATTCCCGTTCTTGTCCGATATGGCGTGACGGTGCGAGTGGTCCGTGGAGGCCCATTCCATGGGGCTTTCCCCGCACATGTTGTCACGGATCTCGATCACCTCGAAGGTTTCGAGGTCCAGCACCAGCATCTGCACATGATATCCACTGGTCACAAATACCCTGCCACCCCAGATGCCAATTCCCCGCGAACTGACCGGCGAGGGCTCCTCGCCTTCGATCAGTTTGGCCGGATCGCAGACCGTGGCGGGGTCGAGCCGGTTGACCAGGTCCAGGGTATCGAGCGACCAGCGCAGCACGGCACCCATGCGGTCCTTGCCGATGACCCAGCCGTCCGCGACAGCCAGCCCGTAGAGGGGCCGCCCGTTGGGCACGCGGGGAGAGGAGCGGACGACATTGAGGTCGTCGTCGAGGAGGTGGACACGCCCGAACGAGTCCGAGGCAATCAGCCCCACGCCCCCGACATAAAGAATTCTGATGACACGGTCGGTAAGTTCCACGGGACACCTCTACTCGGCGGGCAATCCGACTGGCATCGAGGAGGCCGACCAATGCGCAGCCGGCCTCCCAGACCGCCACGAGGACGGATGGTCAGTGACGTCGATCCGTCACTTGTTGATGCGCACGTTACGGCGAACCGGCTTCTTCATTTGCGAACACCCCCATCCAATTCATCGCGGACTCAACCGCCTTGACTGGAACGAGTGGGAGTACATCAACCTTCACCCTGCGCAGCAACCCGATTACGATGTGACATGATTCACAACACGAAACCCAAGATTCGTGTAAAGTTTTCGACCCACAGGGGGATACACGTGACGGAATATCGCGTTCTTGCGAAATGTCCACTTCATGCCGGTGGTGCCGACCCGCGAAATCGACATGGGGCCGGGTGAGCACCGGAGTCACCGGAGACCGACGCGGAACGAGTCCAACGGGCCCGTGAACGCACCGGAAGTCCGTGCACCGTGAAGTGTCGCCCCTGCTCAGTCGGGTGAATTCGACTATTATGCCGTCCCCTGTGAATGTGGCCCGACCAGAAGGGAGCACTGGTGTCACACGAGTTGCCCGGTCAGCTGTGGAAGAGTCTGACCAGCACCATCGGACTGGTTTCTGTACGGACCGGCGACAGAGTCAATGTGATGTCCGCCGAGTGGTCGTACTTCGTGAACAAGGACCCTCTCTACGTGGCGGTGGTGCTCGGGCCGTCCTCCGACACCAGGAGGCTGCTCACCGCGGGAGACCAGTTCAGCGTCACCTTCTGCTCCGAGGACCAGGCGGAACTGGCCGACTTCGCCGGCAGCTTCTCCACCACGGACATCGACAAGACCACCAGCGAGCTCGTCACGTTCGGAGAACCGGAAGTGACCGACACGCCCTGGGTGAAGGGCGGGCTGCTGGCCCTGGAGTGCGAGCTGCGTGACATCGTGCCCTTCCCGGTCCACCAGATGTTCGTGGGCGAGGCCGTGGCCGCGCACGTACCGCCGACCAGCGGGCCGCCCCTGGTGAAACACGGCCCCATGTACACCCTGGGCGCGCCGGTGCAGCGGACGGCGGTGGTGGCCGCGGCCCAGTACATCGACGACGAGACCATCCGGGTCGCAGCCACCGGGCCGGCGGCCGAAGTGGACGAGTGGCGCATCACGCTCACCGGCCGCGACGGCGAGGACGTCGACCTGGGCACCCATCCTTCGGCCGAGTACGGGGACTTCCTGGCCGACCTCAGCCTGCCGCAGTCGGCCAGGTCTCACGACGGTGCCCGTGTCAGGGTGGAGCGCCCCGGGGCCAAGCCCGGATTCGCGCGGCTCGCGCCCCGGCGGCCGGCGTGAACCCACCGGCGGGCACTGCCCGACCGACCGGACCGCTGTCTGTCGCCGCGGTGCAGGCCAGGGCAGTACCGGGCGACATCGCGGCGAACAGCCTGTCGGCCGCCCGGCAGACCGACCGCGCGGCGTCGGACGGCGCGCGGGTCGTGGTGCTGCCCGAGCTCCATCTGCCGGGCTACGACCTGGCCACCCTCGCGGCGGACCCGCGGGCCCAGATCCCGGTCGACGACCCCGAGTCGGTGACGGATCCCCGTCTCGACCCCCTGCGGGCCTCGGCGCAGAGCACCGGAGCGACGGTCCTGGTGGGGGCGGCGCTCCGCGGCCCCCACGGCTCTCTGACCAACTCCCTGCTGGCCGTGAGGCCGACGGGCACGGTGTCCGCCGTCTACGACAAGCAGCACCTCTGGCACTCCGACGAGGCGGCCCTCTTCCGGGCCGGCCGGCACACCGGCGTGCTCGACGTCGACGGCTGGCGGCTCGGCCTGGCCATCTGCTACGACATGTCCTTCCCCGAACACGCTCGCGCCGCGGCTGTCGCCGGCGCGGACGCCTATGTCTGCGCCAGCGCCTTCGCCTCGGGGAACGAACACCGCGCACGCGTCTACCTGGCGGCTCGGGCCCTCGAGAACACCGTGTACAGCGTCTTCGTCAACCCGGTCGGCGGCCCGGCCGACCGTCCCTGCTCGGGAGCCAGCCTCCTGTACGGCCCGGACGGAACACTCCTGACGGAGGCGCAGACCGATAAGGAACAGGTGCTCACCGCGCGGTTCTCGTTCGACGCCATCGAGCGCGTACGCGGCTTCCTGCACATGTTGGAGGAACACCGGACGGCGGGGACGGCGGCCGTGGCGCCCTGATCCGCGGCCGGGGCCCCGGGCCTTCGTCAGCCGCGGACGAGGCCCACGCCCGCGTAGAGGTGGGTGTGGCCTGCGTCCGGGTCGGCGGTGTCGGGGTGCCAGAGGTGGGCTTCCACCAGGCCGGGGGGCACCAGGGTGAGGGACGTGAGGAAGGACTCGATCACGGCGCGGGGGCGGACGTTGGCGGCGATGCCCTCGTCGGCGTAGACGCGCTCCACCGCGCGCCAGGCGGCGGGGGCGAAGTCGTCGGTGACATGGCTGAAGATGACGCAGCTGCCGGGGGCGAGCGCCGCGAGGTAGCGGGAGACCACGTCGCGCACCTGGTCGTCGTCGGGGACGAACTGGAGGACGGAGCAGAGCATCAGGGCGACCGGGCGGTCGAGCGCGAGCGTGGCGCGGGCGATGGACAGGACCTCGTCGGGCCTGCGCAGGTCCGCGTCGGCGTAGTCCGTGGCGCCCTCGGGGCTGCTGTGCAGCAGCGCCTCCGCGTGGCGCAGCACGATGGGGTCGTTGTCGACGTACACGACGCGGGAGGACGGGCGGAAGGACTGCGCGATCTCGTGCGTGTTGGGCTCCTTGGGGACGCCCGCGCCGATGTCGAGGAACTGGTCCATGCCCAGCTCCTCGGCCGCGCAGCGCACCGCCCTGTCGTGGAAGCGGCGGGCGCCGGTGCCGATGCGCTGGATCGCGCCCTCGGTGTCGAACGCCTCCGCGAGGCGGGTGCCCGCGTCCTTGTCCACGCCGTAGTGGTCCTTGCCGCCGACGTAGAGGTCGTAGAGGCGGGCGGAGCTGGCCCTCGACGTGTCGACGCGCCGGTCGGGCTTCACGGGCGGCAGGCCGGGAGCCGGGGCCGGGGCTCCGGCGGGGTGGTGGCGTCCGGCGTGTCCGGCGTCTCTGGCATCGTGCTCCCGTTCGCTTCGACGTCGCGCGGAAATCGCTGCGGGGCCCCTCCCCGCAGGGCGGCGGCCGTGGGGCCGTCGACGCGGTCGCGGGCTCCCGCCGCGCCGCGGTCGGGACCGCGCCGCCCGCCCGCCGC
>NZ_BAABEP010000059.1:0-16043 GCF_039540215.1 Streptomyces tremellae
GTGCAGCGGCGGCACCGTCGTGCGGGCGCGTCGCCGTGCGGACGGGCCCGCCGGCCTGTGCGGTCCGTGGCGCGCCGGGGGCGCGGGGCCCGGCGCCGCGTCGGGGGCGTGCGCCGGGCGTACCGTTACGCTGCGACAGCACGCCTCCCATCCGGCACGGACCAGCCTCGGCGTCCCCCGACCCCGCGGAGCACACCATCAGCACCTCCGGCACCCCGCAGCACTCCACAGCGCCCGCGCCAGGACCCGCGCGCCGCCGGCGCATCGGTGTGCTGGTCTCGGTGGCCCTGTTCGCCTATGCGCTCGACCAGGTCAGCAAGGTCCTGGTCGTCGCCCATCTGGAGAACCACGCGCCGGTGGCCCTGCTCGGCGACTGGCTGAGCCTCCAGGCGTCCCGCAACGCGGGCGCCGCGTTCTCCATGGGGCAGGCGCTGACGGTGGTGTTCACCGTGATCGCGGCCATCGTCATCGCGGTGATCTGCCGGATCGCCAAGAAACTCTTCAGCCTGCCCTGGGCCCTCGCCCTCGGCCTGCTCCTCGGCGGCGCGCTCGGCAACCTCACGGACCGCGTGCTGCGTTCGCCCGGGATCTTCCGGGGCGCGGTCGTCGACTTCGTCGCCGTGCGCTACTTCGCGGTGTTCAACCTCGCGGACTCCGCGATCGTGTGCGGCGGCGTCCTGGTGGTCGTGCTCTCCTTCCTCGGCACCAGCCCCGACGGCCGCCGCGAGCGCGAAGGCGCCGCGCCGGGCGCGGCTGCTGAGCGGGCCGGGGCCGCGGAGAAGACCGGCGGCGCCTGAGCCGGGGGCGCAGCGGCTGTCCGGCGCAGGCGCCCGCGTACGATCTCAGCGCGTCACGCCGGCGCCCAGCCACGTCAGCGCGGCGACGACCAGCGCCCGCACGCCGACGTCCAGGGTGGGCCGGGGGACCGGTGCGAAGTACGGGCTGTGGTTGACCGGCACGTCGCGCGCCACGGTCCCGGCCCGCTCGGCCGCCGCATAGCGCTCCGGGCCGGTGCCGCCGATCACCCAGAAGACGGCGGGGACCCCGAGGGCCTGCGAGATCTCGGTGAAGTCGTCGCTGGGGCTGAGCGGTTCCGCCGTCCGCGCGTCCTCGCCGAAGTGGCCCGCGAAGGAGGCCGCGACCCGGGCGGTGGCCGCCGCGTCGTTGACCGTGGGCGGGAACGCCGAGAGGCGCTCGAACTCCGGCGCGCGCGGCGACCTGGACGCCTGGCACTCCGCGCGCACCATGCGGGTGATCGCCTCGACCACCCGCCCGCGCACGTCCTCGTCGAACGCCCTGATGTTGACGGTCAGTTCGGCGGACTCCGGAATGGCGTTGGGCGCGGCGCCACCCGCGTGCACCCCGCTCACGGTGACGACCGCGCGCTCGGCGGGCCCGATCTCGCGCGCCACGATCGTCTGGAGCCGCAGCACCACCATGGCGGCGAGGACCACGGGGTCGACGGACGCCTCGGGCTGCGAACCGTGCGCGCCCCTGCCGTGCAGCACGATCCGCAGCGTGTCCGCAGCCGAGAGGAACGGCCCCTGCCGCGTGCCCACGTACCCGGCGGGAGCGTGGAACACATGCTGCGCCAGCGCCACTTCGGGACGCGGGATGAGCTCTGCGAGGCCGCCCTCGACCATGGCGCGCGCGCCCTCACCGTTCTCCTCGGACGGCTGGAACACCGCGACCAGTGTGCCGCCCCAGACCTCGGGCGCCCCGGCGAGCAGCCGCGCGGCGCCGAGCAGGCACGCCATGTGCACGTCGTGGCCGCAGGCGTGCATGGCGGGTTCGCCGCCCGGGACGGCCGGCCCCGGCGTCGCGGCGTACGGGAGCCCCGTGCGCTCCACCCCCGGCAGCGCGTCCAGTTCGGCGCGCAGCAGCACGGCGGGCCCCGGCCCGTTGGCCAGCACCCCCACGACGCCGGTGCCGCCGACGCCCTCGGTCACCGTGAAGCCCCACGACCGCAGGTGCCCGGCGACAAGCGCCGCCGTCCTGTGCTCCTTGAACCCCAGCTCGGGATGGGCGTGCAGGTCCCGGTACCACTCCGCCACGTCCTCGCGTACGGCCCCGAGCCCCGCGAGCACCCGCGCCGCGCCCGGAGTGCCGCCGAGCCCGCCCTCGCCGCCTGCGCCTGAGCCTGCGCCGTCCGCGCCGGGGCCGTACGGCGTCACGCGCGTACGCCCGTCTGAGGCAGCTCCGCGATGAAGTCGCCGAGCAGCGCGGCCAGGGCGTCCGGCCGGTCCAGGTGTACGGCGTGCCCGGCGCCCGGCACGACCTGGACGGCGCCCCGCCACAGCGTCGGCACGGTCAGGCTCCGCAGGTACTCCAGCGAGACGAACCGCTCCTCCGCGCCGTGCAGCACCGCGATCGGCTGCCGCACCTCCTTGAGGACGGCCGTCTCGTCCGCGAACCGGCCCTCGGCCACGCTGCGGGCGAGCCCGGCGCGTGCCTCGGGATCGGTGGCGAGCACCTCCGCCACCAGCGGCCCGGTCGGCACGGCGGAGCCGGGCGCGAGGAAACCCGACACGTACAGCGCGGCGCGTTCCGCGTCGAGCTCCTCCTCGAAGGCCATGCCCATCCGCTCGTCCGGCAGGTACGCCTCGGCGAAGGAGGCGCCGTCGCGCACGGCGGGCGTGCCGAACACCGCGTACCCGGCGGGCTCCGCGCCCAGCAGCGGCGCCGCCTCGACGAGCGCGTTGCCGCCGAGGCTCCAGCCGACGAACACCGCGTCGCGCACGCCGAGCGCGCCGGCGAACTCCGCGATCGTCGCGCTGTACCCCGGCACCGCGTAGTCGTCCGCGCCCGCGGCGGGCGGCGCCGAGCCCCCGTGCCCTGGCAGGTCGAGCGCCACACACGCGAACCGTTCCCCGAACTCCCCGTCGAGCAGGGGCGTCCAGGTCGCGGAAGAGGAGGAGTTGCCGTGCACCAGGACCACGGTCCGCCCGCGCCCCCTGCTGCGCCGATAGGCGACCTCGGCACCCCTGACCCGGACCGTCTGCGGAGTCACTGACTTCCCCTCAAGTAAACATACGTTCGGACAACTTGGACCTTAGCAAGGGCGGTTGAATAAGCAGGGGCATGGTCCCCGCCGGTGCCGCCGCTCAGCGCGGAGACCTGCTTCTGCGGTCCGGCGCACAGCGACCGGGACCAGCGAGGAGCCGACGACCCCTCCTTCTGCGTCAACGAGGGGGGGAGGGGCCTCCTCACATCGGAAGGCCCCGACCGTCGCCCACTGATCCACCGCCGCCGTCACGCCGGTCGAGTCCGACGCGGTCGGCGGCGACCCCCTGTCTGCGAGGTCGTCGTCCATGCCGTTGCATTTCGAGTCCTGCACCTTCGGATACGGGCGCCGCGGTCGCCCGGTGCTCAGTGAGCTCGACGTGAGCTTCGCCTCCGGGCACACCGTGCTGCTGGGGCCCAACGGCGCCGGCAAGAGCACGCTTCTCGCCCTCGGAGCGAGTGCGTGTGCTCCGCGAGACGGGGCGGTCCGCCTGGGACGGCTGAGACCTGTCGGGAGAAGGGCCCTGCGCTCCTATCGCCGTAAGGTCTCCTGGCTGCCTCAGCAGCCCCGGTTCCTTTCGGGCATGACGTGCCGTGAGCACATCGCCTACGTCGGCTGGCTCAAGGGGATGAGCGAGCGGGAGGCGTGGCGGGCCGTACCGCGGGCGATCGAGCGCGTCGGCCTCGCGGAGAAGGCACGGGACAAGGTCGGCACGCTGTCCGGAGGACAGCGCCAGCGTCTCGCGATCGCGCAGGCGCTGGTGCACGATGCGCAGCTGCTGCTGTTGGACGAGCCGACGGTCGGCCTCGATCCCTTGCAGCGCCGCCGTTTCCTGAACCTCCTCCATGAACTGCGCGGCTCGGTCAGTGTGATCGTGTCCACGCACGACATCACGGACTTGGACCAGGTCTTCGACGAGGTCGTGGTGGTGGAAAGCGGTGCCCTGCGTTTCCAGGGCACGGTGGCGCGGTTCGAGAGCCTGGCCGAGGCCGACTGCCCGCCGGGCCGCCGACTGGAAAGCGCCTATGCAGGCCTCCTGGAAGCGGGGGAACTGTGATCTCCCTTGCCAATCTGCGTGCCTCCGCGACCCCCTGGCTGTTCCTGCCGGCGGTGCTGTACATGAGCGCCCTCATCGGCGGTGCTGTTTTCGGCGGTCTCCACGGCTACGGAGTGACGTCCGGCGAACAGGCGTCTCTGGGCGTCTCGGTCATCGCACCGGCCGTCGCAGGGGCGGCGGCCTGGGAGGCCGGACGCCACCGTCGCAGCGGGCCACTCGCCGCCCTCTCCGTACGCGGGCGGACGCGCAGATTCCGCTGGGCCGCCACGCCCGTACTCGTCCTCCAACTGCTCCTGACAGCAGCAGCGTTGACCAGCGCTCGGGTGGCGGACGGCGTATGGCCAGAAGGGCGTGGTCTGCTCGCGGTCGCCCACCTGCTGATACTGCCCTGGGGATGGGCGGTCATCGGGTGGGCGCTGGGCACAGTGTGCCCGCGTGCGGTGGCCGCACCACTTGCAGCAGTTGCCTGCTGGGCCTTCATCGCGGTCCCGCAGTCACTCAGCAGTCCTGCATGGCGCCATCTCGGCGGACTGCTGACGGAGAGCTCCACGCTTACGGATCTGCTCGATCCCCGTGTCTACTTCATCCCTTGGCTGGTCGTCGCCGGATTCGCCGGGGCCGCGCTTCTCCTCACAGGGGTGCGCCGCCGGCCCTGGCTGCTCGCCGTGAGTGCCGTTCTGGCCGTGGGTGTCGTGTTCATCGGCCGAAGCCTCGTACTCGGCTGGGGATTCGACCCGCTGACGGATCCCCGGACAGGCCACACGGTCTGTAGCGGTACCGCGCCCGCCATCTGCCTGCCGTCGGAATACGCCGACCAGGCCGAACACGTACGACAGGCGGCCCTGCCCAGACTTCGGGCCCTGCAAGCGGTGGGCCTCCCTTCTCCCGCCGCCCTGGCGATGACGTCGCCCGACCTCCCGTCGAAGTCCCGTACCTGGCCGTTCCAATGGTCTCCGGGCATGTCCTCGGAGAAACTCGACTACGCGCTCGCCCAGTCCGCCGTGTCGGGGACCGCGGCGCTCCACGGTGTCCACGACTGCGGGCAGCCCTCCATTGCGGACACTTGGGCCATGGTGGTGATGGGGGTGGACCAGGAGCAGGCACACGCCACGCTCACCGATCAGGGGTGGGCGCAGCTGCAGCAGATCAGGTCGCTCCCCGCGCCCCGACAGTCCGCATGGTTCACGCAGGCCGTCCGCAGTCAGCGCTTCTGCGCACCGGAGGCGTCGTGAGGCTCTACATGGCCACCGTACGACGCTGGTGGGTGGTCCCGGTGGCGATCGTCCTGTTGATTCTGGCCTGCCAGGGAGCCGACGAAACGGCCGTTCCGCTACCCGACCTCGGTGGTCATTTCTCTGGCATCGCGACTCGGTACTTCACTCCACTCCTCGTGGTCCTTCCGATGTTGTATTGCCTGGAGCGTCGACTGGTCGCCGCTGAAGTGACGGCAGCTGTTCCCGTGAGCCGCTGGGACGGCTTCGTGATTGTCGCCTCCGCCGCGCTCGGTGCTGTGGCCGGGCTCTTGGTGGGGTTCGATATCACCCGCAACCTCATGTTGCTGCTGGCCGTGGCCCTGATGGCACGTCGCTTCGGCAACGAGGCGGCGGCCGGCGGTATTTGCCTGCTGATCATGCTCGTCACCGCGAGCTTTGGGCGCGCTTACGGAACGGTGGGGCACGCTGTCCCGCGGTGGTGGGCGGTCCCTCTCTACCCGGCGGCCAGCCTGGTCAGTTGGGTGGTCACCCTCGCCCTGTTCGCGCTGGGGCTCCGGCTGTGCACGGATCCGAGGCATCGGCGCGGTACGCAGGCGTCCTGACGCTCCGGCCCCGGCCAAGGGGACGGCCGCCGGGCCGCCTCAGCTGCGGGTGGCGCGGGGCAGCCAGACGAGGCGGGTCGCGCAGGCGTCGTCGCCGGGCAGGAAGCGGGTCACGGAGTCGGGCGACGCGAGCGTCCACCGCCGCCCGCGCGGCCCGATGACCTCCGTCCTGCCGCCCTCGTGCGCGTGCCCCCACGCGATGACCACGGCGTCGGCGTCGTCCGTGCCTGCCGCGTACTCGGCGACGACGGCGAACATCCGTGGCGCCGTCTCCCGTACGAGGGCGAGCAGTTCACCCTCGTAGCCGAGCGGCTCGGAGTCCGGCGTTGCTGCGGTGCTCATGGCTTTCCCCTGTCGACAACTGCGGGTGGGCCCGCGATCGCGCGGGCATGGCGAGGTACGGACGCCGCGAGGGCGGGGCCGATCGGTTGGCTTGACTCGCTACTGTAGCGGTAGTGTTGGAATAGCGTCCATCACTTCCGCCGCTGCTGTCTCTCCGCGCACTGCGCAGACGTTCGACCGCTGATCGAAAGGTGATCGCCATGTCCCGAAGCAAGCTGCCACCGAGCATCAGGCAGCGACGCCTCGGCGCGGAGCTGCGCCGACTGCGCGAACAGGCCCAGTTGAACGTCACGGAGGCAGCCCGCCTGCACGGCGCGACGCAGTCGCGCATCAGCAACATCGAGGGCGGCGGGTACGCGGTGAGTGCCGACCGCGTCAGAACACTGGCCCGGCTCTACGGCTGCACGGACCAGCGGTACGTCGAGGGCCTGGTGGCCATGACGGGCGGCCGGGTCAAGGGCTGGTGGGAGCAGTACCGCGAGATCCTCCCGGCGTCGTTCCTCGACCTCGCCGAGTTGGAGCATCACACGGTTGCCATCCGCACTGCGGCCGGTCTCCACCTGCCTGGGCTACTGCAGACCGTGGACCACGCCCGTGCCGTCATCCAGGACGGCGTACCGCCTTTCGATCCGCCCATGGTGGAGCACCTGTTGTCGTTCCGGATCAAGCGACAGACGGTCATCTTCCAGAGCGACCCGACCCCATTCTCTGCCGTGATCCACGAGGCCGCTCTGCGTATCGGCTTCGGTGGTGCGCAAGTGGCCAGAGCGCAGATCGAGCACCTACTCGCGATGAGCGAACGCGAGCACATCACGGTGCGCATCATCCCGTTCGGCACGGGCAGCTACCCGGGAGCCGGATCGGGAATCGACTACCTGCAATCCGCAGTGACCGCGCTTGACACCGCTCAGCTTGATACGGATGCCTACTCGGGGTTCGTCACCGCCCAGCCCCAACTGGTGTACTACCGGGCAGTGATGGACCACCTGGAGGAGACCTCTCTGTCACCATCGAGGTCGAGGGATCTCATGGCGCGCATCGCGCGAAACCTGTGATGGGATGAGGAGCATGTCCAGTCTCGCTTGGCAGAAGTCTTCCTTCAGCAGCAGCAACGCCACGTGCCTGAACGTCGCCCGCGACATCGACGACGGCACGATCAAGCTCCGTGAGAGCGACGATCCCGATGTGGTGGTGACGACGAGCCCGGAGAAGCTGCGGGCGTTCATCCTGGGCGTCAAGGCGGGGGAGTTCGACCACTTCGTGGGCGAGTAGCTCAGATGCGGGGCACGATCCTCCCCCGCGTGTGGCCCCCTGAGCCACCGCGATCTGGGTCGCAGCACTGCCCCGCGCCTCGGGCGGCGCCCTCGATGAGGAGGGCGCGCCCTTGCGGGGGGCCTCAGACGAGCGCGGCCACCTTCCTGGCCGGCCTGCTTCGGCGCCAGCCCACGCCGAGGTAGGCCAGCATGGCGGCCGGTGGGATGGCGCAGACGGTCCAGCTGAGTGCGAGCGGCGGGCCAGGTTGGTCGAGCACCGTGAGGTCGTGGAGCGTGCCGCGGCCGTGGCCCGCCCTGCCGTCGATGTCGAAGGTGAAGTCGTAACGGCCGGGCTCCGGCAGGGCCTTGACGTCGAGCCCCCAGACA
Organism: Streptomyces tremellae; assembly: GCF_039540215.1. Taxonomy (NCBI): domain Bacteria; kingdom Bacillati; phylum Actinomycetota; class Actinomycetes; order Kitasatosporales; family Streptomycetaceae; genus Streptomyces; species Streptomyces tremellae. The sequence continues at coordinate 7,860 of NZ_BAABEP010000059.1, forward strand.
TCCCGTTTGCGGGGGTGCCGGGACAGGGGGGTCACCCGGTCGTCCTCGTCGAGGCCGGGCCCCTTCATGGTGAGGGTGCCGGACTTCTTCGCGATGCCGCCGTCGGCCGCGAAGGTGAAGTCGAGGGACTGCATGGCACGCAGGGGCCACTGTGAGAAACCGACCGTGACGGTGTAGGGCCCCGCCTCGACCTGTTGGGTGTGGACGACGCCGACGGGCGCGTACGCCGCGGCCGGTGTGGCTGTCGCCGCACCGAGGACGAGTGCGGCGGCGACGGCGAGCGTCAGCCGACCACGGCGGCGCAGGGGGGCGGGGACGGGGAAGCGCATGGTCAGTGGTCCTTCACGGCGGGGGCGGTGGAGTGTTCGCGCAGCAGTACGGCGAGCCGTGCGGCGAGGAAGCCCGCGAGGACGCCCGTCACGGCGCCGGCGGCCGTCGTCGTCAGCAGGTCGGCCATGTCCAGCGGCGAGCCTTCGAGGAGCGTGCTCTGCACCGGCAGGGTCGCGCCCAGGACCGTGCCGGCGCCCGCCCCCATGATCTGCGGTGCGACACGGCCGGACCAGCCCCGCTTACGGCCGAGCCACAGCAGTGCGGCCGCCGTCGCGGCGGCGAGAAGCATGAACATCGGGATGTCGGAGGGGAGTTCCGGCGCCTCATCGGAGAGGTTGTCCCGCAGCGGCAGGCCGGTCGCGTGGGCGTAGGCGTGGGCGGCCCACGGCGAGAACCACCACAGGACGAGTTGCGTCGCCCCCAGCGTCACGCCGATGGCCAGTGCGGTGCGGGCCCGGCCGATGACGAGCGTCCCCATGATCAGCAGCAGGGTGGAGAGAAGGATGTTCCCGAGGAGCTCGGGCTCCACCGGGAGGGGGATGGCGCCGAAGGCCCTCGTCGTGATGGGGCTGAAGGTGATGAGCACGGGGATGCTGAGGATCAGCCCGTTCCTGCCCCACGCGGTGTCGCGCGACGCGGCGAAGACGATGACGCTGCCCGTCATGGTGATGGAGATCGACACGAACAGGCCGATGTGCGGCGGCGAGTCCAGGACCGCGTCGAACCCGTAGAGGGAGTGCCACCAGAGGTCGAGGAGGCCGAAGAGGAGGAACAGCGCGGCTCCCGTGCCGGCGACCAGGTAGCCCAGGGGGGCGCGGAAGACGCCGCCGAAGACGCGTACGGGCCTGCCGCCGGTGAGGTGGTCCGCGGACCGGCCCGCGCGCTGTGCGGCGGTCGCGACGAGGACCATGGCCAGGCTGGTGATGCCCGCGATGGCGCTGCCCGCGTACAGCATGAGGTGCGAGAGGGTGAAGAAGGTGTCGGGGCCGACGTCGTTGTGCCACTGGATGTCCCAGCTGATGCCGAGCAGGGACGTCAGGGTGCCGGCCAGCACGGTGTTGGCCGCGAGGGGACCGGTTCGCCCGCTGCGGGAGATCTTGACGGCGGGGGACAGTCCGGCCGTACCGGACGGTCCCGCTCCGTCGAAGGGGAGGGTTGTGGTCACGAGGGTGCCTTTCCAGTGGCCGTATCGGGGTGAGGGCGGGCGCAGGGTGGCCGGCGGGTCAGCCGGAGACCGCGAGGGGGAAGTCGAACTGGTCGGTGCCTGCGGCGCGGTCGAGGGTGACGTGGAAGGTCCAGCGGCCCGGCATCATCAGATGGACGGCCGCCGTGTAGGTGCCCGGGGCCAGGAGGTGCGCGGTCGTCGCCGGTGCCGCATGGCCCGTCGTGGGCAGGACGGCCTGGAGCGTGACGGTGGCGGGAGGCTCGTCCCGCTGCCCGGGGCGCGGGGCCAGGCGGACGGCGACGTCCGTGGCGCCCGCGCGGGGCCGGTCGACGGTGAGGGTCACCACCTCGGTGGCGCTGCCTCCGGTCAGGGAGACCGCTTCGTCCGTCCAGGACGGGACGAGGACCGCGGCGAGCAGGGCGAGGACCAGCGCGGGCAGCACGACGGCTCCCGTGTACAGCAGACGCAGCGTCGGGGCGGGCGCGGGGGTGCTCATCGGGGTTCTCCCGCGGACGGCACGTGCAGGACGTAGGGGAGGGTGATGACGGCGCTGTCGCGTTCCACCTGGATCCAGAGGCGGTAGTAGCCGGCGGCGGGGAAGGTGTACACGAAGGAGACGTCCGGCCCGTAGGCGGCGACGGTCTCGTCCGCAGGGCTGTCGCCGTTGAGGGGCATCAGGCCGCTCATCGGCGACCCGTCCTGCGCGTCCTGTGCGGAGTCCGTCGCGCCGTCGTCCGGCATGGAGGCCGTGCCGTGCTCCATCGCCATGCCGTGCCCCGCGGCCATGTCGTGGGCCGGCGCGCCCATCTCGCCGCCCATGGAGTGCGCGTGGGCCCAGACCGCCGCGTCCTGGGCGGTCCGTCCCAGGTGTGTCGTGTCGGTCGCGTCGGCCCTGCCGAGCGGCCCGACCACGATCAGGTGGCCGATCATGCCGAGCCAGGGCTGGAGCACCGGCGTGGTGCCGACGCGCGCGGTCAGCGTGGTCGCCGTGCCCGCGCGGGACGAGGACGTCGAAAACCGCACCGGTACCCCGTCGAGGGTCCGCGTCCCCGGCCCCTGTGCCCTCGGGGGCTGAGCGGCGTGCTCCGGGGTGTCGCCGCTGACCGTGAGGCCCGTCGCCGAGCGCAGCTGCTGGACTCCGCCGCCGCGGCGGGCGACCTCCGCGGACACGGCGTAGTGGCCTGCCGCGGGCAGGCGCAGCTGCACCTCGTACGAGCCCGGTGCGGTGCGGACGGGGTGCAGGTGCCACAGCTGACCGGTCGGCCCGATCACCAGCAGGTGCATCAGGGCGCCGTCGTGGACGATCAGATCGTCCGCGGGCAGCCCGGTGGAGCCGTCCAGCACGCTCAGCCGGAGCGTGCCGGGCCGGCCGGGACGGGCGGTGTACGGGCGCAGGGCGAGCGAGGCGGGCTGCCGTGAGCGGTCCTGGGCCACCGGACGGACGACCGCGTAGGGGTCGGTGACGTTGTCCTGGGTGGCGTCCACGTCCCGGCCGGGTTCCGGCGGCGCCGGCAGCGAGGCCGAAAGCACCGCGGCGGTGACGGCCGTCGCCACCGCGGCCAGGACCCCTCCGGCCGGCAGCAGCACCCAGCGCCCGCTCCGGGCCCTGACGGCCACGAGCAGGGTCACCAGCATGAGCACGCCGGCGGCGACGAAGCCGCCGAAGACGAGGCGTTCCGGTGGCGATGTCACCTGGCCGGGCGCCACGAACGGGATGCGCGCGGTGCGGGACCCGTCCTGGACGACGAGTTCCCAGGGGCCGGCCCGGTCGATCCGCAGCGTGGCGCCGTAGGAACCGGGCGCGCGGCCGAGCGCCACCGTGGCGCGGCTGGTGACGGTGCCCGCCGCGGCTCCGGCCGCCCGGTCCTCCGAGACGCCTGTCGGTACGGTGCCGAGCCGCAGGGTCCCCGCGGGGGTGCCGCGGTGGGTGACGACGTCGACGTGCAGGGGGCCGGGCAGCCCGGTGACCCGGCGCAGGACGAACGTCAGGTCCCGGTCGCCGAGCGTCTGCGCGACCTGGACGTCCCCTCCTGCGGTCGCGGAGTCGGCCTGCGCGGGGCTCGGCCAGAGGAGGCCGAGGGCCAGCGCGCACACCACGGTCGCCAGCGCGCCGGCCAGTCGTGGGACAGGCCGGGGGCTGGTGGTCCAGGGGGTGTTGAGTGCGTTGTCGTTCACCAGGTGCACGGTAGGAACCGGCGCGTGCGGTGTCGTCACGCACCGGAGGCACGGCGGGTCCCCCGTGCGGGGGACCCGCTCTCCCACCGGCGCGGGAGTCGCCGCAGGAGCACGTCGTGCACCATGGGTACGGGTCGGTGCGGTCAGCACGGCGGACGCCTGCCGGATCGCGTGTGCCGGTCCCGGCTGTTCCCCCGTCACGGCTGTCCCGGCGCGGGCGCACGGGCCCGGAAGCGGGAGAAGGGGAGGACAGCCGTGTCCGTTCGGACGCGGGACACGAGCGGGTCCCTGACCCGGCAGTCCCTCATGGTGGCGGGCTTCTGCTCGCTCGCGGACACGCTCACCTTCTACTACGAGGGGGCGGGCACCTGCCCCGCGGGACCGTTCTGGTGCCTGCTGGTGGCGATCTTCCTGGCGGACGCGGCGCTGGCCAGCTCCACCCGGCTCTCGGGCGTGGTGGCCCTGCTCCAGGCGGTCCTTGCGGTGGCCGGCGGGCTGACGCTGTCCGGCAGTGGCCCGCTGCCGCACCTGAACGACACCGGAACTCTCATCGCCGCGTACCGGGCAGGAGCCTGGCTCCGCGGTCTGCCGGCCGTGCTCGCCCTCCTCGTCCTCTCCGCGGGGTCCGTCACGACGGGCGTCCTCGACGGCGGCCACCTCACCGAGTGGCGCCCCCTGTTGCTGTCGGCGGTGCGGGAGGCGCTGCTCGCCTGGCTGGTCGGGCGCTACACGGCCGCCAGGGGCGCCCACATCGCGGAGCTCGAACAGCGGGCCGAACGTGAGCGGGAGAGGGCGCGGCAGGACCTCACCGACGCTGTCGCCGAGGAGCGCAGTGCCATCGCCCGTGACCTGCACGACGTCATCGCCCACCACGTCAGCGCCATCGGCGTCCACGCGGGCGCCGCCCGGCTGGGCCTCCCCGACAAGGAGGCGTCCCCCGTCGCCCTGTCGCTCGCGGCGGTGGAGACGTCCAGCCGCGCGGCCCTGCTCGACCTGCGCCGCCTGCTGGACTTCCTGCACGACCGTCCGGCGGAGGGGGCGCGACAGCCGGGCCTCGACAACCTCGACGAGCTGATGGACGCGGTCCGCGCCGCCGGCCTCAGGACCACCGTGAGCGTCGAGGGCGTCCGGCGGCCGTTGGACGGGTCGCTGGACATAGCCGTCTACCGGGTCGTCCAGGAGCTGCTGACCAACGCCCTGCGCCACGGCGACGGCAGGGTCGAGGTCACCCTCCGCTACGCGCCCTCGGTCATGTCCGTCACCGCGGTCAACCCGATCGCCCCCGCCGGGCGCCTCGTGGGAAACTCCCCGCACCGGGGTCTTGAGGGCATCAGCAGCCGTGCCGGCATGTTCAACGGCCGCGCACGCTACGGACCGGTCAACGGCGGAGCCGACTGGAAGACCACTGTCACCTTCTCCATGGACGCCACATGAGTCTGCGTATCCTGCTGGCCGACGACCACGCCATGTTCCGCTCGGGCCTCAAGGCGGTCCTGCACACCCAGGACGACCTGCGCTGTGTCGCCGAAGTGGCCGACGGCCAGGCGGCCGTGGAGGAGTGCGCGCGGGCGGCCCCGGACGTCGCCGTGCTCGACATCCGCATGCCCCGCCTCGACGGGCTCCGCGCGGCCGAGCGCATCCTCGGCAGGCCCGGCAACACCACCCGGGTCCTCATGCTGACCACGTACGACGATGACGACTACGTCTACCGGGCCCTGCACATGGGGGCGGGTGGCTTCCTGCTCAAGAGCGCTCCGCCGGAGGAGACGATCGCGGCGGTCCGCATCGCCGCGCGGGGCGACGCGCTCATCGACCCCTCGGTCACCCGTCGTCTCATCTCCCGCTTCGCCGACAGCCTCACCCCGCCGGCCGCCGCCACGGAGCTGGAACGGCTCACCGCCCGCGAGCACGACGTCCTGCTCCTGCTGGCCGAGGCGCACAGCAACACGGAGATCGGACACCGCCTCGGCATCGGCGACGAGACGGTCAAGACGCACGTTTCGCGCATCCTGGCCAAGCTCGGGCTGCGGGACCGCACCCAGGCCGTCGTCTACGCGGTCTCCCACCGGCTGGTGGCGCCCACGCCCGAGCAGCGGCGCCCGGCCCCCACCCGGCGCGGCGCGGGGCGGCGGCGCCGCGGTGCCTGAGCGGGTGAGCGTACGGTGCGGCAGCGTGCCGGGTACCGCTCGGCCGTCACCGCGCGGCGCGGGACGCCCTCAGCTCAGGAGGCGCCGCACGAGGGGGAGGAGGGTGCCGGGGTCGGCTGCCGCCAGGTGGGCCAGGGTGCCCGCCCGGCGGGCGAGGGCTACGCCTACGAAGGCGGCGGTGAGCAACTCGGCGCGCAGGGCCGGGTTTTCCTCGTCGGCGCGGGAGAAGCGGTCCCGCAGCGGGGCGACGATGCGGCGGTCCAGTTCCTCGGCCGCCGCGGCCTGGGCCGCCGGGTCGGCGTACGGGCGCACCGCCACCTGTGTGACCGGCCCGGGGCCCTGCCGGTCGATGCGGCCGATGAGGCCCGCGAGCCTCTTGTCGTCGAAGAGGTCGGCGAAGGTGTCCGTGTCGCTCTCCGCGCGCAGGACGGCGATGAACAGCTCGGCCTTGCTGCCGAAGTAGCGCGCGATCATCGACGGGTCGACGCCCGCGCGTTCGCCGATGTCGCGCGCGGTGGTGCGGTCGTAGCCGCGCTCGCCGAAGAGTTCGCCCGCCGCCGTCAGCAGCCGCTCGCGGCTCGCCGCGGCGTCCCTGCGGCGGGGTGCGGGGCGCGCGCCCGCCGCGTGGGCGGGCTGTTCGGGCTTCGGCGGCATGGGTTCAGCCTTCCGTCGCGTCGTGCCGTACGGGCTCCGCGCCGTCGCCGGGCGCGGCCTGGGAGGACGTGCGGGCGGCGGGCACGGGGCCCGCGGCCTCGGCATCGGCCAGGCCCTCGTCGGCCAGCACCCGGTCACCGGGTGCGGCAGCGGCAGCCGCGGCCGCGACCGGCGCCCGGTCGCGCAGCCGCGGCAGCAGCAGGGCGACGACGGCGGTCACGATCCACATCGCACAGCCGAGGAGGGCCGCGTCCGTGTAGCCGCTGTCGGTCGGCACGGCGCCGCCCGCGGGGGTGTGGGCTTCGAGTACCACGGCGCTCAGCGTACTGCCCGACGCGTAGCCGACGTACCGGATGACCTGGTTGAAGCTGGTGGCGCTGCCGGTCTCCTGGACCGGCACCGAGCCGACGATCAGCCCCGGCATGACGGCGAAGATCGCGCCGACGCCGAGACCGGTGAGCGCCATCACCGCGAAGACCTCCCACAGGGAGCCGTGCGCGAGGCTGAACAGGCCGAGGCCGAGCAGGCCCACCACCGAGCCGAGCGCCAGCGCGGTGCCCGGGGGCACGCGCGTCGCCGCGGCCCGGGTGAGGCGCGTCGAGACGGCGCTCGCCGCGGAGAACGGGGTGAGCGCGAGCCCCGCGACGAACACCGACCCGCCGAGGCCGTAGCCGCTGCTCGTGGGGGTCTGGACGAAGCGGGTCACCAGGGAGATGGGCAGGTACATCCCGACACCCGCGAGCAGCCCGACGGCGTCCGCGGTCAGCACCGCGTTGTGCCGCAGCAGCCGCAGGTCGACGAGCGGGTGGGCGGCGCGCAGCTCCCGTACGACCCAGGCGGCGAGCGCCAGCACGGAGCCGGCGAGCACGGCGGCGAGCAGCGGGGAGGTCCAGCCCCAGCCGTCGCCCTCGCTGAGCGTGAGCAGGAAGCCCACGAGCGCGGCGCCGAGCAGCACGGCGCCCGACAGGTCGACGGGGCGGCGGGCGCGCCGGCCCGAGGGCGGTACGACGAGCGCGGCGACGGTCAGGCCGAGCGCGCCGACGACGGCGCCGAACCAGAAGGCGACGTGCAGCCCGCCGAACTTCGCGATCAGTCCGGTGACCGGGTAGCCGAGGCCGATGCCCACGACGGTGGTGACCGAGAGGACGGCAGCGGCCGGCCGGGCGCGCTCCGGCGGCAGGGCGTCGCGCACGGCCGCGATGCAGAGCGGGGTCAGGACCAGCCCGATGCCCTGGAGCGCCCGCCCGACCAGCAGGAACGCGAAGCCGAGCGGCAGCGCGGCGAGCACGGCGCCGGCGGTCACCGCGGCGAGCGAGCCGATGATGACCCGGCGGCGGTGCGGGCCGTCCCCGAGCCGGCCGGCCAGCGGGGTGGCGACGGCGGCCACGAGGAAGACGATCGTGAGGGCCCACTGGGCGTCGCCCACGGATATGTGGTCCGCCTCGGCGATGGTCGGTATCAGGGGCGCGCCGAGGCTGCCCACGACGGCGACGACCATGGCGACGAAGACCAGCCCCGGTACGAGGAGTCTGTGGGGCGGGACGGCCGGAGCCCCGGCCTCGCTCACACGCGCACTGTTCATGTGATGAGTCTACGACTGATGTCCACAGCTGATGTCTACGGCTGTTGGCGTGCGTCGTGGATGCGGGTGTGCCGTGGGGTGTGGGTGTGGGGCGCACCGCGGGGTGCGGGTGTGCCGTGGGTGTGGGTGTG
>NZ_BAABEP010000059.1:16142-37688 GCF_039540215.1 Streptomyces tremellae
CGTGGGTGTGGGTGTGGGGCGCACCGCGGGGTGCGGGTGTGCCGTGGGTGTGGGTGCACTGTGAGTGTGAGTGTGAGTGCGGGTGCGGGTGCGGGTGCGGGGGCGCGGTTGCGGGGTGTGCGTACCGCCCGTACATGGGCGGGCGGGCGGTCCCTCAGCCCGCGATGCGCGCGGCCTCGCGGTGCAGGGCCTCGGCGACCTGCGCGAGCGCCCGCGGGCGCGGGCCGGGGAGGCGGGCGAGGACGACCCGGCGGCGCTCCGCCTGGCCCCCGCCGACCTTGACGAGCCGCACGCCGGGCGGCACCGCGCCGGCCGGCCCCGGCGGCACGGTGGTGACGCCGTTGCCCGCCGCGACCAGGTGCAGCTTGGTCAGCCAGTCGCGTGCGGTGCGCGTGACGCGCGGGCGCCCCGGCAGGCCGGGCCATACGCCCCTCGCCGGCTCCGCGGGGTTGGCGGAGCCGGCGATCCACTCCTGGCCGGCCAGTTCCGCCACGTCCACCACGGCCCGGTCGCCCAGGGGGCCTTCGGCCGCGACCGCGAGCAGGAGCTCGGTCTCCAGGAGGGTCTCGCACTCCAGCGGCGGTGCCTGGTCGTCGAGGGGCCGGTAGGGCGGGCGGAGCGCGAGGACGGCCAGGTCGAGGGTGCGCGCCCGCAGCGCGCGCACCAGCGCCGGGGTCGAGCCCTCGCGGGTCGTGACCCGGATGCCCGGCTGGCTGCGGCGCAGCGCGGCGACCGTGCGCGGCACGACGAGCGTCCCCGCGCTGGGGAAGGCGCCGAGCCGTACGAGGCTGCGCTCGGCGGCGAGGCCCTTCAGCTCGCGGTCCGCCGCGGCCGGCGCGTCCAGGGCGACCGCCGCGTGCCGCAGCAGGGCCAGGCCCGGCGCCGTGAGGGTGACACCGCCGGGCCCGCGCTCGAACAGCCGTACTCCGGTGGCCCGTTCGAGGGCGGCGACCTGGCGCGAGACGGCGGACTGGGGGTAGCCGAGCTCAGTGGCGGCCGCGGTGAAGCTGCCGCGCTCGGCGATCTCGCGCAGGACCCGCAGGCCGGTCAGTGACGGCTCCATGACGTTCACGCATACCCACCTTGCCGGAGTCTCGCTGGCCGCATGGCCGGGGGCCCCGCCTGGCGTTGTGGGGAGAGGGCCGCTGAACTGCGCGGTCGCCCACCCCACTTGAGTCGAGGAGCACAGCCATGCCGTTCGTCGAGATCTATTGGGCCCGGAGGCCGTGCGCGCGGGCCGCGCCGGCTGACACCCGCACGCGCGCGGGCCGGGCCGCCGTCGCCGCCGTAGGCCGGGGCACGGGGCACGGGGCACGGGCCTACGGACCTACGGGCCACGAGCTACGGGCGCACCTCGTGCCGCGCCGCCGGGCCGAGCAGGGCCAGCAGGGCCAGGGCGTCGGCGTCGGGCGAACCCTGGGGCGCGGTGTAGAGGACGAGGTGCTGGTCTCGGTCGGTCAGGGCGAGCGTGTCGCAGTCGACGGTGACGTCCCCCACCGCGGGATGGCGGAAGGTCTTCCTCAGCATGGGCGCGGCCTGGACGTCGCGCTGCTCCCAGAGGCGGACGAACTCCGGGCTGCCCGCGAGGAGTTCGGCGACCAGGTCCGTGATGGCGGGGTCCTCGGGGTAGCGCGCGGCGGCGGCCCGCAGCTCCCTCGCGGCGTGGCGGCGGAACTCCGCGGCGTCGGCGGTGCCGTACAGCTCGGACCCGTCGTCGCCGCGCGGGCCGAGGAAGGCCGCGCGCGCCAGATTGCGGTCCGCGGGTTCGAGGGCCCCGAAGTCGGTCATGAGCGCGGCGGCGAGGTCGTTCCACGCGAGCACCTCGAACGCCGCCGAGGTGACGAACCCCGCTGTCTGCGGCAGCCGTTCGAGCAGCGCGAGGATGCTCGGCCGTACGTCGCGGCGGTGCGGCGCCGAGCGGACCGGCGCCGTGCCCGCGAGCACGTGCAGGTGCCCGCTCTCCGCGTCGGTGAGCCGCAGCGCGTCCGCGATGCCCGCGAGCACCTCGCCGGACGGGCGGGGCGCGCGTGCCTGCTCCAGGCGTACGTAGTACTCGGTGGAGATGTGGGCGAGGACCGCGACCTCCTCGCGCCGCAGCCCCGGCGTGCGGCGGCGCGGCCCCGCGGGGAGGCCCACGTCCGCGGGGCGCAGCCGCTCGCGACGGCTGCGCAGGAACGCTCCGAGCTCCTGTCTGTCCACAGGCCCAGTATGCGCGGGCCGCCGCGGCTCATCCTGGTACGGACTGTGCCTGAAACCGCACCGCGTCCCCCGGCCAGGCTGGCGGCATGACGAACGACAGCACCCACGACAGCACCCACAGCAGCACGCACGGCGGCACCCGCGACCGCGCGCGCACAGCCCCGGTCGGCCTGCTCTCCGGCAAGGTCGTCCTCATCACGGGCGCCAGTCGCGGCATCGGCGCCGCGGCCGCGCGGCTGTTCGCCGCGGAGGGCGCGAGCGTCGTGCTCGCCTCCCGCGACACGGCCGCGCTCGGGCGGCTCGCCGCCGGCATCCGCGCCGAGGGCGGCACCGCCGACGGGGTCGCCTGCGACCTCGGCGACCCGGCCTCGGTGCGCGCTGCGGTCGACCGCGTGGACGAGCTGCACGGCAGGCTCGACGGCGCGTTCAACAACGGCGCGGCGGGCCAGAGCCCCGGCCCGCTCGACGGGACGAGCGACGAGGACGTCGACCGGATGTTCGCGGTGAACTTCCGCGGCCAGTGGACCGCGATGAACCGCGAGGCCGCGCTGATGCGGCGCGGCGGCGGCGGCGCCATCGTCAACACGTCCAGCATCGGCAGCCGCCGCGCCAACCCCGTGCTGCCGGCGTACGGCGCGATGAAGCGCGCGCTCAACAGCCTGGCCGAGTCCGCGGCCGTGACCTGGGGCCCGCAGGGCATCAGGGTCAACACGATCACGCCGGGCGGCACCGCGACCGAGATGATCGACGCGTGGGAGGCCGCGACGCCCGGGGTGGTCGAGCGGATCGTCGCGACCACCCCGCTCGGCCGGATGGGCGCACCCGAGGAGGTCGCGCAGGCCGCCGCGTGGCTGCTCAGCGACCGCGCGTCCATGGTCACCGGCGCGACCCTCGCCGTGGACGGTGGCGCGGGCGCCTGAACCGGTGGTGGCCCGGGGCGCCTGCGGGGGCGCACGATCGGCCAGCGAGCGCCCGACCGGCGGCGCGGGCGCCCGCCCCACGGCGCCCGATCGGCGGCGCGGATGCCCCTCACGGGCTGCGGGCCGCCGCCCCGGAGCGCCCCGCCGGGGCCGGCCCGCGCGCCGCCCCGGGGCCCCTCATCCCGCAGTGCCGCCCCTCACCCCGCCGTGCGCGGGATGTCCTTCTCCCAGGTGCGCCGGAAGACGACCTCGTCGCCCTCCCGGCACACGACCTCGTTGACCGTGGTGAAGTGCTCGGCGTCGCAGCTGGTCTCCGAGCGGGTCTCGATCCGGGTGTCCCAGGAGAGCGCGGGGCGGTGGAGGCGGACCGTCCAGCGGGAGACGGCCTTCGCGGAGAGGGGGTCGCTCTCCTGGATGGTGTAGGTCTCCAGCGCGTCCTCGGTGAACTCGAGGCCGTCCGGGTAGACCCGGGTGCCGCCGTACCTCGGATCGACCTCCAGGCGCCAGACGCCCTCGGCGACGTCCCGGGTGACCAGCCGCTCGGGGCGCGGGGGCGCCGTCGCCGTCTCCGGGTACACGACCTCCAGCGGGGCCGACTGCTCCGGCGGCGGGAAGCCGAGGGGCCGGTCGGCGGCCGAGCGGGTGCGGACCGGCAGGTCGAGCCCCGAGCCCGCCGGGTCGAGCACGAAGCCCGCCGACGCGGCCTGCGGCCAGATCCAGGGCCAGTACGCGGACGACACCGCGAGCCTGATGCGGTGGCCCGGCGGGAAGGTGTGGCCGATGCCGTTCAGCTCGAACTCGACGTCCTCGGTCGCGCCCTCCGGCCAGGGCACGGCGCGGTCGCGGCCCTCGCGGGCCGACAGGTTGAGCGCGCCGCGCGTCACCAGCGTCGAGGAGCCGTCGGGCGCCACGTCGCACAGCCGGGCGATCACCTGCCCCGCGGGCGCGTCCACGGTGAGCCTGAGGCGCACGCGGGGCCTGCCGAGGATCTCGATGCCCGAGCCCTCGGGGTCGACGGCGAACTCGAACGACGCGGACTTCGCGTCCTCGTCCCGCTGGTCGGGCGGCAGGTCGGCGTCGTTGCCGAACGGGAAGAAGCGGCCCGCGTCGAGTCCCGTGTGGTGCGGCGAGTCGACGAGTACCGGGTCCCCGCGGAAGGCGTACGGCACGGGCGTGACGTTCGGTGAGGGCCAGGCCGGCTCGCCGACCCAGCGGCCCGGCAGCTCCGGGTAGACCGTGGCGGGCGGGTGCGAGGCGCTGATCCAGGCCCGCAGCAGCGGCTCGTCGAGCACGCCGGTGTCGCGGTCCTTGAGGTGCTGGTCCCACCAGCGCAGCGTTTCCTGGAGGAACCCGATGGCGGGCCCTGGCGGCAGGCCGCGGTCGGGGTACTGGTGCGACCAGGGGCCGATGATGCCCCGCACCTTCGCCGGGTCGAGGTGCTCCACGAGCCGCAGCACGGTGTCGCGGTACGGGTCGTGCCAGCCCCCGACCGCGAGGACGGCGGCGTCGATCGCCGTGTAGTCCTCGCAGACGCTGCCGTGCCGCCAGTAGGCGTCGCGGGTCTGGTGCGCGAGCCAGGTGTGGATCAGCGGCTCGACGGATTCGAGGCGGCTGCGCCACAGGTCGCGCCAGCCCTCGCCCGCGTAGACCGGGTCGGGCGGCCGGGAGGCGAAGGCGAGCATGGTGGAGGCCCAGGCGTGCATGTCGACGCCGAGGACCGAGCCGCCCATGTAGTGGACGTCGTTGTCGTAGCGGTCGTCGGTGGAGCAGACCGTGACGACCGCCTTCAGCGGTTCGGGGGCGAGCGCCGCCAGCTGGAGGGAGTTGAAGCCGCCCCAGGAGATGCCGAACATGCCGACGCGGCCGCTGCACCAGGGCTGCGCGGCCAGCCAGTTGATCACCTCGACGCCGTCGGCGAGCTCCGTCGCGTCGTACTCGTCGCCCGGCACGCCCTCGCTGTTGCCGTGGCCGCGCACGTCGACCCGTACGGAGGCGTAGCCGTGCCCCGCGTACCAGGGGTGCCGCTGCCAGTCGCGCGGCGCGGTCCAGTCGCTCAGCCGGTACGGGAGGTATTCGAGCAGCGCGGGCACGGGCTCGTCCGTGACCGGCCGCCAGACGCGGGCGTACAGGCGCAGGCCGCCGGGGAGCGGGATGCGGACGTCCTCGCGGGTGGTCTCGTAGGGGAAGTCCGTGCGGACGGCGGGGCGGGGGGCGGAACGGATGCTGGGGGACATACCGGTCACCTTTTTCCGTGCTGAGGCGGTGGGGCGCGGGGTACGCGGAGTACGTGGGAGATACGGGGGGAGCGCGGCGCGCGGCCCGGTCAGTGGACGGGGTGCATGGTCCTGCGCAGCCAGGGCGCGGCCGCTGTGACGGCGAGGCCCGCGGCCACGGCCACCGCGCCGTTCACGCCGAAGTACGCGGGGTGCGAGACCTTGTCGTACAGCTTCACGGTCTGTGCCTGGATGCCGTTGGCCAGGGCGAGCGAGAGGAACCAGAGCGCCATCGTCTGGCTGGCGAACGCCTGCGGGGCGAGCTTGGTCGACGCGGAGAGGCCGGAGGTCTCCAGCAGGATGTCGCCGAGCCCCAGCAGGATGTACGAGCCGACGATCCACCACACGGCCATCGTGTAGTGGTCGCCGCTGTGGCCCGAGGTCGGCAGGACGATCAGCAGGAACGACAGGCCGCCGAGCACCACGCCGAACGCGATCTTGTTGGAGGCGTGCGGCTGCCTGCGGCCCATGCGCACCCAGACGGCGGCGACGAGCGGCGCGAGCGCCACCTCGAAGGCGCCGAGCGCCGAGGTGTACCAGCTGGCGGGGAAGTCGAAGCCGAAGATGCTCGACTCGGCGTTCGACGCTGCCAGCAGGATCATCGTCGAGTACGCCTGGAAAAGGATGAAGTTGAACACCACGGACGCGGCGAACAGCACGATGTACGGGCGCAGCCGCCCGCGCTCCTCGCGGGTGACCCGGGGGCTCGCGAACATCACCGCGAAGTAGGCGACCGGCGCGGCGACCGAGACCACCGTGAGCACGTCCACGAACCGGCCGAGCGTCAGCCAGCCGGCCAGCGAAAGGGCCGTCGCGACGACCGCGACCACCACCGCGCCGGTCACCATCCAGCGCACGGCGCGCCGCATCGGCCCCGGCGCGAGGGCGTACTCGGGCGCGCTGTCCCGCCCGGCGAGGTGCCGCCGCCCCCACACGTACTGGATCAGGCCGAGCGTCATGCCGAAGGCGGCGGCGGAGAAGCCCCAGTGCCAGCTCGCGTGGTCGCCGAGCCAGCCGGTGACGAGCGGCCCGAGGAACGAGCCGATGTTGATCGCCATGTAGTAGAGGGCGAAGCCCGCGTCGCGCCGCTCGTCCCTGGTCCTGTAGAGCTTGCCGACCATGTACGAGACGTTCGGCTTGAGCAGTCCCGTGCCCGCGCTGATCAGGCCGAGCCCGGCCCAGGTCGACCAGGCGGCGGGCACCGCCATCAGGTAGTGGCCCGCCGCGATGAGCACACCGCCCCACAGGACGGCGCGGTACGAGCCGAGGATGCGGTCGGCGAGCCAGCCGCCGCCGACGGAGACCAGGTAGACGAGCGTGCCGTACGCGGCGGAGATGGAGGCGGCCGTGCCGTCGGCCATGCCGAGGCCGCCGTGTGCCACGCTGTCCACGAAATAGAGGACGAGGATGGCCTGCATCCCCAGGAACGAGAAGCGCTCCCAGACTTCGAGGCCCGACAGGGTGACCAACCCGCGCGGCTGGCCGAAAAACGCACGGTCGTCCTCGGGCGGAGGTCGCTCTCCGTGTGCTTCCGTATCGGTCACTGTGTCGGACAAAATACTCTCTCCCGCTCGTACGACTGATCACGAACATACCGTCGGTGCCGGGAAGGCGCCCACGGTGATCGAAACGCGACCGGATACGCTGACTTGAGTGATGGCAGCGACACATCGACAATCCGTGTGATCGTCAGCAGACAGGAGTACCCCTCGTGACCGTCGTCGGGCCGTTCGGGCTGAGCATGCGGGACCAGGCTCTCGAAGCCGATGTGCAGACCGGATTGGCGGCTGTCGAGGCGGGTCTGCTCGATGCCACCAAGAGCGACGTGGCCTTCATCAACGAGGCCGCGCAGCACCTGGTACGGGCGGGCGGCAAACGATTCCGGCCGCTGCTCGTGCTGCTCGCGGCGCAGTTCGGCGACCCCTACGCGCCGGGTGTCGTGCCCTCGGCCGTCGTGGTGGAGCTCACCCACCTGGCCACGCTGTACCACGACGACGTGATGGACGAGGCCGAGGTCCGCAGGGGCGTCGACAGCGCCAACGCGCGCTGGGACAACTCCGTCGCCGTCCTCACCGGGGACTTCCTCTTCTCCCGCGCCTCGCAGATCCTCGCGGAGCTGGGCCCCGAGGCCGTGCGCATCCAGGCCGAGGCGTTCGAGCGGCTGGTGACGGGCCAGATCCTGGAGACGGCGGGCCCCCGCGACGGCCGCGACCCGGTCGCCCACTACCTCGACGTGCTCTCCGGCAAGGCGGGTTCCCTGGTCGCCGTGTCCGGCCGGCTCGGAGCGCTGATGGCGGGCGCGGACGAGCGGGTCGTGGACATCCTCACGCAGTTCGGCGAGCGCCTCGGCGTCGCCTTCCAGCTCGCCGACGACGTGCTCGACATCGCCAGCGAGTCGCACGAGTCGGGCAAGACCCCCGGCACCGACCTGCGGGAGGGCATCCCCACCCTGCCGGTGCTGCTGCTGCGCGCCCGCGCGGAGAAGCTGGCGGAACCGGCCGACGTCGCGCTGGCCCAGCTGCTCGCATCCGACCTCACGGACGACGCGCGGCACGCGGAGGCGCTGCGCGGGCTGCGCGCCCACCCCGCGCTCCAGCAGGCCATGGACGAGGCGGTCAGGTACGCGACGGCGGCGCGCGAGACGCTGGTGCCGCTGCCGGAGTGCTGGGCGAAGTCGGCGCTGACCGACCTGTGCGACGCTGTCGTGCACCGCGCGGGCTGACGGCGTTTCGGGCCTGCTCCCCGGCATCCACCCCGGGGCCCCGGCCCCCGGGTCATCCCGGAGGCGGACGGAAAGTGCTCCGCCGGGTTGACGACTGTCATACGGCCATTTGGTCAGATGGACATACGCACCCGTCTTCCGCCGGGTGACAATGGCGGCGGGGGACCGAAGGGTGCACGGGCACCGGCGCACGGCGCCGATGACCGACTGACCGGCCGCCGACCACGGAGGTAGGGCACACATGGCAGGCAACGACAGGGCAGCGACCGCCGAGGACGACGAGGTCCGCGCCACCGGTCCGAGGAGGCTCGCGCGCTACGCGCTCCCGGTGGCCGTCGCCGGGGTGGCCGCGGCCACCGTCGGTCTCGTACCGGCGCTCGCCGCGTCCGGCGACCCGGACCTTCCCACGATCAGCGCGCACGACCTGGTGCAGAAGATCGCCGCGTCCCACACGCAGCAGCTCTCCGGGTCCGTGAAGTTCACCACCGACCTCGGCCTGCCGTCGCTCGGCGGGCTCGGCGGCTCGCTGCCCGGCGGGGCCGCGGGGTCCGGCGGCCCCTCGGGGGCGCCGTCGGGCTCGGGCGCGGACCCGCAGTCCAAGCTGATGGAGCTGGCGTCCGGCACGCACACGCTGCGTGTCGCGGTCGACGGCCCGCAGAAGCAGAAGGTCTCCCTCGTGGAGGACGCCGCCGAGTACAGCCTGATCCGCAACGCGGGCCAGGTCTGGGCGTACGACAGTGCGAGCAACCAGGCGTTCCACACGAAGGACCCGGCGGGTACCGCCCAGAGGTCCGGCACGCGGGCGCTGCCCGTGCTGCCCAAGGGCGCAGAGGCGCCCACGACGCCGGGGCAGTTCGCCGACGACGTCCTCAAGGCCACAGGGCCCACCACGGCGCTCTCCGTCGACGGCACCTCGCGCGTCGCGGGCCGTGACGCGTACGACCTGGTGGCCAAGCCGAAGCAGGCCGGGTCCACGGTCGGCTCCGTACGGATCGCGGTGGACGCGAAGACGGGCACGCCGCTGCGGTTCACGGTGGCGCCGAGCGGCGGCGGCAAGGCCGTCGTCGACGTCGGCTACACCTCGGTCGACTTCGCCAGGCCCGCGGCCTCCACCTTCGACTTCACCCCGCCGAAGGGCACGAAGGTCACCGAGGGCAAGCAGCACCCGGCGGCGGAGCACGCGCAGCCGACGCCCCAGCAGAAGCAGCGCGCCGAGACGGCGCTGAGCCGGGTCAAGGTCACGGGCGAGGGCTGGACGTCCGTGGTCGAGCTGCCCGGCACGGCCGGTCACTCCGCGGCCAAGGGCGGCGCCAAGGGCGGCGACGCGCAGTCGTTCCTGAACTCGCTCGGCAGCAAGGCCAGCGGCTCGTTCGGCCAGGGCACCGTGTTCCACACGCGCCTCGTCAACGTTCTGCTGACCGATGACGGCAGCGTCTACGCGGGCGCGGTCAGCCGGCAGAAGCTGATCGAGGCGGCCGACGCCGCCGCCACGTAGGCACGGGGCCGACCGGGGCGCCACGGCCCCGGCCCGCCTGCGCCGGCCGCCGGCGGCCCCGCCGTACGCTCGTACGGCGGGGCCGCGGCACGTTCGGGGTGCGGCGCGCGTTCCGCGGGGCAGAGGGCTGCGGGACAGAGGGCTTTCGCGGCGGAGTGCCAGGGAGGGACAGGGGCATGGTGGTGAGCGGCGGGGCGCCCGTGATCGAGGCGCGCGGCCTGACCAAGCGCTACCGGGGCGGCCAGCTCGCCGTCGACGGCCTGGACCTCGTGGTGCCCGAGGGCAGTGTCTTCGGCTTCCTCGGGCCCAACGGCTCGGGCAAGACGACCACGATCCGTATGCTGCTCGGCCTCGTCGAGCCGACCGCAGGGGCCGCGCGCCTGCTCGGCCGCCCCATGCCGCGTGCGGCACGCGCGGTGCTGCCGCAGGTCGGCGCGCTGATCGAGGGCCCGGCGCAGTACGGCTTCCTGAGCGGCAGGGACAACCTCGTACGGTTCGACGCGACGGACCCGACCGCCGACCCCCGCACCCGCGCGGCCCGGGTGGAAGCGGCCCTCGGCCGGGTCGGGCTCGGCGCGGCGGCCGACAAGCGGGCCAAGGCGTACTCGCTCGGGATGAAGCAGCGGCTCGGCATCGCCGCCGCGCTGCTGCGGCCACGCAGGCTGCTCGTCCTCGACGAGCCGACGAACGGCCTCGACCCGCAGGGCATGCGGGAGATCAGGACGCTGGTGCGCGAGCTGGCCGCCGAGGGCACGACGGTCTTCCTCTCCTCGCACCTGCTGGACGAGATCGAGCAGGTCTGCACGCACGCGGCCGTGATGGCGCGGGGCCGCCTGCTCGCGCAGGGCCCGGTCGCCGAGTTGTCGGGGCCCGCGCGCGGCAGGCTCGCGGTCACCACGCCCGACGCTGCGGACGCGGCCCGGGTGCTCGCCGAGCACGGCGTCACCGGCGTCGAGGCGGGGGAGGGCCGGGTCAGCGGTGACCTGCCTGCGGGCGACCCCGCCGCGGACCCGGCCGACCTCAACGCGGCGCTCGTGCGCGCGGGGGTGCGGGTGCGGGCGTTCGGGGTGGAGCGCGGCACGCTTGAGGACGCCTTCGTGGCGCTGACGGGAGAGGGCTTCGATGTCGCGGGCTGAGACGGCGGGCGCGGGCCGGGCGGCGGGACCCGCTGGGGTGCCGCCACCGCGTGCGGCGGAGCCGGGACCCAGGAGCCCGGGGTTCTGGTGGACGCTCGGGTTCTTCGGCTCCGAGCTGCTGACGACGTTCCGCAGGGGCCGGACGCTCGCGCTGCTCGGCGTGCTGGCCGCGGTGCCTGTGCTGGTCGGCGTCGCGGTGAAGATCGAGACGTCGGGCGGCTCGGACGTGGGCGGCGGGCCGCCGTTCCTGACACAGGTCACCAACAACGGCCTGTTCCTGGTCTTCGCGGCCCTCACCGCGACCCTGCCGGTGTTCCTGCCGATGACGGTCGGCGTCGTCGCGGGCGACTCGGTGGCCGGGGAGTCAGCGGGCGGCACCCTGCGCTATCTGCTGGTGGTGCCCGCGGGCAGGACCAGACTGCTGCTCGCCAAGTACGCGGCGGTGCTGGTGTACTGCCTGGCCGCGACGGCGGTGGTGGCGGTGTTCGCGCTGGCGACGGGGGCGCTGCTGTTCCCGGTGGGAGAGGTCACGACGATCTCCGGCACGGCGATCCCGTTCGGCGCGGGCCTCGGGCGGGCGCTGCTCGCCGCGGTCCTGGTGGCGGCCTCGCTCGTCGGGTTCGCCGCCGTCGGGCTGTTCGTGTCGACGCTGACGGGCAGCGGCATCGCGGCGATGGCGGCGACGGTGGGGCTGCTGATCACCGTGCAGATCCTCGACTCGATCCCGCAGCTCGACGCGATCCACCCGTATCTGTTCTCGCACTACTGGCTGTCGCTCGCCGATGTGATGCGCGCGCCCGTGCTGTGGGACGGCGTGCTGAAGAACCTCCTGGTGCAGGCGGTCTACCTGCTGGTCTTCGGCTCCGCGGCCTGGGCCCGCTTCTCCACGAAGGACATCGCCGCCTGACCCGAGCCCCAGGGCGCCGCAGGGGCGCGCGGCAGGGCCGGGGGCGACGTCGCAGGGGCGCGCGGCAGGGCCCGGGGCGCCGTACGGGCGTGTGTCACGGACCCGGCTGCCGTACGGCCGCGGCGTCGGCCGCACCCGCCTCGCGCGCCGGCCCGGCGCCCGGGGCGCCCGTGCCGGCCGGCCGCCGTGCCGGGGGCGCGGAGACGCCGCCCGGGGCAGCGTCGCGCGCCGCCGCGCGCAGTGCGGCCGCGCGGACCCTGGTCCGGCGGGCGGTGCGCAGGGCGTCCCAGGTCAGCATGGCGAGCGCCAGCCACACGAGGGCGAACCCCGCCCACCGCTCCGGGGGCATCGGTTCGTGGAAGTACGCGACGCCGAGCGCCAGCTGGAGCACCGGCGTCAGGTACTGGAGCAGGCCGAGCGTGGTCAGCGGCACCCGGATCGCGGCCGCGCCGAAGAGGACGAGCGGCACGGCGGTCACCAGGCCCGCGGAGGCCAGCCACGCCGCGTGCCCCGCGCCGTGCGCGGTGAAGGTCGAGCGGCCCGTGGCGCCGAGCCACAGCAGGAACCCGAGCGCGGGCGGGAAGAGGACCGTGGTCTCGGCGGCCAGCGACTCCAGGCCGCCGAGCCCGATCTTCTTCTTGACCAGCCCGTAGGTGCCGAAGGAGAACGCGAGCACCAGCGAGATCCACGGCAGCCGCCCGTACCCCACCGAGATCACCACCACGGCGGCGAGTCCTGTGCCGACCGCCGCCCACTGCGCGGGCCGCAGTCGCTCCTTGAGGAGGATGACGCCGAGCAGGATGGTCACCAGCGGGTTGATGAAGTAGCCGAGCGACGCCTCCACCACATGGCCCGAGTCCACGGCCCAGATGTAGACGCCCCAGTTGGCCGTGATCACGGTGGCCGCCAGCGCCAGGAGACCCACCCGGCGCGGCTGCCGCGCCAGCTCGCCGAGCCACGCCCAGCGCCGCGCGCAGGCCAGGGCGACCGCCACCACGCCGAGCGACCAGGCCATGCGGTGCGCGAGCACCTCAAGGGGGCCCGCCGGGTCGAGCAGCGGCCAGTACAGCGGCACGAGCCCCCAGATCCCGTACGCGCCGATCCCGTACAGCAGCCCGGAGCGCTGCTCGTCCTCGGTCCCCACCCGGCCCCCTCCGCCCTCGCCGTTCCACCGCCGGTGCGCATGCCCGCGTCAACGCGCCCGTCCCCAGGGACGGTAGCGGCCCCGCCCGGCCGCTGTCATGTCCGTTCCGCGATACGGTCATGACAGGGGACGCCGCACAGGTGCACGGGGTAGCCTGCCGCCATGAGGATGTGCTCGATCGACTGTGCAGTGGAGTCGGGCACTCGCGCTCCCCACGGCGAGTGCGCACCGCGCGGCTGCACCTTCCTGCGCCGCCGCGGCCGGGTGGGATCGCCCCCGGCCGCCCGTCTGTGTTGTCGCAGCTCCTGTCGCAGCTGCCGCAGCTGACGGTCCGGGGCCCGGCAGACCGCCGCCCGTACCGTCTTCGCACTTCGTTGCTTCCGTACGCCCCTCACCACTCCTGTTCGTTTCCGTGCGCCCGCGCGGGCGGGGTGACACCTGCCGCGCCGGCGCGCGCCGTACCCGGAGGACCGCCGTGACGACCTACGCCGCCCCTGCCCTGAGCCCCCTGCGCGACTTTCACGTCCCCGCCGACCAGATCACCGAAGGGCCCCGGCTGCTGCGCCGGCTGCCCGAGGGCGCGGTGAGCCGCCCGTACGAGCTGTTCGAACTCGTCCCGCAGGCCGCCACCATCGGCGCCGAGATCCGCGGGCTCGACCTCTCCCTGCCGCTGACCGACGCCCTGCGCGACGAGCTGACGCGCGCCCTCAACGAGTGGAAGGTCCTCTTCTTCCGGGGCCAGCACCTCACCTCGCAGGCGCAGCGCGCCTTCGCCCGCAACTGGGGCGATCTGGAGACCAACCCGCTGCTCACGACGGCGGGTTCCGACGAGGTCGTACGGTTCGACCGCTCGGCCGTGCCGACCTTCGAGAACGTCTGGCACACCGACGTCACCTTCCGCGAGCGGCCGGCGCTCGGCGCGGTGCTCCAGCTGCGCGAGGTGCCCCCTGCGGGCGGGGACACCATGTGGGCCGACATGGCCGCCGCGTACGACAACCTGCCCGAGGAGGTGCGGGAGCGGATCGACGGGCTGCGCGCGGTGCACGACTTCCTGCCGGGCTTCGCCCGCTTCACCCCGCCGGAGCGGCTCGCCGCCTTCCAGGAGACGTTCCCGCCGGTCGAGCACCCGGTGGTGCGCCGACACCCGGAGACGGGCCGGCGGATGCTGTTCGTCAACAGCTCCTTCACCACGCACATCACCGGGCTCGGCAGGGACGAGAGCGACCGGCTGCTGCGGCTGCTGTTCCAGCAGGCCCATGTGCCGGAGTACCAGGTCAGGTGGCGCTGGTCGGCCGGCGACATCGCCTTCTGGGACAACCGCGCCACCCAGCACTACGCGGTGAACGACTACGGCAGCGCCCGCCGGGTCGCGGAGCGCGTCGCCATCGCGGGCGACCGGCCGTTCTGACCGGGCCGCTGGACCCGATACAGCACGAGGGGCCCCGAGCCGACCGGCTCGGGGCCCCTCGTGTGCGTGCGGACGCGCTGTCAGCCCGCGACGGTCCAGGTGTCGCTGCCGGCGAGCAGCGCCGCCAGGTCGCCCTTGCCGCGCTGCTCGACGGCCGTGTCGAGCTGGTCGTTCATCAGGGTGTCGTAGACCGGGCGGCGCACGCTGCGGAAGACACCGATCGGCGTGCGGTGCAGCGTGTCCGGGTCGGCGAGCCGCGAGAGCGCGAACGCCGTCGTCGGGGACTCGCTCGCGGCGTCGTGCACCAGGATGTCCGCCTCGTTCTCCGGCGTGACGTCCACGACCTCCAGGTCACCGGTGCGCGGGTCGCGCACGACACCCTTCGAACGGTCCGCGCCGAAGCGGATCGGCTGCCCGTCCTCCAGGCGGATCACGGCCTCCTGGGCCTGCTCCTTGTCCTTGAGGACCTCGAACGCCCCGTCGTTGAAGATGTTGCAGTTCTGGTAGATCTCCACCAGCGCCGTGCCGGGGTGGTCGGCGGCGGCGCGCAGCACGCTCGTGAGGTGCTTGCGGTCCGAGTCGACCGTACGGGCCACGAACGAAGCCTCCGCGCCGAGCGCCAGCGACACCGGGTTGAACGGGGCGTCGAGCGACCCCATCGGCGTCGACTTGGTGATCTTGCCGAGCTCGGAGGTGGGCGAGTACTGGCCCTTCGTCAGGCCGTAGATCCGGTTGTTGAACAGCAGGATCTTCAGGTTGACGTTGCGGCGCAGCGCGTGGATCAGGTGGTTGCCGCCGATGGAGAGCGAGTCGCCGTCACCGGTGACGACCCACACCGACAGGTCGCGGCGCGAGGTCGCGAGGCCGGTCGCGATGGCCGGGGCCCGGCCGTGGATCGAGTGCATCCCGTAGGTGTTCATGTAGTACGGGAAGCGGGACGAGCAGCCGATGCCCGAGACGAAGACGATGTTCTCCTTCGCCAGGCCCAGGTCGGGCATGAAGCCCTGGACGGCGGCGAGCACCGCGTAGTCGCCGCAGCCGGGGCACCAGCGGACCTCCTGGTCCGACTTGAAGTCCTTCATGGACTGCTTGGCTTCCGCCTTCGGGATCAGCGTCAGCAGCTCGTTCGTGGCGACGTCGACCTCAGACATTGATGGCCTCCTCGATGGCCGTGGCGAGCTGTTCGGCCTTGAAGGGCATGCCGTTGACCTGGTTGTAGGAGTGTGCGTCGACCAGGTACCGCGCACGCAGCAGGGTCGCGAGCTGGCCGAGGTTCATCTCCGGCACGACCACCTTGTCGTACCGCTTCAGCACCTCGCCGAGGTTCGCGGGGAACGGGTTGAGGTGGCGCAGGTGCGCCTGCGCGACCGGCCTGCCGGCCTTGCGCAGCCGCCGCACGGCCGCCGTGATCGGGCCGTACGTGGAGCCCCAGCCGAGCACCAGGGTGCGGGCGCCGTCGGGGTCGTCGACCGCGAGGTCGGGCACCTGGATGCCGTCGACCTTCGCGGCGCGGGTGCGGACCATGAAGTCGTGGTTGGCCGGGTCGTAGGAGATGTTGCCCGTGCCGTCCTGCTTCTCGATGCCGCCGATGCGGTGTTCCAGGCCGGGCGTGCCGGGCACCGCCCACGGGCGCGCCAGCGTCCGCGGGTCGCGCTTGTAGGGCTGGAAGACCTCGGTGCCTTCCTCGGTGGTGTGGTTCGGCGCGGTGGCGAACTGGACGCGCAGGTCCGGCAGTTCGTGCGGTTCGGGGATGCGCCACGGCTCGGAGCCGTTGGCCAGGTACCCGTCGGAGAGCAGGAAGACCGGCGTGCGGTACGTCAGCGCGATCCTGGCGGCCTCCAGGGCCGCGTCGAAGCAGTCCGCAGGGGTCGAGGGCGCGACGATCGGCACGGGGGCCTCGCCGTTGCGCCCGTACATCGCCTGGAGCAGGTCGGCCTGCTCGGTCTTGGTCGGCAGGCCCGTGGAGGGGCCGCCGCGCTGGATGTCCACGATCAGCAGCGGCAGTTCGAGCGAGACCGCGAGGCCGATCGTCTCCGACTTCAGCGCCACGCCGGGGCCCGAGGTGGTGGTGACGGCGAGCGAGCCGCCGAAGGCCGCGCCGAGCGCGGCGCCGATGCCCGCGATCTCGTCCTCGGCCTGGAAGGAGCGCACCCGGAAGTTCTTGTGCTTCGACAGCTCGTGCAGCACGTCGGAGGCCGGGGTGATCGGGTACGAGCCGAGGTAGAGGGGCAGGTCGGCCTGGTGCGAGGCGGCGATCAGCCCGTACGCCAGGGCGAGGTTGCCGGAGATGTTGCGGTACGTGCCGGCCGGGAAGGCCTCCTGCGCCGGGGCGACCTCGTACGAGACGGCGAAGTCCTCGGTCGTCTCGCCGAAGTTCCAGCCCGCGCGGAACGCCGCCACGTTCGCCTCGGCGATCTCCGGCTTCTTCGCGAACTTCGAGCGCAGGAACGACTCGGTGTTCTCCGTGGGCCTGTTGTACATCCACGACAGCAGCCCGAGCGCGAACATGTTCTTGCTGCGCTCGGCCTCCTTGCGGGACAGGCCGAACTCCTTGAGCGCCTCGACCGTGAGCGTCGTCAGCGGCACCGGGTGCACCTGGTAGGCGTCGAGCGAACCGTCCTCGAGAGGGGAGGCCGCGTAGCCGACCTTGGCCATCGGGCGCTTGGTGAACTCGTCGGTGTTGACGATGATCTCCGCACCGCGCGGCACGTCCCCGATGTTCGCCTTGAGCGCCGCCGGGTTCATCGCGACCAGTACGTCGGGCGCGTCGCCCGGGGTCAGGATGTCGTGGTCGGCGAAGTGCAGCTGGAACGACGAGACGCCCGGCAGGGTGCCCGCGGGCGCGCGGATCTCGGCGGGGAAGTTCGGCAGGGTCGACAGGTCGTTGCCGAAGGACGCGGTCTCGGAGGTGAACCGGTCACCCGTCAGCTGCATGCCGTCGCCCGAGTCGCCCGCGAAGCGGATGATCACCCGGTCCAGACGGCGGACCTCCTTGGCGCCGGAACCCCCTGGCCCTGACTCTTCCGACAGGCCCGGCAACGGGGCACGCTGCCCCCCGACGACGGTGTCACCGTCGTTGGCCTCGCCGGCTGCGCTACTGACCTGGCTGGTCACTGAACTGGACCTCCCTGTGAGGCGGCGGCTCGGGACCGCCGGCCGCCGGCCGTCCCGGAGCAACCCTACGTCGGTAAGGGTCGCCTACCTCTGCTCGCTCGCATGGTGGACGCCACTATGAGACACCTCGCTGGGGGTGAATGCCCTGTTCTGTGGTGGTTCGCGGGTCGTGCGCCGACCACCGCGGCCACTCGTACTTTGGGACTAGGACCCGCAGCGCCGGGCCGCAGCGCCGAGCGCGGGGCCGCGCCTTCGCGCGTCCGCGCGGCCCGGATCGTCCGCGCGGCCCGCGGCCCGTGCCGCCGCGCCCCGCCTCAGGACTTCAGGTACGTCAGAACGGCGAGCACCCGCCGGTGATCCCCGTCACTCGGGGACAGGCCGAGCTTCAGGAAGATGTTGCTGACGTGCTTCTCGACCGCGCCGTCGCTCACCACGAGCTGCCGCGCGATCGCCGAGTTCGTCCTGCCCTCCGCCATCAGCCCCAGCACCTCGCGCTCGCGCGGCGTCAGACCGGCCAGCACGTCCTGCTTCCTGCTGCGGCCCAGCAGCTGCGCCACGACCTCCGGGTCGAGCGCCGTGCCGCCGCCCGCCACCCGCACGACCGCGTCCACGAACTCCCGCACATCCGCCACCCGGTCCTTGAGCAGGTAGCCCACGCCCCGCGTCGACCCGGCGAGCAGCTCCGTCGCGTACTCCTCCTCGACGTACTGCGACAGCACGAGGACGCCGACCCCCGAGTGCTCCTTGCGCAGCCACACCGCGGCCCGTACGCCCTCGTCGGTGTGGGTGGGCGGCATCCGGACGTCCGCCACGACGACGTCGGGCAGTTCGCCCCGGCCGGCGAGCGCGCCGATGGCGTCGGTCAGCGCCACCGCGTCGCCGACGCCCGCGACCACATCGTGCCCGCGGTCCGTCAGCAGCCGCGTCAGCCCCTCCCGCAGCAGCACCGAGTCCTCGGCGATCACCACCCGCACTCTGTCCTCCGTAACCGCAGCCATTCCTCTTCGCCACCCCCGCGCCTCGCGCCCCGACGTACCCGCATCCGTCCCGGTCCGCCCAGCATCCCAGCACGGGGACGCGGACGCGCGCTCTCCGGTTGTCCGCGAGGGCCCCGGTCCGCCGTGCGGCCGAGCGGCGGGCGGGGCGCGCCGGCCGGGTCACGCACGCCAGGGCAGCTCCGCCGTCACCGTCGTGGGGCCGCCGCGCTCCGAATCCACCAGCAGGACCCCGTCCACGGCGCCCAGCCGCTCGCCGAGCCCCGCGAGGCCGCCGCCCGCCGCCGGATCCGCGCCGCCCACGCCGTCGTCGGTGACCTGGATCAGCAGCCGGTCGGCGGTCCGCCACACGTCGACGCTCGCCGTGCGCGCCCGGCTGTGCTTGCTGATGTTCTGGAGCAGCTCGGAGACCGTGAAGTACGCGATCCCCTCGATGGCCTCCGCGGGCCGCTCCGCCAGCTCCACCGTGACCTTCACCGGCACCGTGCAGCGTGCCGCGACCGCGGAGAGCGCCGCGTCGAGGCCCCGGTCGGTGAGGACGGCCGGGTGGATGCCGCGCGCCAGGTCCCGCAGCTCCTGGAGCGCCAGCTTCACCTCGCCGTGCGCCTCGTCCACCATCGCCGACGCGGCCTGAGGGTCCTCGGTCAGCTTCTCCTTGGCGAGGCCGAGGCCCATGGCGAGGGCGACGAGCCTTGCCTGCGCGCCGTCGTGCAGGTCGCGCTCGATCCTGCGCAGGTCGGCGGCGGCGGTGTCCACGACCACGCCCCGGTCGCTCTCCAGCTCCGCGATGCGTGCCTCCAGTTCCTCGTCGGGGGCGAGCAGGCCCCGCACCATCGCGCGGTCCGCGTTGGCCAGGCCGCGCGTCAGGTACGGCAGCACGGGCCACAGCACGAAGAGGCTCACCAGGGTCACGCTGAACGTGACGATGCCCCACGGCAGCCGCATGAACGCGTACAGCGCGGTCCGCCACCCCACCGGGTCCCTGAGCGCCGACACCGTCCGCCCGGCGAAGCCCGCGCCCCCGCGCCGGAACATCGGGCTCGGCTCGTCGATCCGCATGTCGAGCAGCGAACGGGCCCGCGCCCGTTCGAGCCGCCCGTAGACCCGGGTGCCGAAGAGGCCGGCCACCAGCAGCGGCAGGCCGATCACCGTCACCGAGAGACCCGCGCCCACCACCAGCGTCGTCACCACGTACACGAAACCGGCGAGCGCGGCGGGGAAGTTCGCCAGGAGGTGCGCGATCTCCTTCCACGTGTGCCGGTCGTACGCGAAACGCGCGGGCGGCGGCGTGCTGTGCGAAGGACCGGCGGTCGGCCCCCCGCCGCTGGTGGGGACGCCGCTCCGGCGTGGTCTCGCGCTCATGCGCCCAGCCTGCCGCGCCGGGTCGCCGGGCGCCATGGGGCAGTCCGAAGGCCCAGGGGTGGGGCTGCCCCCACCCCTGCGACCCCTCTGTCCCGCGAGGCCGGGCCGGGATCGGGGGAGGGCCCGCTTACCGTCTCTTTAACAGGGCCTACACTTCGGCTCCGTACAGACGGTATGTGGCCCGAGCGTCGCGGTGGCAGACCGGGCCGATGGCTACAGCAGGTGAGGGAGCGAGGAGCGGACGTGCCGGAACCGGTCGTTCTCGCTGCGGGCTACTTCCGCGGCTACACGGTGGTGGGGCTGCTCGCCGTGATCGGCGTGCTGTTCGTCGCGGTCGCCTTCGGCGCGGGGCGGCTGCTGCGGCCCGTCGTGCCCACCCCGGAGAAGCTGCTGACCTACGAGTGCGGCGTCGACCCGGTCGGCGAGGGCTGGGCGCACACCCAGGTGCGGTACTACGTGTACGCGTTCCTCTACGTGATCTTCGCCGTCGACTCCGTCTTCCTCTTCCCGTGGGCGACCGTCTTCGCCGCGCCCGGCTACGGCGCGACGACCCTGGTCGAAATGTTCGTCTTCCTCGGCTTCCTGGCCGTGGGACTGCTCTACGCATGGAAGAAGGGCGTCCTCGCATGGACGTGACCCCGACCCCCGCCGCCTCCTCCGCCTCCCCGGAGCCCGGCGCGGCCGTCCTCCGCGCACCGCAGCCGCTGCCCGAGCCCCGGCGCCTCGGCGTGCTGTCCCGGCTCGCCCCCGAGCCGATGAAGGTCGTGCTCAACTGGGGCCGCCGCTACAGCCTCTGGGTGTTCAACTTCGGACTCGCCTGCTGCGCCATCGAGTTCATCGCCGCGTCGATGGCGCGGCACGACTTCATCCGCCTCGGCGTGATCCCGTTCGCGCCGGGCCCCCGCCAGGCGGACCTGATGGTCGTCTCCGGCACCGTCACCGACAAGATGGCCCCCGCGGTGAAACGGTTGTACGAGCAGATGCCCGAGCCCAAGTACGTGATCTCCTTCGGCGCCTGCTCCAACTGCGGCGGCCCCTACTGGGACTCGTACGCCGTGACGAAGGGCGTCGACCAGATCATCCCCGTCGACGTGTACGTGCCGGGCTGCCCGCCCCGCCCCGAGGCGCTGCTCCAGGGCATCCTCAAGCTCCAGGAGAAGATCGCCTCCGAGTCGCTCTCCGCGCGGTACGGGCGCGCGCCGGAGCCGTCCACCGCGCAGCTGCGCAGCGGCCTCGTCCCGCCGCCCGGCCCGAAGGACCCGCGATGACCGAGGCGTACGACGCGCTCCCGGACTCCGTCGCCGGCACCTTCGGCGAGGACGCGACCGCCGAGCTCTCGTACGGGCTGCTCACGGTCGACGTGCCGGCGGAGCGCTGGCTCGGCGCGCTCACCACCGCGCGGGACGTGCTGGGCTGCGGGTACTTCGACTGGCTGAGCGCCGTGGACGAGGCGGCTGACGGCTTCCGTGTCTCGGCGCGCGTCTTCTCCGTCGCC
Source organism: Streptomyces tremellae (assembly GCF_039540215.1). Taxonomy (NCBI): domain Bacteria; kingdom Bacillati; phylum Actinomycetota; class Actinomycetes; order Kitasatosporales; family Streptomycetaceae; genus Streptomyces; species Streptomyces tremellae. Next base: position 37,313 of record NZ_BAABEP010000059.1, read on the forward strand.
GACCGCACCGTACGGGCGCTGCTCGTGCGCACGGCGGTGCCCCAGGACGCGGCGGAGCTGCCGACCGCGACCGGCGTGTACGCGGGCGCCGCGTGGCACGAGCGGGAGACGCACGAGATGTTCGGGATCGCCTTCACCGACCACCCGGGGCTCGCGCCGCTGCTGCTGCCGGAGAACTTCGAAGGCCACCCGCTGCGCAAGGACTTCGTGCTGGCCGCGCGGGTCGTGAAGGCGTGGCCCGGCGCGAAGGACCCCGGCGAGTCGGGCTCCTCGCGCCGCCGCCCGATGCTGCCGCCCGGCGTCCCCGACCCCAACGAGTGGGGCCCCCACAAGGGCGAGGCCCCGCCGGAGCCGCCCCGCCCCGCGCGGGCCGCCC
>NZ_BAABEP010000060.1:0-36204 GCF_039540215.1 Streptomyces tremellae
GTCGTGTCCGGCGCCCACGGTCACCGGTGCGCTCACCGCGCGGGGGCGGCCCAGCCAGAAGTGCTGGACAGCGAGGAGCACCGCGGCCACGAGCACGGCGCCCAGCGCGGCCACGGTCCTCGGCCTCAGCCCGAAGCGCGGCAGCGCCCACAGCGGCAGCCGGTCCCGCAGGGCGGGCAGCAGACGGTCACGGAGAGACAGGGCCAGGGGCAGCAGCGGACGGTCGCCGTCGTCCGCCGCGCGGCCGTGCTCGTCCCGGGCGGACTCGGCCGCCGGGCGGGCGCGCGGGGCCCGATCCTGCTCAGGCGGTCCGCCGGGCCCGGCACCGAGCAGCGCGACGGCCCGGTCACGTACCGACGCCACGGGCAGGGCGTCGCCTGCGGCCAGGGACGCCGGGTCCGCGCCCGCCGGTGCCGCCCGCGCGGCTGCTCGCCGCGCCCGCGCGAGCACACGAGCGCCTTCCCCGCGGGGTCCCGGCACGCGGATGCCCGAAGGCCGCGCGGCGGAACGACGCGGGTCGCGGGCGCCGGGACGGCGCGGCGCTCGGACGGCGGACGGGCGGGCACGGAGCGTGGTCATGCCTCCACGCTAGGGATTTCCCCACCCCCGTGATGATCTTGGTCGCTCCCCTGTGGACAACCCACCGACTGGGGACAACCCCGCCACCCGTTCGAGCGAACTCCCGGGCCCGTACGAGGAAACTCCCGGGTCCGTACGAGCGATACGAGCGAACTCCCGGGCCCGGACCGCGATCCCGACCTCGTACGCACCCGACCTCGTACGCTCCCGCCTCCGCCCCGGGGCCGCGCGGGCGCCCGCCTTGCCGGCGCCTCACTTCCGGGTGCGCGGCGGCGGCTCCACCAGGCGGTCGCCGGACAGCAGCGTGCCCGCCTGCTTGACGTGCTGGAGCACGGGCGAGATCTCCATGCTCTGGAGCCCGGCGAGGGACCCGATGCGCTCCGTAGTGAACTCGAAGAGGTCGTCGAGGTCCCGGCAGTGGGCGACGGCGTGGACGTTGGAGGGGCCGGAGACCGCAGCGGCGAAGGCGATCGCCGGCTCGCGCGCGAGGGCGCGCCCGACGTCCTTCACGGCCGACGGATGGACCCGCAGCCAGAGGTTCGCCCGGGTGCGGTAGCCGAGCGCGGCCGCTGCGATCTCCACGTCGACGGTGACGACATGGCTGAGCAGCAGCGCGTGCAGGCGGCGCGACACCCGCCCGGGAGTCGCGCCTGCCGCGGCGGCGAGTGCCGCGAGGCCGGCGCGGCCGTCCGTGGCGAGCGCGCCGAGGATCGCCTCGTCCTCGGCCGTGAGCCGCACCGGAGTGCGGACGACGACGGGCCCCTCGGCGAACGGCGCGCCCTCGCTCCCGAGCGCGGCCTCCTGCTCCTCGGTGAGCACGCCGTGCAGGGCGGCCCAGTAGTGGCCGCGGCCGCCCATGAACTGCCGCAGCATCGCGAAGGCGTTGATGTCGAGCACCGCAGCCGTGCGCGGGAGCCGCCGGCCGAGCAGGTCCTCGCGCTGCTCCCTGCTCCGCGACTGGGTCGCGCAGGTGATCTCGCAGCCCGCCGCGCTCACCGCCACCCAGTTGACGTCGTCGCGCCGCGCGAGCGCGTCGGCGATCGCCGTGACGCTGCCGGGACGGCAGCGCAGCCGTACCAGCCATCGGCTCTGGCCCAGCGCGCCCGGGTTGACCACGCCCGCGACGCGGATGACACCGTCCCCGCGGAGCCGCCGGTAGCGGCGGTTGACGGCGCTCTCGGTGAGGCCGAGCGCGGTCGCGATCGACGCGAAGGAGGCACGCGGCGCGATCTGGAGCGCCCGGATGATCCGCACATCATCCGGGCGCACGGCGACGGATTCGGCCATCGAGGCAGCGCTCATGGCGGAATCCTACGAACGAGCCCCGTCGGCTCGCCTCCGCACCGGCGCCGCGGACAGACTTGCGGCACACAGGGACCGCTGCGACCCGGCGGACACGCGGAGCCACCGCACCCCGCCGTGCCCCTGCGCTCCGCTCGCCCACGGACCGGGCAGGTCCACGGGGACCGCAGGACCGCAAGCCCGCGACAGCGGCTGACGCGGCCTGCCCGCCACACCAGCAACCCACCACATCAGGAACGGAGATGACGCGCATGTCATCGACCACCGCGGGTCGGCACGCGCCGACCGCGCTGATCGCCGGAGCCTCCCGGGGCCTCGGCCACGCGATGGCCGCAGAGCTGCTTGCCAGGGGCTGGGACGTCGTCGGCACCGTACGGGACACGGCCGCGCCCACGCCCCTGCGCGAGCTCGCGGAGCGGTCAGCCGGCCGCGTGACCGTCGAACGCCTCGACGTCGGCGAGCCCGGCCATCTGCCGCCGCTGCGCGAGCGCCTCGCGGGCCGGGCGCTCGACCTCCTCTTCGTCAACGCGGGCACCACGAACAACCAGGACATGCCGATCGGCGCGGTGCCGACCGACGAGTTCGTCGAGGTCATGGTCACCAACGCCCTCGGTCCGCTGCGCGTCGTCGAGGCGCTGCAGGACCTCGTGGCGGACACCGGGCTCATCGGGGCGATGTCCTCCGGGCAGGGCAGCATCGCCAACAACACGGCCGGGGGCCGCGAGCTCTACCGGGGCAGCAAGGCGGCCCTGAACATGTTCATGCGCAGCTTCGCGGCCCGGCAGTCCGGGACGGGACGCGCCGTCGTCCTCCTCGCCCCCGGCTGGATCCGCACCGCGCTCGGCGGGTCGGAGGCGCCGTACACCGTCGAGGAGAGCGCCCCGCTGCTGGTGGACGTCCTGCTGTCCAGGATCGGCACGCCGGGCCTCGCGTACCTGGACCGCACCGGCGCGACCGTGCCCTGGTGAGCGGGCCGCCGTACGGCCCCGGCCCCCGCACGGCGAAGCACGGCGGGGTACGGCGGGGTACGGCGGAGCACGGCGGGGACGGCGAAGCACGGCGGAGCACGGGGCTCCTCAGCGCGGTGACACCACCGCGCCGAGCAGGCCCGGCCCTGTGTGCGCGCCGATCACCGCGCCGACCTCGCTGACGTGCAGCTCTCCCAGGCCGGGCACCCGGTCCCCGAGCTGTTCCGCCAGGGCCGCCGCGCGCTCAGGGGCCGCCAGGTGGTGCACCGCGATGTCGACCTCGCCCGCGCCCGCGCGCTCCACGACGATGTCCCGCAGCCGGCCGATGGCCTTGGACGCGGTGCGCACCTTCTCCAGCAGCTCGATCCGGCCCTCGTCGAGGTGGAGCAGCGGTTTGACCGCGAGCGCCGACCCCAGCAGGGCCTGCGCGGCGCCGATCCGGCCGCCGCGCCGCAGGTAGTCGAGGGTGTCGACGTAGAAGTAGGCGGAGGTCGCCCTTGCGCGCTTCTCCGCGGCGGCGACCGCCTCGTCGAGCGTGCCGCCCATCTCCGCGACCTGGGCCGCCTCCAGCGCGCAGAAGCCGAGTGCCATCGCCACCACGCCGGTGTCCAGGACCCGTACGGGTACGGGCGCGTCCCTGGCGGCCAGCACCGCCGCGTCGTACGTACCGGAGAACTCGGCCGACAGGTGCAGCGACACCACGCCCGTCGCGCCGGAGCCGGCGGCCGCACGGTAGGCCGCCGCGAAGGTCTCGGGACTCGGCCGGGACGTGGTCACGGAGCGGCGCTTGCGCAACGCCTCAGCCACCGCTCCCGCGGAGACCTCGCTGCCGTCCTCCAGCACCTCGTCGCCGAGCACGACGGTCAGCGGCACCGCCGTGATGCCGTGCCGTCGCATCGTCCGGGGAGGCAGGTAGGCCGTGGAATCGGTGACGATGGCGACATGGCGGGACATGCCCCGGAGGTTACCCGCAGCCGTCCGTCCCAGACGGCCCAGGGCCCCGCAGAACCGGCCGACGCCCTCCCCGCCCCCGGCCGGGACACGGGGGCGCCCGGCGTGCGCTCCGGCCTGCGCGTCGAGCGCCCCGGGCCCCGGCCCGCCGGGACGCGGCCAACGGCCACCTCGGACCTCCCGCCCGGACACCGGTCCCGGGCGCCCGGACACGGATCGAACGCCCAGGCCCGGAGATCAGCCCCCTGCCCGTAAGGCCCATCGCCCGCCCCGCGGCCCGCGCGCACGCCTCAGCGGCCCCCGGCGGGCGGGCCGTGTCGCGCCCTCAGTTCGTCGCTTCCCGGCCCGGTTGCTCGGCCCGCTTTGCCCGCTCGCCCCACGGCGCCCCGCGCCACCGCCGGGCGCTCCCGCCGCCGAAACGCTCCGCGTCTGCGGGGTCGAGCGCCTCGGGCCCGGGGCCCTGCGGCGGTGCGCCCCCGGCCGACGGCGGCGCGTCCCCGGCCCGCTCGACCGGTGCCCAGTGCCGCAGTGCGCCGGACTCGACGTCGATGTCGGCGCTGAGCGCCGACAGGTCGTCGCCCGCGAACCTGCGCGCCCGGTCCCTGACCGCCCAGCGCAGCGAGTCCGCCGAGTGCGTGATCTGCTCCGTGCGCTCCCGCAGCTCCGGCATGCGGCTGCCGGCCCTGGCGCGGTCCGGGTCGCGCTCGGCCTGTCTGAGATGCTCCTCAAGGTCGCGGCCGTGCGCGCTGAGCCGCTCGAACAGCCGCACCGACTCCTGGAGCGAGGCGTCCGCCGCCACGCCCCCCTGCAGCGCCTCCTGCGTGGCCCGCATGGAGGTGCGCAGCCGCAGCCGCAGCTGGGCGAGCTCGCCCTGCGCGCCGGGCTGCCCAAGGCTCTTGGCGCGCAGCGCCGTGTCCTCGAAGGACCGCCTGGCCTGCGCGACGGTGCGGTCCACCCCGCGCTTGGCCGCGCCGACCGCCTTCACCGTGGCGTACGCGCCGACCGCGACGGCGGCGACGAAGAGGAGCAGCACGATCAGCAGCACGGCTTCCACGGTCGGTCCTCCGAACGGTCGCGGGTCCCAGCGGTCCCTTCCACGGTAAACGCGGCGGGGCGGCCGCGGGTTCCTTCCGAACCCCCAACCGCCCCGTAGGGGACACCCCGAGACGCCGGGCCGCGGCCCGGCGCGCGGCTACGCCGGCACGATGTTGACGAGCTTCGGCGCCCGGACGATCACCTTCCTGATGCCCCCGCCGCCCAGCGCGGCGACCACGCCGGGCGCGGCCAGCGCCAGCGCCTCCAGGTCCGCTTCGGAGACCGAGGGCGAGACCTCGATCCTCGCCTTCACCTTGCCCTTGACCTGCACCACGCACGTCACCGTCTCGTCCACGACGTACGCCGGGTCCGCCACGGGGAAGTCCTGGTGGACGACCGTGTCCTCGTGGCCGAGGCGGTGCCACAGTTCCTCGGCGATGTGCGGCGCGAACGGCGCGACCAGCAGCACCAGGCGCTCGGCGACCGACCTGGCGACCGGGCCCCGGGCCTTGGTGAGGTGGTTGTTCAGCTCGGTGATCTTGGCGACGGCCGTGTTGAAGCGCAGGCCCTCCAGGTCCTGGGTGACGCCGTCGACGGCCTTGTGCAGGGCGCGCAGAGTGTCCTCGTCGGGCTCCGCGTCGACGACGGTGACCTCGCCCGTCGCCTCGTCGACGACATTGCGCCACAGCCGCTGGAGCAGCCGGTACTGCCCGACGACGGCGCGCGTGTCCCAGGGCCTCGACACGTCGAGCGGCCCCATCGCCATCTCGTACAGACGCAGTGTGTCGGTGCCGTACTCGGCGCTGATCTCGTCGGGCGTGACCGCGTTCTTGAGCGACTTGCCCATCTTGCCGAGCAGCCTGCTGACCTGCTCGCCCTGGTAGTAGTACGCGCCGTCGCGCTCCTCCACCTCGGCCGCGGGCACCGCGATGCCGCGCTTGTCGCGGTAGACGAACGCCTGGATCATGCCCTGGTTGTAGAGCTTGTGGAACGGCTCGGACGCCGAGATGTGCCCCAGGTCGTGCAGCACCTTGATCCACATGCGCGAGTACAGCAGGTGCAGCACGGCGTGCTCGGCACCGCCCACGTACAGGTCGACACCGCCCTGCGGCGCGCCCTCGCGCGGCCCCATCCAGTACCGCTCGATGTCGGGCGCGACGGCCTGCCCGGTGTTGTCCGGGTCCAGGTAGCGCAGCATGTACCAGCAGGAACCCGCCCAGTTGGGCATGGTGTTGGTCTCGCGGCGGTAGCGCCTGACGCCCCGTCCGTCACCGAGGTCGAGGTCGACGTGGACCCACTCCGCGTTGCGGGACAGCGGGGTCTCCGGCTCGGTGTCCGCGTCGTCGGCGTCGAAGGTGCGCGGTGAGTAGTCGTCCACCTCGGGGAGTTCGAGAGGCAGCATCGACTCGGGCAGCGCGTGGGCGGTGCCCTCCTCGTCGTAGACGACAGGGAAGGGCTCGCCCCAGTACCGCTGGCGGCTGAACAGCCAGTCCCGCAGGCGGTAGTTGACGGTGCCCTCGCCGATGCCGCGCGCGCTCAGCCAGTCGGTGACGCGGGCCTTGGCCTCGGTCACGCCCAGGCCGTCCAGGGAGATGCCGTCGCCCGCCGAGTTGACGAGGACCGCGTCGTGGGACGCGAAGGCGTCGTCCCACTCGGCCGGGTCGAGACCGCGGCCGTCGGTGGGCCGCACCACGCAGCGCATGGGCAGTTCGAAGGCGCGGGCGAAGGCGAAGTCGCGGCTGTCGTGCGCGGGCACGGCCATGATCGCGCCGGTGCCGTACCCCATCAGGACGTAGTCGGCGATGAAGACGGGCACCCGCTCGCCGCTGACCGGGTTGGTCGCGTACGCGCCGGTGAAGACGCCTGTCTTGTCCTTGGCCTCGGCCTGCCGCTCGACGTCGGACTTGGCCGCGGCCTGCTTGCGGTAGGCGTCGACGGCGTCCGCGGGGGTGGCGTGGCCGCCCGTCCACACGTCGTGCGTACCGGCGGGCCAGGCGTCGGGGACGATCTTCTCGACCAGCTCGTGCTCGGGCGCGAGCACCATGTAGGTGGCGCCGAACAGGGTGTCCTGCCGGGTGGTGAAGACGGTGACGGCGTCGCCGCCGTCCCCGACGGGGAAGTCGACGCGGGCGCCCTCGCTGCGGCCGATCCAGTTGCGCTGCTGGAGCTTGATGGCCTCGGGCCAGTCCAGCGTCTCCAGGTCGTCGACCAGGCGGTCCGCGTACGCGGTGATCCGCATGTTCCACTGGCGCAGCTTCTTCTTGAAGACCGGGAAGTTGCCGCGCTCGGAGCGGCCCTCCGCGGTGACCTCCTCGTTGGCCAGTACGGTGCCGAGCCCGGGGCACCAGTTGACCGGCGCGTCCGAGGCGTAGGCCAGGCGGTAGCCGCCCAGCACGTCGGCACGCTCGGCGCCGCTCAGCTCGGCCCAGGGCCGCCCGTCGGGGGTGGCGCGCCTCCCGGTCTCGAACTGCTCGACCAGCGTCTCGATGGGGCGCGCCCTGTTCTCCTCCGGGTCGTACCAGGAGTTGAAGATCTGGACGAAGATCCACTGGGTCCAGCGGTAGAACTCCGGGTCGATCGTGGCGACCGAGCGGCGCTTGTCGTGGCCGAGGCCCAGCCTGCGCAGCTGCCGCTTCATGTTCTCCATGGCGGCCTCGGTGGAGACCCTGGGGTGGGTGCCGGTGGCCACCGCGTGCTGCTCCGCGGGCAGGCCGAAGGCGTCGAAGCCCAGGGTGTGCAGGACGTTGTGGCCCGTCATGCGCTGGTGGCGTGCGTAGACGTCGGTGGCGATGAAGCCCAGCGGGTGTCCGACGTGCAGGCCCACGCCCGAGGGGTACGGGAACATGTCCATCACGAACTTCTCGGGCAGCGCGACCACCGCGGGGTCGCCGGCGAGGTCACCGCTCGGGTTGGGCGCCTCGTACGTGCCCTCGGCGTCCCAGAAGTCCTGCCAGCGCGCCTCGATCTCGGCGGCCATGGCAGCCGTGTAGCGGTGGGGGGCGGAGTTCTCCGCACCGGCGGCAACCGGGTTCGTCTCGCTCATGTCCTCAGAAGCTCCATCGGTCGTCTCTGCACGCGGGAATGAAAAAACCCCTCACACAGGAGGGGACGCCGCGCCGGCTCCGACCGGATCTCTCATCCGTCGGCACTGATCAGCGCGGCTCGCTAAGCAGAAGGCGTACGGCACGCATGGGGACAGGTTACCGCAGGCCGCCCAGGCGCCGCACCGCGCATGCGCGAGGGCCCGTCCCCCCGGGCGAGCGGGAGGGCGGGCCCTCGCGGAATCCCTGTGACGCGTGTCACGAGGAACACAGTGGAGCTGAGGAACACAGTGGAGCTAAGGAGAATTGAACTCCTGACCTCCTGCATGCCATGCAGGCGCTCTACCAACTGAGCTATAGCCCCGTGCGATGCGCCAACAGTAGCGGCGGCCGACGGAGATCACCAAATCCATTTCCCGGGGCCGGGACAAGGGCGGCCGGAATCGGGAAGTCCGCCCGCGCGGCGGCCGGGAACACCGGCTCCCGGGGAGCCGCGCCGCGCGCTCAGGCCCGCGCGAAGGAGTAGAAGCGCTTCAGCGTGCAGTGCTCGTCGAGCAGCCGCCCGTAGATCGGCTCGCCCTCCAGTTCGCGGTACGTCTCGATCGGGTCGCCTTTTATGATCAGCGCCCGCGCGCACTCCTCGCACCAGTACTGGAAGTCCGCGTTGAGGGGGTCCATGTCCCTGACAATGGGCGTACCACTGCCGCACCAGTCGCAGGTACGCCTGTGTGCGCCCATCTCTAGCTCCAGCTGTGGCCGCAGGCCGTGCACACGTAGGAAACTCCACCGTTGTCGCCGAGCACTTGTGCCACATGGGACGAGCCGCACGCAGGGCAGCTGAGGCAGTCGATCAGGTCCGCCGCGCCACCCCGCGCATCGCCTTCGATGCTGCTGGCGGACATCGTGCTCCTCCCGTCCCTGACCGTCCGTCCCCTCCGGCCGTCCCGATTCTGCCATGGCGGGTGCTGGGGAGGCAGCCGTAAGGGAGGGCCCTTGGGGCGCTCGCGGCCGGGTCGTTACCAAGCGGCGGCGGGAGCGGCAGGGGCCAGGCACGCAACCGCCCCCGGCCCTGTGCGGACCGGGGGCGGTTGTCCGGGTTTCCCCGGAAGGGCTGTGGAGCTAAGGAGAATTGAACTCCTGACCTCCTGCATGCCATGCAGGCGCTCTACCAACTGAGCTATAGCCCCGCGTGTTCTTCGCGCTTGCGCTCCGCGCTGCGAACAAGAAGAACTTTAGCCTGCGTGCCGCCGGAAAGTGAAATCAGTCGTCGTCGCCGAGCGCGGGCTCCGGCAGGCTGCCCGCGTTGTGCTCCATCAGCCGCCAGCCGCGGATGCCCTCGGCGAGTACCGACCAGAAGCAGTTGGCGAGGCCGCCGAGGCCCTCCCAGTGGCGCGCTTCGAGTCCGAGCAGCCGGCCGATGGTGGTGCGGATCGCCCCGCCGTGGCTGACGACCACCAGCGTCCCGCCGTCCGGCAGCGTGTCCGCGTGCCGCAGCACCACGGGCGCCGCCCGGTCGGCGACCTCGGTCTCCAGTTCGCCGCCGCCCCGCCGCACCGGCTCACCGCGCTTCCAGGCGAGGTACTCCTCGCCGTGGCGCTCGCTGATCTCGGTGTGCGTCAGGCCCTGCCAGTCACCCGCGTACGTCTCCCGCAGGCCGGCGTCGTGCACCACGTCGAGGCCGGTCAGGGCGGCGAGCTCGGCTGCGGTCGCGGCGGCCCTGCGCAGGTCGGACGCGACGATGGCGTGCGGCTTCAGCTGCGCGAGGCGCCGGGCGGCCCGCCTGGCCTGCCGGACGCCCGTCTCGGTCAGCTCGATGTCCGTGGTGCCCTGGAAGCGCCCCTCGACGTTCCACGCCGTCTGGCCGTGGCGCCAGAGCACGATCCGCCGCTCGCGCGGCGCGGGGGCCCCGGCCGCCGCGCCCGTGCCGGCGGTCAGCTCGCGTCCCCTTCCGCGGCGGCGCGCTCGGCGTGCTCCCTGCTCCTGCCCTTGGTGAGCACGGCGTCCTCGGGGAGCGGCAGCTCGGGGCAGTCCTTCCACAGCCGCTCAAGGGCGTAGAAGACCCGCTCCTCGTTGTGCTGGACGTGGACGACGATGTCCACGTAGTCGAGGAGGATCCAGCGGGCGTCGCGGTCGCCCTCGCGGCGGACCGGCTTGGCGCCGAGCTCCTTCTGGAGCCGCTCCTCGATCTCGTCCACGATCGACTTGACCTGCCGGTCGTTGGGCGCGGAGGCGAGCACGAAGGCGTCGGTGATCGACAGGACGTCGCTCACGTCGTAGGCGATGATGTCGTGCGCCAGGCGGTCGGCGGCCGCCTGGGCGGCGGTCTGGACAAGCTGGATGGCGCGGTCCGTAGCGGTCACGAGCAAGCTTTCGTCGGCGGTGATGGAGACGTCCAGGATCTCACGGCCGCCCGCCGCGGCGCGCCCGCGTCGCGGCCCGCCCCCGGGACAGGGGCGCGGGCCGCGGGGCGGCGGTCAGCCGGTGCCGTCCCCCTTCGGCGGGGTGAAGTCGCCGCCGAGCACGACCGCGACGTCCGCGCTGCCCGCGGACCCCTTCTTCACGACGGAGCCCGGCAGGCCCAGGGTCTTGGCCACCTCGGTGGCCTGCGCCTTGTCCCCGGCCTCCGTGTAGGTCACCGAGGAGGACGGCGCCGTGGCGCCCGTGCCGTTGTCGATCACGGTGTATCCCGCGTTGACCAGGGCGACCCTGGCCGCCTCGGTCGCGGACGGGCCGCCCGTGGCGTTCTTCACACCGATGCGGGGCACGCCGTCCGCGTCCGGGGCGCTGACCGAGCCGCCCAGGTACTGCTTGACCTCGCTCTCGCCCTGCTGCCCGAGCGTGCCGTCCGGGCCCACCGGCAGGACGACCGTCTTGTAGTGGTCCTCCTTGGCGTGGTCGGCGAGCTTGGCGAGTGCGGCGCCGAGGTCCTTGTCGGTCAGCGACGGGTCGAGGATCTGCGCGAGGGTCTGCACGGTGAGCGTGGCGGCCTTCGGGTCGCTGGACATCTTCCGCAGGGTCGCCTGGAGCACCTGCCCGAACCGTGCGAGCTGCTTGTCCTCGCCCTCGCCCGGGGCGCGGTACGTGGCGTAGGCGACGGCCGCCTTGCCGCTGAGAGTCTGGCCCTTGCCGCGGTGCACGACGGGGGTGTCGCCCTTCTTCGCGCCCGGCACGTCGGTGTCGGTGTCCACGTCGACGGTGCCGACGAGGTCGACCAGGTTCTCCAGGTACGGGGTGTCGAGCCGCCAGGTGCCCGCGACCTTGGTGCCGAGCAGGTTGCCCAGGGACTCGCGGGTGCCGTCGGAGCCGTCCTCGTCGACCGACTTGGCGAGGGTGGTGACGGTGCCGTCGTCGTTGGTCACGGTCAGCGAGTTGGGCAGCAGCACGGTGCTGCCCTCGCCGGTGGTCTCGTTGTTGACGAGCAGCGCGGTGGAGGTCGACTTGTCGGCCGTGTCGTGCAGGTGGACGACGATGACGTCGCGCTTCTGCGCGCCGACCGGCACCCCTGACGCATGCTTCTTCGCCGGGGCGCCGAGGCCGGGCAGCTTCCCCGCGTACCAGAGGCAGCCTGCGCCGCCGACGACGGCCAGGGCGAGCACGACGACGAGGGCGATCAGCCGGTTCTTGCCGCGCCGCCTCGCCTCCTCGCGGCGCTCGGTGCGGCTCTCGGTGAACTTGAGCCAGTCGATGACGTCCTCGGAGTCCTCGTCGGGCTCCTCGATGAACGAGAACTGCTCGGTGCGGTAGCCCTCTTCGGGCGCGGGCCGCTGTCCCGGCACGGTCGGCTGCCGCCGCTCGGCCGACGCGTCTGCGGGTGCCTGCTGCTGGGGGATGTCCCACGGCCGCGTGGTGTCGACGGCGGCGGGCTGCTGCCCGGTGTCCTGGCCGTAGGCGCGGCCTCCCTGCCCGTACGGGTCGTAGCCGCCCGGTGCGGGCCGCTGGGGCGCGGACGGCCGCTGCCCGTACGGGTCGTAGCCGTAGCCCTGGCCGCCGTCCTGGACCGGCGGCGTCTGTCCCGTGCCGTACGCGCCGGGGTCCTGCTGCCCGCTCCCGTACGGGACGGCGCCCCGCTGCCCGGTGTCGTACGCGCCGCCCTCGCCCTGCGCCTGCGGGTACTGCCCGTACGGGTCGTACTGCCTGGGAGGGGAGGTGCCGTAAGGGCCGGTGCCGTAGGTGCCGCCGTGGCCCTGCTCCGGTGCCTGCCCGCCGGGGGCGGCGCCGGGCTGCTGCTCGTACACCGGCCGGCCGTACTCGTCGTAGCCGACGATCCGCGGCCCGCCGTAGTACGGGTCGTAGGGCCCTTGACCGTACGGCTGCTGCTGGTCGTTCACCGGTGCCCCTCTTCGTGGGTGACGTGCCTCGGGCGCTTCGGCGCCCTGTCGCTCACGCGCGGTACAGCTGGCGCTTGTCGATGTACCGCACGACGCCGTCCGGTACGAGATACCAGACGGGGTTGCCCTTGGCCACGCGTTCCCTGCAGTCCGTGGACGAGATCGCCAGGGCGGGCACCTCCACCAGGGAGACACCTCCCTTGGGCAGCCCGTCGTCGGTCAGATCATGCCCCGGCCGGGTGACCCCGATGAAATGCGCGAGGGAGAACAGCTCCTCCGCGTTGCGCCAGGTGAGGATCTGCGACAGCGCGTCGGCGCCCGTGATGAAGAAGAGGTCGGCGTCCGTGTGGACCGCCCGCAGGTCCCGGAGCGTGTCGATGGTGTACGTCGGCCCGCCGCGGTCGATGTCGCTGCGGCTGACCGAGAACTGCGGGTTGGACGCCGTGGCGATGACGGTCATCAGATAGCGGTCCTCCGCCGGAGAGACCGCCTTCTGACTCTTCTGCCACGGCTCGCCCGTCGGGACGAACACCACCTCGTCGAGGTGGAAGAGTGCCGCCACCTCGCTCGCCGCCACCAGGTGGCCGTGGTGGACCGGGTCGAACGTCCCGCCCATCACGCCCAGTCGGCGCCTGCCCGACCCGGCGGGCCCTCGCTGCTCTCCCATGCGCGTAGAGCCTACTGGCACGTGGGTTCGACCCCGCTCAGCGGTCGCGGTTGAAGCGCGTGGTGATCCACAGCAGCAGGAGCAGGCCGAACAGCGCACCGCCGCCGGTCAGGTACGGGCTGAGGCTCTCGTGGTTGCCGCCCTCCGCGAGGGTGGCGAGGCTGGCGGCGGTACCGGAGGCAATCATCTTCAACAGGACCTATCGATCGGGAATCGGATCGGTGACTTCGGGCACATCGTATGCGGGCCCGTCGGACACGCTCATGCCGACTCAGTCGTTGTTGCCCTTGTCCCCGTAGCCGCGCAGCAGGAACCAGGCGAGGAAGACCGCGCCGACCACCGCGACGACCAGCAGGATGCGCAGGACGGGCCCCGCGCCCGGCTGGCCGGACGCTGCTGCCGTGGCGGCGAGTGTGGTGGCTGCGTGCATGACGGGTGCGCTCCTCGGTCTCTCACCACCGGCCGCCTGGAGGGTGCCCCGGCGGACGGTTCCTGCCCCTCGGCCCACGGTAGCCCCAGCGCCCCGGGCGGGCTGCGGCAGGGGGAAGGACCGGGCGGGCTGCGGGCTGCGGGCTGCGGGCGGCGGGCGGCGGCACGAACGAGGGACCGGGCGCGCGCGGCGGCTACGGCGCGGCCGTGGCGAGCACCCCGCACAGCGCGCCCGCGAGGTGCCCTGTGGCGAAGGGATCGACGCCCCTCGGGCCGCCGGCCGGCGGTCCCGCCCCCGCGAGCAGCGGCGCGAAGGTCCTGCCCGCGCCCGTCCCGCACGCCTCGGGGCCCGCGCCCACCTCGCTCTCGACCAGCTGCACCTGGCCCCTGGCCAGCTGCTCGCGGTCGAAGCGGAAGCGCAGTTCCCGCCGCACGGTGAAGAGTGACGCCGCGTCGTCGGCGGCGGGCCCGGCGGGCCGCAGCGTGTAGACGAAGGTGTGGTCCGAGGTCACTTCCAGGGCCTGGTCCGCGGTCTCCTGGAAGGCGAGCGACCCCCGCACCCGCACGTCGGCTGTCGCCTGCCGCACCCGGGCTGCGTCGAAGGAGACCAGCCAGCCTGCCGGGTCGTGCAGCCCGTCCGCCGCGGGCGCCGTGAACGACCGGTCGAACTGCGCGGTCTGGGCCGGGGCGAGCAGCCGCCTGACGGCGTCGCGGTCGCGGCCGGCGAGGACGTCGCGGTCGAGCGAGGACGCCACCAGGTACGCCTTCACGAGGTTGAGCGCGGCGCCGACCTGGCCGCGTGAGAAGTCGTCCGTGCGCGCGGGCGCCGGGAGCCGGATGCCGACCCCGCCGCTGCGGAAGCGGGCGGCGGGGCTGTGCGCGAGCAGCGCGGCGGGGGTGCCGCCCTCGACCGTCCCCGCGGGGACGAGGGGCACCACGGTCATGCGCAGCGGCACGGCGGGCGCCGAGGCCCCGGGGACCCGGTACGGCTGGCGGAAGCCCAGGTAGACGGCGGTGCCGAAGGCCAGTGCGATCAGCACGAAGAGGGCGAGCAGCTGACGGGGGCCGTTGCGGAAGGCGTGCGGCACCGGGCCCGGGTGTCCGGGGCGCACCCGTACGGCGTGCTCGCGGTCCGTCAGGCGCTCGTGCGCGGAGAGCTCCTGGAGGCGGGCAGCGCGCACGAACGATTCGTCGAACACGACCGATCGGTACTCGTCGTCGCCGCCCGCCGCCCCCTCGGGCGTGCCGTCCGGCGGGTCTCCGCGCCCTGCCATGTCTTCAGAGTAGGCCGTGGCCGACCGGGGCGGACGGCGCGCTACCGGTCAACTTGCGACAGAACCGGCCATAGAAGATCACAGTGCGGACGGGCCGGGTCACGGCGTCCTCGGCACGGCCGACACCGGCGGCGGCGTCACGTCCTGCCGCCCGTCGCGCCGGGCGTCCGGCCGGTCCTCCGCCGTGCGGTCGCCGCGCGGCGCGTCTATCCCCGTCGAGGCGGGCTGCGGCACCTGGTCCTCCCGGCCGCCGCCGCCCGCGCCCCGGTAGACCGCGGAGAAGGCGAGCGCCACCATGCCGATGCCCATCAGCAGCGCGAGCAGCCAGGCCACGGGCCGGTGCCACCGCGCCCGGCCCCGGTAGGGCCGCAGCGCGCCGCCGTGCAGGCCGTAGGGGTACGGGTCGTACGCGGCGCCGGCGTAGTCGTCGTCCTCGGCGCGGTCGTCGGCGCTCTCGTGGGGGTGCCTGCTCAGGTACAGCTCGTCCCAGAGCTCGTGCTCCTCCTCGGGGACCTGCCGGCGCCCGCGCGCGCGGGCCGCGTCGGCCTCGGCGCGCGCCTGGGCCGCGGCGAGCAGCCGCTCGACGGCGGTGGGTTCGTGGAAGGCGGCCGACCGTACGAAGTCCTCGTCGAACACCACGGTCGCGAACTCCTCGTCCGCTCCGCGGTCGTCGTCGGGCTCCCGGCCGTCCTTGAACG
The DNA here is from genome assembly GCF_039540215.1 of Streptomyces tremellae. Taxonomy (NCBI): domain Bacteria; kingdom Bacillati; phylum Actinomycetota; class Actinomycetes; order Kitasatosporales; family Streptomycetaceae; genus Streptomyces; species Streptomyces tremellae. The sequence goes on from NZ_BAABEP010000060.1 coordinate 15,273, forward strand.
GCCTGCCCCCCACGTCGTCCGGCACCACTCCAGGGTAGACCGGCGGGGTCGCTTTGGGCAGGGAGAGCCCGCATTCTTCCCGCCGCCCGGCGCTATGAGGCGCGCCACTCGCTCGCCCGCCCCGCCCGCGCGGTCACCGGGTGTGACCGTCGCCGGTGACGATGTACTTGGTCGACGTCAGCTCGGGCAGCCCCATCGGCCCCCGGGCGTGCAGCTTCTGCGTGGAGATGCCGACCTCGGCGCCGAAGCCGAACTCGCCGCCGTCGGTGAAGCGGGTCGACGCGTTGACCGCGACCGTCGTCGAATCCACCAACTGGGTGAACCTGCGGGCGGCCGCCTGCGAGGTGGTGACGATGGCCTCCGTGTGGCCGGAGGACCAGAGCCTGATGTGCGCCACCGCCGCGTCGAGCGAGTCGACCACGGCCGCCGCGATGTCGTACGAGAGGTACTCGGTCTCCCAGTCCTCCGCGGTGGCGGGGACGACCGTCGCCGCGCTCCCCTCCGCGTACGGCAGGACACGCTCGTCGGCGTGGACCGTGACGCCCGCGTCCGCGAGCGCGTCCAGGGCGCGGGGCAGGAAGTCGGCCGCCACGTCCTGGTGCACGAGCAGCGTCTCCGCCGCGTTGCACACGCTCGGCCTCGACGCCTTGGCGTTGACGAGGATGGACACCGCCATGTCCAGGTCGGTCTCGGCGTCGACGTACACGTGGCAGTTGCCGGTGCCGGTCTCGATGACCGGCACCGTGGACTGCTCGACGACCGTGCGGATCAGGGCCGCGCCGCCGCGCGGGATCAGCACGTCCACCAGGCCGCGCGCCCGCATCAGCTCACGCGCCGAGTCCCGGTCCTCGCCCGGTACGCGCTGGACGGCGTCCGCGGGCAGCCCGGCGCCGCCGACGGCGTCCCGCACCACCCGCACCAGCGCCTCGTTGGACGCAGAGGCGGACGACGAGCCGCGCAGCAGCGCGGCGTTGCCGGACTTCAGGCAGAGCGCGGCCGCGTCGACGGTGACGTTGGGGCGCGCCTCGTAGATGATGCCGACGACGCCAAGCGGCACCCTGACCTGGCGCAGGTCGATACCGTTCGGCAGGGTCGAGCCGCGCACGACCTCGCCGACCGGGTCGGGCAGCGCGGCGACGTCCCGCACGCCGCCCGCCATGGCGCGCACCCGCTCCGGGGTGAGGGTGAGCCGGTCGACGACCGCGGCCTCGGTGCCGGCCCGCCTGGCCCGCTCGACGTCCTCGGCGTTGGCCGTGACGATCTCGTGCGTGCGCACCTCTAGCGCGTCGGCGATCGCGAGCAGCGCGTCGTCCTTGGCGGCGCGCGGCAGCGGCGCGAGGTCCGCTGCGGCCGCCTTCGACCGGTAGGCGGCCCGGGCGACCGGGGAGAGGTTGTCGTACGGCGAGAGCGAGGTCATGCCCCGCAGGGTAATGGGCCGCGGGCGGGCTCCCGGCCGGTATCCCGCACTCCGAGACGCGGGGGCGCGCGGCCGGCGCGGCCCGTCAGAACGGATGGACGCCGACGCGCGCCGCGGGCGGCGGCCCGTACCCCTCGGCGACGCGCTGGTGGTAGGTCTCCCGGTCGATCACTTCGAGGCCGACGATCTCCCAGGGCGGCAGCTTCGCGCTTGAGCGGTGCTCGCCCCACAGCCGCAGCGCCACCGCGGCCGCGTCGTGCAGGTCCCTTGCCTCCTCCCAGTACCTGATCTCCGCGTGGTCGACCGCGTACCTGCTGGTGAGCAGGAACGGGTGGTCGTGTGCAAGCTGTTCGAGCGCCCTGCGGACGTCGGCGAGGGGCGCCTCGCCGCCGGAGACGCTCAGTGTGACGTGCCACAGCCGGGAGGCCGGGCGGCCGCCGCCCGCGGCCTCCGCCGCACCGGACGGCCGCTCCCCCGCGCCGGGCGTGTCGTCGGTGCGGCCGTCGAAGTCCTCGCCCGCGTCGACGCTCGTGAGGACCGAGTCCGCGCCCGCCGACCGCCGGGCGTGCGTGCCCGGTCCCGTCCCGCGGATCGCCCTGCCTGGACGCACTCGTCCCACCGGCGGCCTCCTGTTGATCCGTTGTGCTGCTGCCCCGTCCTTGTCCCCACGACAAAGTTGACCAGTCCTGGGCCGGTCTTGGGGGCGTTTTGGCGAACCTCTGCGCCACCGGACGCGGATCGGCACATTTCTCAGCCCATTGGGGGGGGCGGGGTCAGTGCTGGAGCACCACCAGATCGTCCTTGTGTACGACTTCCCGCTCATAGGCGGGGCCGAGTTCCCGCGCCAGCTCCCGCGTGGAGCGGCCGAGCAGCTGCGGCAGCTCCTTGGCGTCGAAGTTGACCAGACCCCTCGCGACCGCGCGGCCCGCGGTGTCCCGCAGCTCCACCGGGTCGCCCGCCCCGAACTCGCCCTCCACCGCGGCGATCCCCGCGGCGAGCAGCGAGGTGTGCCGCTCCACCACCGCGCGTACCGCTCCGTCGTCGAGGGTGAGCGCGCCGCGCGGCGCCGAGGCGTGCGCGAGCCACAGCAGCCGGCCGCGCGACCTGCGGCCGGTGGGCCTGAAGTACGTGCCGGTGTCCCGCCCGGCGAGCGCGTCGGCCGCGCGGCTCGCCGAGGTGAGCACGACCGGGATGCCCGCGCCGGTCGCGATCCGCGCCGCCTCGACCTTGGTGACCATGCCGCCGGTGCCGACGCCCGCGCGACCCGCGCTGCCGATGGCGATCCCCGTGAGGTCCCCGGGGCCCGCGACCTCGCCGACGCGCGAGGTGCCGGGGGTCGCCGGGTCGCCGTCGTAGAGCCCGTCCACGTCGGAGAGGAGCACCAGCAGGTCGGCGCGGACCAGGTGGGCGACGAGCGCAGCGAGCCGGTCGTTGTCGCCGAAGCGGATCTCGTCGGTGGCGACGGTGTCGTTCTCGTTGACGACGGGCAGCGCGCCCATCCGCAGCAGTTGTTCGAGCGTGCGGTAGGCGTTGCGGTAGTGGGTGCGCCTGCTGGTGTCGTACGAGGTCATCAGGACCTGCCCGACGCGCACGCCGTAGCGGGCGAAGGAGGCCGTGTAGCGGGCGATCAGCAGGCCCTGGCCGACGCTGGCCGCGGCCTGCTGGCGCGCCAGGTCGCGCGGGCGCCGCTCCAGGCCGAGCGGGGCGAGCCCGGCGGCGATGGCGCCGCTGGAGACGAGGACGACCTCGCGCTCGCTGTCCCGGGCGGCGGCGAGAACGTCGACCAGGGCGTCGACCCGGTCGGCGTCAAGGCCGCCCGCCGCGGTGGTCAGGGAGGACGAGCCGACCTTGACGACGATCCTGCGGGCCGCCGCCACGGCGTCCTGCCGGGCGGTGCCCCCCGCCGTGCCGGGCGCCGCCCCCGCCGCGTCCGCCGCCCCTGCTGCCCCTGCTCCCGCCGCTGCCACGTGCTGTGCCCCTGCTCTCGCCGTCCGCCGCCTCGCGCCGGTCAGCGTACGCGGCGTCCGCGGGCCCGCGGACGCCTTTTCACCTGCTGGACAGGGGCGGCGCCCGTCACTCGCCCGCCGTGCGCAGGCTCGCGCGGAACGCCGCGGCCTCCTCGTACGACGGCAGCAGCCCGCGGCGCTCCGCCTCGGCGAGGGAGGGCGCCTCGACGTCCTTCGGCGACAGCAGCGGCTCGATCCCCTCGGGCCACTCGATGGCGAGGTCGGGGTCGAACGGGTCGATGCCGTGCTCGCGCTCCGGCGCGTACCCCGCGGAGCACAGGTAGACGACCACGGCGTCGTCGCTGAGCGCGAAGAAGGCGTGCCCAAGGCCCTCGGAGAGGTAGACGGCGTGGTGGGTGGTGTCGTCCAGCCGCACGGCCTCCCAGCTGCGGTAGGTGGGCGAGCCCGTCCTGATGTCGATGACGAAGTCGATCACCGCGCCGCGCACGCACTTCACGTACTTCGCCTGGCTCGGCGGCACGTCCGCGTAGTGGATGCCGCGCAGGGTGCCGCGCCGGGAGACCGAGCAGTTGGCCTGCGCGAGCGCCAGGCCGTGCCCGTCGGCCTCGCGCAGGTCTTCGGCGCGGAACCACTCGTGGAAGGAGCCGCGGTGGTCGGGGAAGACCTTCGGCTCGTGGATCCAGGCACCTTCGATGGACAGGGGTCGCATGGCTCTGCTCTCTCGCTCGCTGCTCGGCTGGGTCGGTGCGCGCGTCACGCCTTGGCGAACGCGCGCCGCACTCTCCTCATGATCCGCCGTGGCAGCGAGCCGCGGCCACCGGTCCTCGCGCGGGGCGCGGGGGAGGACGCGCGGGCGACGGTGGCCCGGCCGTCCGCGTGCACCCTCAGGCCCACCGGCAGCCGTGTCCAGCGGGGTCCCGCGCGCCGCGCCGAGGGCACTCCGAGCTCCAGCGTCCAGGCGGCGCCCGCGAGTTCGGCGGCGGGCAGCCCGGCGGTGAGGACCGCGCCGCCGTCGCCGGGGGCGATCACCGCGGGGACCTCGCGGGGCACTGCGCCCTTGCGGGCGGGCGCGAAACGCAGCGCCGCCGCCTCCTCACCCGCGACGTGCAGCGGTACGGGCAGGGCGAGCGTGCCGTCCGTGACGGTGACGTCCTGCGGGGTGAGCGGCGCCAGGTCCTTGGTGATCCAGCTGGTCGCGCAGTCGACGTCGAGGGAGAGGTTGCCGTGGCCCTCGGTCCAGTACGGCATGACGAGGCGGCGCGGGTCGCCGCTCAGGGCGGCCCTGCGGGCCTTGTCGACGGTCTCGTCGCGCAGGGAGCCGAGGCGCGCGGCCTTGGACCAGCCGCAGGCGATGATCCGCACGTACACGTCCCAGATGCCGGGCCCGAGGGGGCCGCCGCCGGCCGCCGTGCCGGGGTCGACGGTGCCGAGGCCGCGCAGCACCATGCGGAAGCCGTCGTCCGCTTCCGCTGACTCCGCCGCGTCCTCGCGCACCACCGGGACGCGGTCAACGGTGAAGTCGATGGGCTGGTAGAACTCCGCGGCGCTGGAGCGCTCGCGGACGACGAGGCCGACGCGGGCCTTGTCGACGGTGGCGCGGGTACTGGCGCCCGCCGCGCGCAGGGCGTCGGCCGTCTCGGTGCCGAAGGGCAGGTCGAGCTGCGGCTCGCCGCCCTCGGTGCGGAAGGCGAGCGGTGCGCCGTCGAGCTGGAACTCGGCGGTCAGGCCGACCGCGAGGCGGCCCTGCTCGTCCCACTCAAGGCTTTCGAGGCGCCCGGTGGGCTTGATCGTGGCCTCCCAGCGCGCGTACGCCTCCAGGTCGTCGAAGCGCCCCGTGGTGATCAGCGCGGCGACGACCTGCTGGGTGGGCTGCAGGCCCGCGGCGACGCCGGGGCCCATGCGCTCGGTGACCACGGCGCGGATCTCGTCGTACAGCTCCCTGCGGTAGTCCTCCGGCAGGTTGAGGAACCGCTGGGCGCGCAGCCGCTCCACCATCTCGTTGCGCAGCCAGCGGCGGTAGAGCTTGTCGCGCAGCCGACCGGGCTCCGTGTTGCGCTCGACGACGTCGAGGGCCTCGCGCAGGTTCGTGAAATAGCCGACCGGGTCGAAGCGCTGGAAGCCCGCATTGGAGGCGTCGTCGCGCTTGACGTGGTAGTAGCACACGTAATCGCTGAGGACGGAGACGTTCGACGCGAGCAGATATGCCTCCGCGACGAAGACGTGGTCCTCCAGCCTTCTCCTGCCTTCCTTGAAGCGAATCCGGTGCTTTTCGAGGAAGTCTTTGCGAAACATTTTGTGGGGCGTGAGGCTGTCGATCAGCGGGGCGTTGTCGACCGTGGCCTTCGGGCGGTTCGTCCGGAAGAGTTCGAGCGGCACGGGCCTGCCCTTGCCGGCCATCTTGCCGACGACCACGTCGGCGCCGTTGGCGACCCCGTAGTCGTACATCCGCTCAAGTGCCTCGTCGCCGAGCCAGTCGTCGTTGTCGACGTACATCACGAACTCACCGCGGGCGCGGGCCGTTCCGACGTTGCGCGGGCGGCCCGACCAGCCCGAGGGCTCCTCGTGCACGACGTGCATGTGCGGGTGCTCGGCGGCCAGCCGGTCGAGCCGCTCCCCCGTCCCGTCGGTCGAACCGTCGTCGACGAAGACCGCCTCGTACTCGTCGTCGGGCAGGCTCTGGCGCAGCAGCGAGGCGATGCAGTCCTCGATGTAGGGCCCGGGGTTGTACACCGGAATGATCACACTGACCTTGACGGACATGCACCAAGCCCCAACTCGTCGCTAAAGGCCCCGCCGTACGGGGCATCTGGCGCCAAGGATATAGGCATCGTTGATGCGATTAATCCGCGGTCTATGCGCACTCGGCAACAGAATGATGTCTTCCGTTTTTCGGCTGCGTTTCCCGTGGTTCGCGCGGTCTCCCGCGGTCGTCCGTGTCCTGCCGCGGTCGTCCGTGTTCTCGCGTGTTCCCGCATGGCCTGCGTCACGCCGGGGCGCGCGCCGACGGGGCGGCGGAGGCGGCCACAGCCCCCTCCCCGCCGCCGGGCGGTCAGCTCCCGACCGCTTCGATCCGCCGGCGGATCGGCGCGAAGGCGGTCCTGGACTTGCGCAGGTCGCGGGCGCGCGCCAGGTCGCGCCAGAACCCCGCGCGCAGGAACGCCTCAGGCGAGACCGCGGTCTTGCGGGTGAGCACCTCCTCGGGGACGTCCTGCGGATCCTCGACCGCGTACTCCGCGAGGATCGCGTCGTAGTTGTGCCGCAGGACGGTGCTCGACGGGTCGAGCCCGAAGACCGCCACGACGCCGGTCGGCGCGGTGTCGACCTCCACCACCGCGAGGTCGGGGCGGAACCGCCGCAGGACCTGCGCGACCTTGTACACGTCGCCGGTCCACGCGTCGGTGTGCCGGTCCCGCGCCGCCTCGTCCACGTTGCGCGGCAGCATGTCGTCGAGGACGACGACGCTCGACCACTGCGCGTGCTTCTCGACGTTCATGAAGTCCCGGAGCGCGAACTCGAAGATGTGCATGCCGTCGATGAACGCAAGCTCCAGCTTCGGGTCGCCGCCGAACAGCGCGAGCGGGTCGCGCCGCGCCAGCGCCCTGAACGGGTTGCGGCCGGGCCGCAGGTGGAACAGCGGGTCCTTGCGCGCGAAGAAGTCGTCGCTGGTCTGCCTGACCAGGTGGACGTCGCAGGCGATCTCCGTGACGACCTTGAACGCCGGGTCGACGGCGATGGACGGGACGCGGGAGAGGGTCAGGCTGCGGCCGTCGTTGACGCCGATCTCGAAGTAGTTCCGGGGTTTGTACACGCGGTGCAGCTGGCGGAGGAAGCCGTGGCGGTCCACTGTGGTGCCCTTCACTGGGAAACACGAAGATTTGCCTTGATTCCGAGTGAAGTTAGTGCCTTCGCGGACGACTCGTAAACTCCCGCGCCCGGCCGGTCGTGTCGATCACGAGCGGTGTGTCGCGGCCTGTTCCGCGGCGAGCACCGCGGGGAAGGCGTCGGCGAGCGCGTCCTTCCAGTTCCGCAGGGGCGCCAGGCCGGCCGCGCGCCACCGGTCGTGGCCGAGGACACTGTACGCGGGCCGCGGCGCGGGCCGCACGAACGCCTCACTCGTCGTGGGCCGCACCCGCCCGGGGTCCGCGCCGAGCAGCCGGAAGATCTCCCGGGTGAGCCCGAACCACGTCGTCTCGCCGCCGCTGGTGCCGTGGTAGACGCCGGCCGGCGCGGTGCCCGCGAGGGCGCCCCTGCCGAGGCCGACGAGGAGTTCCGCGAGGTCCGCGCTCCACGTCGGCTGGCCGCGCTGGTCGTCGACCACGTCGAGGGTGTCCTTGACGCCTTCGAGCCGGATCATGGTCCGCACGAAGTTGCCGCCGCCCGCCCCGTACAGCCAGGCGGTGCGGACCACGTAGCCGGTATCGGGCAGCGCGGTGAGGACGGCGCTCTCACCGACCGCCTTGGTCCTGCCGTACGCGGAGCGCGGCGCCAGGGGCGCGTCCTCGGCGTACGGCGCGTCCGCGTCGCCCGCGAAGACGTAGTCGGTGGAGATGTGCAGCAGCACGGCGCCGGACGCGCGGCACGCCTCCGCGAGGACCCTGGGCCCTTCGCCGTTGACGGCGAGCGCCTGGTCCTCCTTGGCCTCCGCGTCGTCCACGGCAGTCCAGGCCGCGCAGTTGACGACCACGGAGGGACCGTGCGCGGCCAGCGCCGCGCGCACGGCGCCCGCGTCCGTGATGTCCAGGTCGATGCGGCCGAGGCCCGTCGCCTTCTCCCCGCCCGCGGCGAGCGCCGTCAGCAGGTCCTGCCCCAGCATGCCGCCCGCACCGGTGACCAGCCAGCCGCCGTCCATGTCGCTCCCGTCCGCTCCGGTGCCGGGCCCGCCGCCCGGCACCTCTCGTCACTTCCGCCCGTCCGCGTGTCGGCGTGTCGGCGTGTCCGCGTGCCGCGCGGCACGCCGGCTCCCCGCCCCTGCGGGGACGCCTGTCAGAGCGCGGCGCGCTCCTTCAGCGGCTCCCACCAGTCGCGGTGGTCGCGGTACCACTGGACCGTCTCGGCGAGGCCTGTCGCGAAGTCCTTGCGTGGCTCGTAGCCGAGCTCCTCGCGGATCTTCGTGCAGTCCACCGAGTAGCGGCGGTCGTGGCCCTTGCGGTCGGTGACGTACTCGACGCTGGTCTCCCAGTCGGCGCCGCAGGCCTCAAGGAGCAGGCCTGTGAGCTCCTTGTTGGACAGCTCGGTGCCGCCCCCGATGTTGTAGACCTCGCCCGCGCGGCCGCGGGTGCGCACCAGCTCGATGCCCTGCACGTGGTCGTCGATGTGCAGCCAGTCGCGGACGTTGCCGCCGTCGCCGTACAGCGGCACCTTCTTCCCGTCGAGCAGGTTGGTGATGAACAGCGGGATGACCTTCTCGGGGAAGTGGTGGTGCCCGTAGTTGTTGGAGCAGCGGGTCACCCGCACGTCGAGGCCGTGCGTACGGTGGTACGAGAGCGCGATCAGGTCACTGGACGCCTTGGCCGCCGAGTAGGGCGAGTTGGGCGCGAGCGGGTCGGTCTCGGGCCAGGAGCCCTCGTCGATGGAGCCGTACACCTCGTCGGTGGAGATGTGCACGAAGGTCGCGATGCCCGCCCGGTGCGCGGCGTCGATCAGCGTGTGCGTGCCGACGACGTTCGTACGGACGAACTCGGCGCCCCCGTCGATGGAGCGGTCCACGTGCGACTCGGCGGCGAAGTGCACCACCTGGTCGTGCTCGGACATCAGCTTGGCGACCAGCTCGGGGTCGCAGATGTCGCCCTGCACGAAGCCGAAGCCGGGGTGGTCGCGCACCTCGTCGAGGTTGGCCGGGTTGCCCGCGTAGGTGAGCTTGTCGAGGACCGTGACGGAGACGTCGCCGGGGCCGGCGGGGCCGAGGACCGTGCGGACGTAGTGCGAGCCGATGAAGCCGGCGCCGCCGGTCACCAGGATGCGGGTGGTCATGAGGAGATCTGCACCTTGCTGTGGTCGCCGAGGACGAGACGGTGGACGGACGGGTTGCGGGGGGCGGGCGTCACTTCGACGTCGCGCCCGATGAGGGAGGTCTCCACGCGGCGCACGCCGCAGATGGAGGAGTTGCGCAGGACGATCGAGTACTCGATCTCGCTGTCCTCGATCCGGCAGCCTTCACTCACAGAGGTGAACGGGCCGACGTACGCGTCCTTGACCACGGTGCCCCGGCCGATCACCGCGGGCCCGACGATGCGGCTGCCGGTGATCACCGCGCCCTGCTCGATCCGCACCCGGCCGACGATCTCGGTGGCGTCGTCCGCCGTGCCCTCGCAGACCGGCTCGACGCTCTCCAGGACCAGCCGGTTGACCTCCAGCATGTCGGTGACGTTGCCGGTGTCCTTCCAGTAGCCGGAGATCGTGGTGGAGCGCACGTCGCGGCCCTGGTCGATCAGCCACTGGATGGCGTGGGTGATCTCCAGCTCGCCGCGCCAGGACGGCTCGATGGAGCGGACCGCCTCGTGGACGGCGGGCGTGAAGAGGTAGACGCCGACGAGCGCGAGGTCGCTCTTGGGCTCCTTCGGCTTCTCCTCCAGATTCACCACGGCGCCCGACGCGTCGAGCTCCGCGACGCCGAACGCGGTCGGGTTCGGCACCTTCGTCAGCAGGATCTGCGCGTCGGGCCGCTCCGTGCGGAACCCCTCGACCAGGCCGGTGATGCCGCCGACGATGAAGTTGTCGCCGAGGTACATGACGAAGTCGTCGTCGCCGAGGAAGTCCCGCGCGATCAGCACCGCGTGGGCGAGCCCGAGCGGGGCGTCCTGCTGGAGGTAGGTGACGCGGATACCGAACTGCGAGCCGTCGCCGACCGCCTCCCGGATCTCCTCGGCCGTGTCGCCCACGATGACGCCGACCTCGGTGATGCCGGCCTCCGCGATGGCTTCGAGCCCGTAGAACAGCACGGGCTTGTTCGCCACCGGGACCAGTTGCTTGGCCGAGGTGTGCGTGATGGGCCGCAGACGCGTGCCCGCGCCTCCGGAAAGTACGAGAGCCTTCACTGTGCGTATCCCCTGCCGACACGTCGATGCGGTACGGGCTCAACCCGACGTTGTGACTCTACCCACGCACGCGGTGCGCGCGCGGGGCTTGTGACCCCGCGGCGGCCGCCGCGGTCAAGACCGTTCATGTGAAGGTAAGAGTCCGTACGGGCCCCGATGGTTGCGCGCTCGCGCCAAGACGGTGCGTGGCGTGAGCCACTGGGCCGCCGCGGGCCGCGTCCGCTGACGCCGGGAGGCCGGCGGCGGTGCCGCCGGCCTCCCGGTCGCTCTTTCGTCCGTGCGCGGCGTGCCGCGCGGTGTCAGCCCCGTACGGGCGAGTCGTGCGCGTCGCGCTCGGGGTCGCCGGGGCCGGGCGCCGAGTCGTCGAGCCCAGCCGCCTCCTCCGGTTCCGAGAGCCGCTTGGCGACGCCCGCGTTGCGCGCCTCCGCCTTGGCGGCGAGCGCGTCGATGGCAGCGTTGAACTGCTCGATGGAGGTGGGCTCGTCGGGGCCGAGCAGATAGTGCTTGAGCTCGGCGCGGCGCTCCCGCAGCCGGTCGGCGGCCGGGTCGGCGACCGCCGCGAGCAGCTCGTCGATGCCCCGCGCGTCGTTGGTGAGTATCACCGCGGCGCGTACGGCGGTGTTCTGCCGCCTGAACTCGGCCTCGCCGATGCCCGCCGAGTCGGTGACCGCATACGGCTTGCCGCTCGCGATGAAGTCGGACACCACGCTGGAGATGTCCGAGACCATGGCGTCGGACTCGTTGAAGCAGTCGTAGAGCCGGGGCTCGGCGCCCGTCACGGTCCTGTGCTCCCACCAGCCGAAGGAGCGCCAGTACGCCTCGTTCCACTCGGCGCGCAGGCGCTTGGCCTCGTCGAGGCGGTCCTGGTCGGCCATGGAGAGGCGGGAGACCTCCGCCTCGTCGCGCCCCGCGCGGCCCGAGGCGGCGAGCCCGTCGAGCCTGGCCTGCACGCGCGCCATGGTCTCGGCGGCCGCCTGCCGCTCGGCGCGGGTCGTGGCCTCGGCCTCCTTCCACCGGGGGTCGGCTGCGCGGGCCGCCGTGTCGGCGTCGAGCAGCTCGGTGATGCGCTGGTGCACGGCCTTGGCCCGCTTGTCGCGGATACCCGTGAAGGGGTGCGGCTTGTACACGACCCGGACGGGCGACGGGGCTTCGAGCAGCCTCTTGACGATGTTCTCGCCCGCGAGCAGCAGGGAGGTGTTGCCGGGGTTGTCGTCCCAGCCCTCCCAGGTCGGCGCGTACAGGACCGTCGGCACGGGGTTCTTCTGCGTACCGGTCCAGGGCTTGATCGGCGCCAGCTGCGGGCGGCCCACCTCGACGATGTCGTCGTCGCGTACGCCCACGTCGGCGAGCGCGTACCGGTCGCGGCCCGCGCGGCCCGCCGTCCACACCTCGTCGTACACCTTGGAGTACGGGTTGACGCTGGCGATCTTGTCGCTGTCGCCGTGGCCGATGAAGACGTGCTTCATGGTGGGCACGCGCAGCAGGTGGATGTTCTTGCCGACGTTGGCCGCGTAGAGCGCGACCCGCACCGTGGACAGTTCCAGGTTCATCAGGTTGGTGCCGCCCGGCACGCAGATCACCGGTACGGAGGTGGGCGCGAGCTGGTTGGCGATGCCGCGCTCACGCAGCACGATGAGCGGGCGCTCGACCTGCTCCATCGTCTCCAGCCACATGTTGACCTGGTACGCGGACTCCTTGGAGCCGGAGAAGTACAGGACCGTGCGCGGCCGGTAGGCGCGCAGCCACTCGTCGATCGCGGCGAGCACCTTGGGGGCCGGAGGAACGATCCGGCGGCGGCGCAGGTTCGGCGCGAGCAGCAGGATGTAGAGCAGGCCGAGCCCGGTGGAGATCGCGGCGCCGGCGTACCCGTAGAGGAAGGTGCCGGTCGCCGCGGCGACGAACACACCGATCTCCATCGGCAGGTCGAGGTGGAGCATCTTCGCGACCGACTGCGCCATCAGGAACCGCGGCGGCGCGGACGCGATGTGCAGCGCGCCCAGGTCGACGTTGCGGGTGACCACCGGCATCGAGCGGCGCTTCCTGATCAGGGTGACCAGGGCGCCCTGCACCGTGTTGAGCGCGTAGAAGACCAGGAACGCGGCGATCGCCACGTAGGTCAGCCTCATGCCGCTCAGGCCGAGCCTCGCCAGCAGGAGGATGAGCAGGAGCTGCCGGGCGAGGAAGCGGATGGCGATGCCCGCGCGCACCTTCTCCAGGCGGTTTATCAAGTAGCTGCCGCGCTGGTGGAGATAGCGGTCGGCGACGTAGGTGACAAGGGCCGACACGGCGAAGAACCACAGGTTCGGGATCAGTGCGGCAAGCATGACGCACGGGTAGCCCAGTCCCATGAGGACTGCCGCGGCCAGCTCTGACCGGCTGCCTACACGAGCCAGTCGGATGGCGGTCGAAAACACGGGGAACCTGCTCCATCGGTGCCGTTTACTACACGGTATGCGGAAAATGTGAACAAGGAATTCACGCACTCGGGCCTCTGTGACCGCGCGGCAGCGGTCACAGAGGCCCGTTAGATACAGCTTTGGCTGGGATTATTACACATCGCCATGGCGGTCGAGCACGGAGGCCAGCGCCTGCTCGAAGCCGGACGCCTCCGACGCGCCGCGCGTCGGGTCCTGCTGCCGCACGTCGATGACATGGCCGGTCAGCTCGGACAGCAGCACGTCGAGCGAGGTCCGCGCGACGGCCTCCGACGACAGCAGGGTGCCCGCGGGCTCCTCGCCGAACGCCTTCGTGCGCATCGGGGTCGCCGTGCGCTCCGGGTTCACGCAGTTCACCCGGATGCCCTCGCCCGCCCACTCGTCGGCGAGCGCCTGGGTGAGGTTGACCATGGCGGCCTTGGTGGACGAGTAGAGGCTGTACTCGGCGCGCCCGCGCGTGTAGCTGCTCGACGTGTACAGCAGGAGCTGGCCCTTGGTCTCGACCAGGTACTTGTACGAGGCGCGCGCGATCTGGACCGGCGCGAGGTAGTTGACGTTCAGCGCTTCCTGGATGGTGCTGTTGTCCGTCTCGGCGAGCTTGCCGATGCGCAGCACGCCCGCGGTGTTGACCACGTAGTCGATGCGCCCGGTCTCCGCGTACGCCTTGGACAGGGCGTCGTCCACGTGCTCCGGGTCCTCCACGTGCGTGCCCGTGGTGGAGCGGCCGAGCGCGTAGACCGTGGCGCCGTAGCCCTCGGCCATCTCGGCGATGTCGGCGCCGATCCCGTACGACCCGCCGAAGACGACCATGGTCTTGCCGGAGAGCAGCTCGCGGTACGCGGCCTCGTCGGCCTGCGCGGGCGCGGCGGTGGAGGCCAGCTGGAACAGCTTGTCGGCGATGAACACGTCGACGGGCTGGGTGACCTTCATGTTGTACTCGTCGCCCGCGACGACGTGCACGGGCACGTCGGGCAGGTACTTCAGCACGACGGAGCAGTCGTCCGTCGCCTGGAAGTTGGGGTCGCCCGCGGCCACCTCGTAGGCCCTGCGGATGGTGGAGAGCTTGAACGCCTGCGGGGTCTGGCCGCGGCGCAGCCGGGAGCGGTCGGGGATGTCCGTGATGAACTCGCCGTCGTCGCCGTGCGTGCGCGTCACGATGATCGTGTCGGCCGAGGGGATGGCGACGTCCACCGCCTGGTAGCGCTCCAGCGCGTCGACACATCCGGCGATCACGTGCTGGGAGAGGAGCGGGCGCACCGCGTCGTGGAAGAGGACGTTGCGGTCCTCGCCCTCGGCGAGGCCCTCGCCGAGCAGCGCGATGGCGCGCTCGGTGGTCTCGTTGCGGGTGGCGCCGCCCTCGATGACCCGGGCGACCTTCGTGAACCCCGCCTTGGCGACGATCTTCTCCACGTCGGGGACGTACCCGGGCGCCATCAGGACGACGATGTCGTCGATGCACGGGGCCTGCTCGAAGACGGCCAGGGTGTGCTCGATGACGGCTTTGCCCGCGATCTTCAGCAACTGCTTGGGGATCGAGAGCCCCACACGCTGACCGGTGCCGCCGGCGAGGACGACTGCCGTGGTTCGGGTACGAGCGTCACGCGGCGCAGACACAGAGGAACCTACCTAGCGAGAAAGGGTGGAGCGGCACGATGGTTGCACTCTCAGTGACCGGTGCGCAAGGCGCAAGCAGTCGGCCGCGGGCTTCCGTGCACCCCAACTTAACCCGTCCATCGGGAAAACAATCAACGCGGTGGAAGGGGCACCGTGAGCATGGCGACATTCCACCGCACGCTCCCCGCACAGGTGCCGGGAGCGCACGGCCTCGAATTCCTGGCATACCCCCGCGAATCACCGCGCCCCGCCGCCGGGCGTACCGGCGGCCGGGTCCGGCCCGCCCGCCTGCCCGCGTGCCGGGCCGGGCGGGCTCCCGCCGGCCGCGCGGCTCGACCGCCGCGTCCTGGCCGTACCGGCCGGCGGGCCGCCACACCGGAGCCGCACGGCCGCCGCCGAGGATCCGGCGCCGGGGCGCCCGCCGCCCGGACACCGCGCGGCGAGGGCGGGGCGGTGCGCGCCGGGCCGGGCGGCACCGCGCCCGCGGTGGCGACGTGACACAGCGCGACGGCGCGCCCGCAGGCGCCGGGTCAGTCGAAGGGGTCGAAGTCGCGGTACTCGCGGGCCGCCTCGTCCCGTTCGGCATCGCGGTCGCGGCGGCGCTGCGAGGCGGGCCGCGGCGCGTCGAAGCGGTGGTCCTCGCCGCGCCTGCCGAGCATCTCCGCACCCGCCGCCATCGAGGGCTCCCAGTCGAAGACGACCGCGTTCTCCTCGGGGCCGATCGCGACGCCGTCGCCGGGGCGTGCGCCCGCCTTCAGCAACTCGTCCTCCACACCGAGGCGGTTGAGCCGGTCGGCGAGGTAGCCGACGGCCTCGTCGTTGTTGAAGTCGGTCTGGCGCACCCAGCGCTCGGGCTTCTCGCCGCGCACCCGGTACAGCCCGTCGTCCTCAAGCGTGACCCGGAAGCCGGCGTCGTCCACGGCCTTGGGCCTGATGACCACCCGCGTCGCCTCCTCCTTCGGCCGGGCGGCACGCGCCGTGGCGACGATCTCCGCCAGGGCGAACGACAGCTCCTTGAGGCCGATGTGCGCGACGGCCGACGCCTCGAACACGCGGTAGCCGCGCGCCTCCAGGTCGGGCCTGATCATCTCGGCGAGCTCGCGCCCGTCGGGGATGTCGACCTTGTTGAGGACGACGACGCGGGGCCGGTCGTCGAGGCCGCCGTACTGCTTCAGCTCCTCCTCGATGACGTCGAGGTCGGAGAGCGGGTCGCGGTCGGACTCCAGGGTCGCGGTGTCCAGCACGTGCACCAGCACCGAGCAGCGCTCGACATGGCGCAGGAACTCAAGGCCCAGCCCCCGCCCCTGACTTGCGCCCGGGATCAGCCCCGGCACGTCGGCGACGGTGAAGACGGTCGAACCCGCCGTGACGACACCGAGGTTGGGGACGAGCGTGGTGAAAGGGTAGTCCGCGATCTTCGGCCGCGCCGCGGAGAGCACGGAGATCAGCGAGGACTTGCCCGCGCTCGGATAGCCGACCAGCGCGACGTCCGCGACGGTCTTCAGTTCGAGGACGACGTCGCCGCCGGTGCCGGGCTCGCCGAGGAGCGCGAAGCCGGGCGCCTTGCGGCGGGCCGAGGCGAGCGCCGCGTTCCCCAGGCCGCCCCGGCCGCCCTGCGCCGCCACGTACGTGGTGCCGTGGCCCACCAGGTCGGCGAGTACCTCGCCGTTCTTGTCGAGCACGACGGTGCCGTCGGGCACGGGCAGCACGAGGTCCTGGCCGTCCTTGCCCGAGCGGTGGCCGCCCTCGCCCGGCCTGCCGTTGGTGGCGCGCCGGTGCGGCACGTGGTGGTAGTCGAGCAGCGTCGTGACGGACTGGTCGACCACGAGGACGACATCGCCGCCCCGGCCGCCGTTGCCGCCGTCGGGGCCGCCGAGCGGCTTGAACTTCTCCCGGTGGACGGAGGCGCAGCCGTGGCCCCCGTTACCCGCGGCGACGTGCAGTTCGACGCGGTCCACGAAGGTGGTCATGGTGGGCTTCCTCCCAGAAGAAGACGGTCGAGCGGGAAACGCTGGAAAGCTGAAAGGCGGGAAACGCTGAAAACACTGAAAGAGGGGAAGAGGCGGCCCCGGCGGCCGTTCCTCCCTGGGTAACACGCAAAGAGCGGACCCGCTTCCCGTCCGGGAAGGGGGCCCGCCCTGAGCGCAGAACTGGTGGACCGCCGCCGTCGTCAGGCGACGGGGACGATGTTCACGACGCGGCGGCCGCGGCTGGTGCCGAACTCGACCGCGCCGGCGTTGAGCGCGAACAGGGTGTCGTCGCCGCCGCGGCCGACCCCGGTGCCGGGGTGGAAGTGCGTGCCGCGCTGGCGGACGATGATCTCACCGGCGCCGACGACCTGGCCGCCGAAGCGCTTGACGCCGAGCCGCTGGGCGTTGGAGTCGCGCCCGTTCCTGGAGGACGAAGCGCCCTTCTTGTGTGCCATGAATCCTCAGTCCCTTACTTCGCAGCCGCGGGGATACCGGTGACCTTGATCGCCGTGTACTGCTGGCGGTGACCCTGGCGACGGCGGTAGCCGGTCTTGTTCTTGTAGCGCAGGATGTCGATCTTGGCGCCCTTGTGGTGGTCCACGACCTCGGCCGTGACCTTGATGCCGTCCAGCACCCACGGGTCGCTGGTGACGGCGTCCCCGTCGACCACGAGCAGGGTCGAGAGCTCGACCGTGTCGCCCACCTTGGCAGTGGAAATCTTGTCAACCTCAACGATGTCGCCGACAGCAACCTTGTGCTGACGGCCACCGCTGCGCACGATGGCGTACACGCGGATCTCACTCTCACTCGGAACGGGAACCTCTGACGCCAGCCGCCCGCACGGCCAGGGGCCGTGGCAGTCCGGAATGGATGAGCGGCCTCCCCCGGAGACCGGGAGGTGGGTGCTCAGAGGCAGGCATGCACACAGACACGCCGAAGGGAAAGAATACGGGCGGCCGACCCGGAGGGTCAAACCGGCCCCTGCCACCCGCCCGTGGGCCGCGAGGACGCGGGTACGGGCGGGTACGGGCGCCGCGCGTGGCGCGGAAGGGCCCGGCCGGACAGCGCCCGGCCGGGCCAGGACCGCGGGTCAGGCGTCCGTGTCCGCCTGGGAGACCACGCCGGACGGCGCGGTCTGCTCGGCCGCCGCCGTCTTCTTCGCCGACGACTTCTTGGCGGTCTTCTTCGCCGGGGCCGACTTCGCCGCCGTCGACTTGGCCGCGGTCTTCTTCGCGGCGGTCTTCTTCGCCGTCGTCGCCTTCTTGGCGGCGGTCTTCTTCGCCGGGGCCTTCTTGGCGGCCTTGCGCGCCGTCTTCTTGGCCGCGGGCGCCCCGCCCGCCTCAGCGGACGCTGCGGACTCCGGCGCCGTGGCCTCTTCGGCCGCCGGCTCAGGCGCGGCGGGGGCCTGTGTCTCGTCCTTCTGCGCGCCGGACGCGACCACCACGACCGCGCCGCCGTCGCCGGACGGCGGGCCGGCGGGCGCGCTGACCTTGCGGGTCACCCTGCGACGCCCGCGCGGCGGCGCCGCGGCCCGGGCGGGCTCGGGCTCGGGCTCGGGTGCCTGCTCCACCTCGGCCTCCGGCCCGGCGGCCCGGGACTCGGCCGCGGGTACGACGACCTCGGCGGGCGCCTCGTCCGCCGTGCGGGGCGAGCCCGCGGGCGCCGACACCTTCCGCGTCGCCCTGCGGCGCGAACGGCCGCCGCGGCCCGTGGCCGCGGCCTCCGCCTCGGCGACGCTGCTGTACAGCTCCTCGTCGGGCGTGAACCCGGGCGACGGCAGCGCGGCCGGAGCGGCGGCTTCCGCGGCCACCTCTGCCGCCGTCTCACCGGCGTCGGGGGCCTGCTCGGCGGCCACGGGCACCGGCTCGCGCGCCTCGTCCTGCACCGCGCCGTGGTCGTGGTCGTGCTCGTGGTCGGCGCCGCCGGAGCCGCCGCGGCGCTTCTTGCCGCGCTTGCCGCTTGCGCCGCCCGCCTGGGCGGCCGGCTGCTCCATGTGCACGATCACACCGCGGCCGTTGCAGTGCACGCAGGTCTCGGAGAACGACTCCAGCAGGCCCTGGCCGACCCGCTTGCGGGTCATCTGCACCAGGCCGAGCGAGGTGACCTCGGCCACCTGGTGCTTGGTCCTGTCGCGGCCCAGGCACTCCAGCAGCCGCCGCAGCACCAGGTCGCGGTTGGACTCGAGCACCATGTCGATGAAGTCGATGACGACGATGCCGCCGAGGTCGCGCAGCCGCAGCTGGCGCACGATCTCCTCGGCCGCCTCCAGGTTGTTCCTGGTGACGGTCTCCTCCAGGTTGCCGCCCTGGCCGGTGAACTTCCCGGTGTTGACGTCGATCACGACCATGGCCTCGGTCTTGTCGATCACCAGGGAGCCGCCGCTCGGCAGCCAGACCTTGCGGTCGAGCGCCTTCATCAACTGCTCGTCGATGCGGTACGTCGCGAAGACGTCCACCTCGCTCGTCCACCGCTGGAGCCGGTCGGCGAGGTCGGGCGCCACGTGGGCGACGTAGCCGTGGATGGTCTCCCACGCCTCCTCGCCGCTGACGATGACCTTCGAGAAGTCCTCGTTGAAGATGTCGCGGACGACGCGCACCGTCATGTCGGGCTCGCCGTACAGCAGCGTCGGCGCGTTCGAGGAGCCGCTCGCCTTGGACTTCTTCTTGATCTCCTCCCACTGCTCCTGGAGGCGCTCCACGTCGCGGCGGAGCTCGTCCTCGCTGGCGCCCTCGGCGGCGGTGCGCACGATGACGCCCGCGTCCTCGGGGACGACCTTCTTGAGGATCGTCTTGAGGCGGGCGCGCTCGGTGTCGGGCAGCTTGCGGCTGATGCCCGTCATGGAGCCCTCGGGCACGTACACGAGGTAGCGGCCCGGCAGCGAGACCTGACTCGTGAGGCGGGCGCCCTTGTGGCCGATCGGGTCCTTCGTGACCTGCACGAGGACCGACTGGCCCGACTTGAGCGCGGTCTCGATGCGGCGCGGGCCGCCGGAGTGGCCGAGCGCGTCGAAGTTGACCTCGCCCGCGTACAGCACCGCGTTGCGGCCCTTGCCGATGTCGACGAACGCGGCCTCCATGGAAGGCAGCACGTTCTGCACCTTGCCGAGGTACACGTTGCCGACGTACGAGGTGGCCTGTTCCTTGTTGACGTAGTGCTCGACGAGCACGTCGTCCTCGAGGACACCGATCTGGGTGCGCTCGCCGTGCTGCCGTACGACCATCACGCGCTCGACGGCCTCGCGGCGCGCGAGGAACTCCGCCTCGGTGATGATCGGCACCCGGCGGCGGCCCTGCTCGCGGCCCTCGCGGCGGCGCTGCTTCTTCGCTTCGAGGCGCGTGGAGCCCTTGATCGACTGGACCTCGTCGGAGCTGGTGCGCTCCTCCTTCTTGCGCGGCTCGCGGACCTTCACGACCGTGCGCTCGGGGTCGTCGCCGCCCGCCGCCTCCACGTCCCCGCCGGTGTCGCCGCTGCGGCGGCGGCGCCTGCGGCGGCGACGGCTGCTGGACGAGCCGCCCCCCTGTCCTGCCTCGTCGGCGTGGCCGTCGTCGTCCGCCTGGCGGTCGTCGGAGTCCTCGGCGCCCTCGCGGTCGCCGTCCGCGTCGCCGTCCTGGGTGTCGTCCGCGTCGTCCTGCTGGGCGCCGCGGTCACCGTGCGCCGACTGCGTCTCGTCGCCCTCGTCCGCCGCGTCGCCGCGGCGGCGCCTGCGGCCGCCCCTGCGGCGGCGGCGCGACGGCCGGTCGTCGGCGGCTTCGTCGGCGTCGGCCGCGCCCTCCTCTGCGGCCGTGTCTTCCGCGGTCTCCTCATCGTCGGCGTCGTCGGCCGAGGTCGTGGGGGCAGCGGCGGCGGGCCGCTGGGCGGGGGCTTCCTGCTCGGCGGGCTCGCCGCGGCGGCGGCGCCGCCTGCGCGCCTGGCCCTGGTCCTCCGCGGCGCTCTCCGCCTCGTCGGTCCCGGCGGGGGCGTCCGCGGTGTGCGCGCCCCCCGCGGCGGCGGCAGCAGCGGCGGTCTCAGGGGTCTGGAACATCGGCTCGGCGAAGACGGGCGCCTGGAAGACGGCGACCGCGGGGCGGGCCGACCTGCGGCTGCCGCGTGCGGGGGCCGCGCTCTCCTCGGCCACCTCGCCCGTGCCGGTCTCCGCGACCCTGCGGCGGCCGCGGCCACGCGCCGGGCGCTCCTCCTCGGCCGCCTCCGCCGGGTGCGCGGCCTGCGCGGGTTCGGGCGCGGCGGTCTTGCGGGTGGCACGGCGGCGCGTACGCGGCGCGGGCTCAGGCTCCGCCTCCTCGGAGACCACCACGGCCTCCGCCTGCTCGGAACCGCCGGCCACGGGCTCGGGCGCAGCCGTCTTGCGGGTCGCGCGGCGCCGGGCGCGCGGCGCGGGCTCCGCCTCCTCGGAGACCACCACGGCCTCGGTCTCCGCCGTCGGCACGGACTCGGCCTCCGGCTCCTGCGCGGGTTCGGGCGCGGCGGTCTTGCGGGTGGCACGGCGGCGCGTACGCGG
>NZ_BAABEP010000061.1:0-36106 GCF_039540215.1 Streptomyces tremellae
CACTTTCCGTGTTTCTGATCAACTCTTGGACAGCCCACCTCGTGAAAGCGCGAGGTTAGAGGCATCGGGAGTCCGAACGGGCCGCGGACGTCGAGTTCGCCGTCTTCTGCCCGCTGCAGCAGCTCGCTCGCGTTCTTCAGCGCCATGCCTACGCGGGTGCGTAGGCGGGGGTGGAACGGCATGGCGAGCGGGATGAGGGCGGTGATTGCGGCCTGGTTGGGGATCGACTTGTTCCGCAGCTCGCGGATGACCTGCTGGAGGGCGTAGCCGAGCCTTCCCGGCGGCTGGGCATCGGAGCGCCCCAGCGAGGAGAGTAGTAGCTCCAGCATGTCCTCGTACGCGGCGCGCAAGGTGCGGACACTGGTGTAGGAGACGATGTCGGCGGCGAACAGGCCGCGGGCGCGCTCGAGGCGTTCGAGGATGGCCTTGAGCGTCTTCATGTCGATGTCGCCGGCGTATCGCAGGGGTTGTTCCACCCGGGCCAGGAGCTTGCCGCCCTCTACGCCTTCTCGCCAGGAGAAGCGGCTCAGGAGGTGGAGCCACGCTTCCTGACTGCGCAGGGAGTGGACGCCGCAGCCGATGAGGATCTGGTAGAGGATCTTCGCTTTGAGCGGGCGCGCGCCGCGTAGGACGGCCCCGTAGGTGACGTGGGAGTAGCCGGGGGCTTGCTGGGCGAGGGTGCGGTGGCTGAGACCGTTGAAGTCCAGCAGTGTCTTCAGGAGTACGCGTAGTTCGTTTTCGTCGGCCACCTGAGGCGGGGTGAGGATGCCGGTGCGCTCCCACCGGCGCAGCGCCTCGCGGCGCAGGTCGCCGGGGAGCGTGGTGGCTATCAGGCGCAGGTTCTCCCAGCGCCCGCTCCAGTCCTCAGGGTCGCCGCCGCAGGCCAGGACGTAGCCGTTGACGGTCGCCCAGGTGGGCAGCTTCTTGCCTGCGTGGGCGTTCGACAGGGTTGCGGTGGACAGCCCGCTGTGCTGGGCCATCATCGCCAGCGGCGGGTCGCCGGCCTTCTTGCGCAGCGCCTGGAGGTCGCGCGCGAAGACCACCAGCGGGTCGCTGCTCTGGGGCAGTTGGTTCATGGGACGGGCCACAGCGTCCATCTCCTTCCCGAGCCCGGGCAGGGCCGGGGCCCGTCGGTGAGACGGGCCCCGGCAGGGGTCGGGTCAGAGCAGGCGCTGCCGCAGATTGGCGGTCAGCAGACCGCCCGCGCCGAGGACGGCCAGGGCCTCCTCCAGCGTCATCCCGCGGGCGAGCAGGATGACCAGCGCGCTCAGGAGGATGACCAGAAGGAGCACGGATACCAACGGCATGGACTGTGTGGCGCCCTTCGGCGCGTGCGCGCATGCCCGGTTCTGCTCAGCAGGAACGGGCCCAAGAGGCAGGTGTGACAAGGGTATTGACTCCCAACAGGAGGCGAATGGTCGACTACCGGTCCGGAACTTTGTGCTCAAGTGCCTTGCAGGGCACAGGACTTCACGCGCGTGGTTGCAGCCACATGCGTCAGCGACGCCCACGTTACCCAGGCTTACGCCTGAAGATGCCGGTTCAGTTCCCCTTGGAGGCAACCCATAAATAAAGCGTCGAACTATTATTTAACGATCGGAACGGGATTATTTAGAGGACGGTTCGCTACCGCATTGAAGATTCCGAGTATGGGGCAGGTAGGTGCAGGTTAGAAAGATTCGATCCGGGTGCGAGAAAATACCTGCCTACACCTCTTGGCCGGGGCTCATTATCCCCCCACTCTTGAACTTGTTCCCTCGTGTGCGTATGCGCATACGCGTACAGGAGAGGCGCAGGTCCAACGGTCCGGACACGCACCGCAGAACACAGGAGACCTCGTTGCAGCGAGGCGCCTTCGCAAGGTGGCACGGCTAACACGTCGGCCGCCGGACTTCCTTCCGCCCGACGATGACGACTCTCGTGGGCTGAAGGGCGTACGGCAAGACGGCGGGGCCCGGCGGGAGATCCGCCGGGCCCCGCTGCCGTATTTACACCGTTTCCGCGAACTGTGCCATACCCGACAGGGATCGGGCACAGGAAGGATGGCGGGTCAGGAACAGGTGTCGAGCATGCTGCTCAGGGCCGATTTCTCCGCACTGGTCGTCGTCAGCTTCCACACGTACTTCACCCGCGTGAAGTCCTCGGCGTAGGTGCACCAGAAGCCCTGGTCCTCGGGCTTCCACTCGTCCGGGCCGCTGTCGCCCTTCGACGAGTTCGAGGACTCGGACGCCACGATGAGCTGCGGGTCCTTGAGATCGTTCCCGAAGGCTTTCCGGTCCGCGGCGCTCCACTTGTCCGCGCCGCTCCTCCACGCGTCGGCGAGGGGCACCATGTGGTCGATCGTGGCCTGCGCCACGACCGTCTGCGTTGTGCCGTCGTAGGCGGAGTACCAGGAGCCCGACTCGGGCTGGCAGTCCCCGTTCGCGTCTACGACGTCCTGACCGTCGCGCTTGAGCACCTCCTGCCGGGTCGTGCAGCCGTCGCTCTGGTCCGCCCACACGTCGAAGGCATCCCTCGAGTAGCCGTCCATGCTGTGGGGGGTGGCGACCGTCAGGTCGGCGAGCTCGCTGCGCGCGGTCGACAGCGACGGCGGGGGCGGCGGCGCCGCGGACGCCGACGGCGCCGAGAAGGCGAGCGCGCTGAGGGCGGCGGCTGCGGTGGGCAGGGCCAGGAGGGAGCGACGCATGCAGGGTCTCCGTGGGGGTGAGGCCGACTGAGTCGGCGTCATGGCTGCCCATGTCTACGCGCGGTGAAACGACGTCCGATCCCCGGCCCGCGCCGCCGTTCCCGTTCGAGGGCGCGCACCACGGAGCAGACCTCGCTAACCCGCTTTGGGCATCACCTGCGTCAGTTCCTGAGCTGTCCGAACGTCGCCAGAGCCAGCAGGGCGCCGACCACGCCGAGTGCGACGATGACGGGCTCGGTGAGCCCGGGATGGTCGTGCACCGCGTACACAGTCCCGGCCGCTGCCATCACCAGGACCACCAAGCCGACCAGGAGCATCAGCGGATCGGGAGACCCGCTCCCGCGGCTCGGGGGCACGACGCCCTGGTGCGCGGCGAGTGCCCCGCAGAAGTCGGCGCGCGGGCCCGGCCGCGGCGATGTCGGGACACTGCTCCAGAACGCTGCCGCCGACGGCCGGGAACTTCCCAAGCCCCGGGCCCAGCCGGCCATCAGGTCCTGGAGCACGGCGGCGAACCCGGCCGACTCCCGCGCGCCACGCCGCTTGCAGCATCAGGACGACGACCGCTCCGCCTTGGATCGGCTGCGCAGCAGCAGCCCGACCACCGAGCATGCCGCACTCACCGGCGGGACGGCCGGTCTTACACGAAGACGACGCGGACGACCGTCACGGTCAGGACGGCGGAGCTGACGTAGTAGCGCACGACGACGCCCTCCACGGTGGCTTCGCGCCGGTCGTTGTCGGCTTTGACCGGCGTGGAGCCGTGTCCGTAGGGGGCGTCCGCCAGACGCTGCATGCCCGCGTCGAACGCGGCGCGCAGGACGCGCGGCATGGCGCGGCGGGTCTGGTCGGCGGGAGGGGCGTACTGGATGCGGTAGCGGCTCACGCCACCTCCGTGTCGGGGCCGGCCTCGACGGCGCCGATGTCCTCGCTGCGGGCGAGGCGTTCGAAGAGGGCGTCGTCCTCGTCGTCGGCGGTGGTGTCGGCCAGCGCCCAGCGCACGAGGGCGGCAGGGAGGTCGGAGGCGGGGACGTGCTCGATCTCGCGGTCGAATTCTGCGGCCCGCGCGGCGTCCATGGTGGCCCGGATCGTGGCGATGGTGCCGGGCACCTCGATCAGGTTCCCGTCGATCACGGTCTTGAGAGTGGCGTCCACTACGGCCTCCCTTCCTCTCCCTCGTACGGTACGCCCACACCGGCAGGCGACGGCACCTCGACGACGGACGGTCAGCGCGGGGCCTTGGACGCGGGTGCGGGTCCACCCTCGATGGCCGGGCGGCCTGGGGTGCGTGGCGATCGCGCGGCGGCAGGCTGCCCGGTGGGAGGCTGCGCTCTACCGGACGGCCGGCGCCGGGCGGCGGCGGCCGTGGTGGGGCTGGCCTGGAACCTGTTTCTGAGCCTCGTGTTGATGCGACGATGGGGGCATGACGCATCGTGACCGGCAGGGTCGGCAGATTGAGCTGACGCAGTGGGCGGACCTGTGGGACGACATGGCGTATCGGGTCGTGGCGGAGGACCAGGTCGAGGGCGTCATGGTTCGGACGGTGTGGGAGGGCGTCGACGAGGTGCCGGGAGCGATGTTCGCCACGGGGACGTCGCGGGACGGCGGGAAGCGCTGGCATACCCAGCGGGAAGACGCTCGCACGGAGGCAGCAGCGGTGGAACAGCACCGCGAGGTAGTCGAGGGCGTACGAAGGCGCTTGGGCAGTAAGCGGTAGGTCAGCTCACGCCCCCTGAGGTTCGTCCGAGGAACTGCTCGCGGTGTCCTGCTGGCCCGGAGGTACGACGGCCTGGCGGGCAGTGGTGAGCGCCTGGTGGAAGTCAACTGCCCCCGGGGCGCGGCGCTCCACCGGCACGGCCGGGGCTGCGCGGCGGCCGCCGTGGTCGGGCCGCCTGGCCCCGTCTCCGCCGCGAGCACGGGCAGCTCTGGTGCGGCTCTGCTCGGCTACGGACGCAGAATGGCGGCCTCGGTCGCCGCAGCCTTGATTGGGGTCGTACAGCGACGATCACCCACCCCGGGTGAGAATGTGCCTGGGGTGGGTGATCGTCGGCGTACGAGGCGCACAGGCGGCTTGGTGCGGGTGTGAGGGGATGCCTCGCCCGCCGCTGTAGGTTCTCTCCGCTCGTGGCCAACGGCGGAGTCGTGACCTGGTGGTTGTCGCGCTGTCTCACGGGTTGGCCAGCCGTCCAGTCTCACGGCCGTGGCCAAATCCTCGGAGTGGCCACCGAGGGCACGGCTCCGACCTGCGGAGTCTCGCGAGTGGCCACCGCTTGGCCATCGTTCGTGAGATTTGGCCACGGAATCTGAGATCCCACAGCCGCTACCACGTGGGGTCGTTCTGGGTGGTCATGTCGCGCAGGCGGGAGTAGTAGAACTGGTGGGCGGCTGTGATCTTGCTTGTGGGTCCGTTGCGGTTCTTGCTCAGGATCAGATCGATCTCGCCGGCGCGGGGGCTCTCGGGGGTGTAAGCGTCCTCGCGGTGCAGCAGGATGATCGCGCTGGCGTCCTGTTCCAGCTGGCCGGAGTCGCGCAGGTCGGAGGTCTGGGGAACCTTGCCGTCGCGGTGTTCGGAGCCGCGGTTGAGCTGGGCGCAGCAGATGATCACGCTGCCGGTCTCCTCCGCGAGGATCTTGAGTTCGCGGCTGACTTCGCTGACGCGGTCGTAGGTGGACTGCCGCGGGTCGCGCCGGTCCGTGTACATCAGCTGCACGTAGTCGATGACGACGAGCGGTGCCTGCCCGGTCTGCCGCATGATCGATTTGATGCGGGTGCGGACCAGGCCCGGGGTCACGCGTGAGGTGTAGTCCATCCACAGCGGCATGGCTTCGAGGTCGGGCAGGCGCTGGGCGATGCGGGCCCAGTCGTCCTCGTTGACCGCGGGGCCGCCCTCGGTGAGGTGGTGCAGGGCGACGCGTGCGCGGCTGGCCAGGACCCGGTTGGTGACCTCGGAGCGGCCCATCTCCAGGCTGTGCACGAGGGTCGGGCGGCCGGAGTCGGCGTTGGCGAGCGCGATGCCGAGCGTCGCGGCACTCTTGCCCATCGCGGGACGGCCGGCCAGCACCACGATGTTGCCCGGCCGCATCTTCAGCACGGCGTCGAGATCGGTCATCCCGGTGACCGCGGCGGCCTGGACCGTCGTCTCCAGGCTGTCGAGGTGGTCCTGGAGGCCGTCCGCGAACTTGCCGAACAGCCCCTCCTCGCCGGTCTGGTCGGCGGCTAGGTGCTCGAGCTCGGCCTGGTGCGCGGCGATCGCGTCGCTCACGCCGTCCGGGTCGCTGTGACGGGCCGTCTGCATGCCGCGCGCCAGGGCCGCCTGATAGCGGCGCAGGCGGGCGTAGCCGTGGACGATCTCCGCGTAGTACTCCACCTCCGCCGCGACGCAGGCCTGCGTCGCGATCAGCGACAGCTGCGCCACGCCGCCCGCGCGGGCGAGGTCGCCGGCGCGGCGCAGCTCCGCCTCGACCATCGGTACCCCGGTGGGCTTCGAGCGCGCGTGCAGGGCCAGGATCGCCCGCCAGATCGCCTCGTGCTGCGGCCGGTACCAGTCACCGGGATCGGCGAGGATCCGCGCCGCGCCGGGGATCGGGTCGTAGCCGGGCGTGGCCATCAGGCAGGCACCGAGGACCGCGGCTTCCGCGCTGACGCTCACCGCCTCCGGCGCCTGCTCCAGCTGCTGCTCTGGGATGCCGAGCGTGTCCGCGCTCATCGCTGTCCCCCGCCCGTCGCGCTGTCCATCGCGGTCTCGATCGTGATGCCCGGGTGGGAGCACCGGCGAGTCGGCCCCTCGTCATCGTCGTCGAGCACCCACCCCAGCTGGTCGCACGCCGGGCACGCCGCCAGCAGCGCCGCCCGCTCCCGCATCGAGGGGCCTGTGTCCGCGGCGGCGGCCGGGACCGGCTTGCGGTAGCGGCGCAGGTCATCCACCCAACCGGGCAGACACTTCACCCACGACGCCGCCCCGCCCGTGTTCTTGAAGATCTCGCCTTCCAGCGCCTGGCGCTGTGCGTCATCCATCCCGGACAGCGACGGCCAGCCCTGCGTCCGCATCGCGCGCAGCAACCTGGGCGCGCACTTGCGTGCCGTCGACAGCCCCGCCTGCCACCGCTCCATGCCCTGGAGGAAGTCACGGGCGGCTTCGAGTTCCTCGGGAGGAAACTCCCGTCCCTCCTCCCGCTGTGACGGGAGCGAACCCGAGGGGCGGGTGAGGGGGTAGGGGGAGGAGGAATCCTCCCCCTCCGGGGGGTGTGGGGGGGACGCCTTTCCGCTTCCCGGAACAGGGGAAGCGTTCTGACCTGCGGGAACGCGGCGCTTGACGCTTCCCGGAACGCCGGATCCGTTGTTCACGCGTCCGGCGTTCCGGGAAGCGTTCTGACCTGCGCTTTTCTCTGCTTCCCTGGATGACGGATCCGGCGTTCCGGGAAGCGTCACGACCTGCGGCTTTACCTCTCCGTTATCTTCGGTCTCGGAGGGCGTCGGCGACCAGTCGGGGTTCCACGCGGGGTTGTCGAAGACCTCGTAGACGACCGGGCCCTTACGCCCGGGCAGCGTCGGGTGCGGGAGCTGCCGCCGTCGCACGTAGCCGGCCTCCAGCAACCGGGCGAAGGACTCGTAGACGGCGTTCCTGCCGACCAGCTCGCGGGCGTTCTTCGATGACCGGATCCCGCGCTGCTTGAGCTGCCCCCACACCTCCAGCGGAGTGGAGTCCTCGCCTGAGGCCACGTTGAACATGACCTGGAGCATCACGACGTAGTCGAGCGAGTGCACCAGGTCGTCCCCGACCCCCACGTGACGGGGCACGGACACCCCGCTCACGGGTGCTTTCGCCGCCCTGATGTGCCCGGACTCATCCACCGGCGCGGGCGCGGCGGTACGTGGAAGGCGGTGCGGGTGGTGCATAAGGATCTATCTCCCCTGGTAGGGGAGCCGTGACCGAATGAGTGACCTAACGGGTACTCAGAGCAATACTGGCCTCCCGCACTGCGGGACGCGTATCCTGGGTACAGGTGACCCACACGGACCGACAGGTCCGCGGGTATCACCCCGGGCGAGGTCACCTCACCGGACACGACTCGGAGACTGTGATGGGTGTGCGAGTCGATTGCTGAGAAGCGGTTCCGTTGTGGCGACGGGACCGCTTCGGCATTTCTACGGCGGCTTGCTTAACAACCTGCCCTTCCTCCGAGAGTCGGTGTCCGTGAGTCTTCGTCTCGCTTCACGGCTTCTGGATACCGCTCCGCGAGCCGGTTGAGCAGGTGCAGGTAAACAGCGCGGTGCGGACGTCGGGGGTGGGTTTGCCCCAGCTCCCAACGAGCCACGGCGAGACGCTTCACGCCCACGGCCGCCGCGACCTCCTGCTGCGTCAGGCCGGCCGCGAGGCGCAGCTTCGCGCGCACGCGCGGCGGGGGCAGGGAATCGTCCAGGCTGTCCAGTAGGGCATCAATCTGCTTCAGACGGTCGGGCTCGGACACGGGCACCCCCTCATGATCAATGGATCGCTGAAAGATACACCACGGAGGTGGCATTTGGTGTGTCGCTTTCCGTCACTGCTCACCTCGCAGCTCGCGAAGGTGAGCGACGAACGCCTGGGCCTCGCTGGCATGGGCGTAATGGGACTGGAGGGCCTGTCCGAGGTCTGCGGCCACCATCGCAAGTGACGGCAAGGACTTCCGGTCGCCAGCGAGGGCTTTCTCCCCGTACGCGAGCGCGGTATCGAGGTCACCCTCGCGCGCTGCGACAACGCCCAGAGTGACCCGGGCCTCAGCATTCCGCATAGGCGAGCGTTCCATGCCGTCGAAGTCGGTGCCGGCACGGATCACCTGGTTCGCCAGCTGCTCCGCGAGCCGGTTCTCTCCCACCCTGCGCAGCGCGTCCATCCGGTAAAAGTCGTACTTGTCCGGGTCGACGACGAAGTGGTCCTCGATGTTCTCCGGGTACGGGAGGCGCTCCAAGAGCTGGCGCCCCCTGTCCAACGCCACCTCGGTCTGTGACCGGTCCCCCAGCCGAGCCCACGCTTTGGCCTGCTGCGCGTATAGCTGCGCGGCGACGCTTTCATTTGGCGCGATGGCAATGCCGGCTTCTGCGGCCGCGAGAACGCCGCGGTAGTCGCCCCGCGTCAGCGAGAACCAGGCGCGCATTTCGTGCGCCCACCCCTGCACGCTCAGCTCCCCGGACTCCTTGCCGAGCATCAGCGCGGCCTGCCGGGTGGCCTCGGCGTCGCGCGGGCGCCCGGAGTCGTATTCGACGCATCCCACGAGGAGGGCCAACTTCCCTGCGAGAGCGACGAGTTCTCGGTGCTGTGCGAGGCTAACCCGCTGGTGTTGGAGCCCGACAACGCGGGCGAGCCATGCTTTTCCTTCGGTAAGCAACTGGTCTGCGGGCATGTATGCGTATTCGCAACACAGCCTGTCTGCGGTGATCCGCAGCGCGTCCAGGGTCGCGCCGTCGATATCGGACGCACGCAGGCGCGCGATGATGTCTACGGTATCCATGCCGCTGACCTGCAAGATTTCTGCGCGTCCGTCGCGGCGACCTCGCTCGGGAAAGAAGGCACCGGTGGTCGTACCGAAGGTCTGAGCGATTGCAGACCGGTACTTCACGGGTTGCGCGTCGCCAGCCTCCCACCTCTTCCACTGGCGCAGTAGGTCCTGCTCGCTCACGACTTGGTCGCCAGGAAGTCGGACCATCAGCGCGCGCACCGCGTCGGTCTGTGACCAATCCCGGGCTGCGCGTTCCTCAACCATGCGGCGAGCCCAGTCAGGGCGCTCATCCATAGCCGATCCCCTCTCCCCTACGGCTGACCCTTCTTCGGCCGAGCATCGCACGCCCTCTTGATCGCGCGGAGGTGACAAGTGGCGGTGACATTCCGGATGTCACCGGTAGTCGTCACTTTGCGTGGTGCCTCTTTAGGCCCACGGTGGTTGTCGTCCACCCGTGATCGTTCCCGCTCAGGGAGGGAATGTGTCCTTTTCCTCAGGCATCGAAGCGGTACTCCAGCACGTAGGCCGCGCTGTCCATGGTCATCTCGTTCACTTCGACGGCTTGGAGCCCAGCGTCGAAGGCAGTGCGGCACACCTTGATGACAGGACGCTCCAGGGGCATGGCCAGCCCCTCCGCCTCTTCAGCGACGGGCAGCCGGCACCGGATCTCTTCGCGGAAATGAGTGGGCGCGTGCCCGAGCTCAGCGAGCCGGGCGTAGGTGCCGCCCTCGCCGGTGTCTACGCGCATGATCGCCGTGCCTTCAGCCAGGTCAAGAGGCAGGTACGAGGTCGCGAGCATGACGGGCCTGTCGGAGAGTACGAAGCGCCTGGACCGAGCGCAGACGGGTTCGTTCTCGTCCACCGCCAGCATCCGCGCGACGTGCGCGGGGGCGGCCACTGTGTCTACGCGGACGTCGATCGTGACGGGACGTTCCTCGTCAGCGGACCAGATGGACTTGCCGGCGCCCCACTGCTCGCGTGCGAGTCGCTGGATGCCGTGACGCCGGATAGGGCGGAATTCGATGACCCGAGCGCCTGCGCCTTTTTTCGTCTCTACCAGGCCCTCGATCCGAAGGATTTTCAGTGCCTGGCGGGCGGTAAGTGCAGCAACCTCGTATTGGGCGGCAAGCGCACTTTCGCCCGGCAGCCGATCACCGGGGCCGTACTCGCCGGACTCGATCGCCTCCTTCAGGTCGTCGGCAATCCGCTGGTACTTGGGCCGCTGGTCGCCCGTTTCACTCGCCATCTGTCTCCCTACCTCGCTAGCGATCCTACGGCCGCTTGCTATCGAGGAGCTGGCAAGGGCGGGCTTCGGAAACAGTGTAGCTCGCTAGCGAGGTTCTTGACATCGCTAGCGAGCTACGCTCTACTTGGCGTCGCGACCAAACCTCGCTAACGAGGTGAGGCTCTGGCGGTTCCCATCGTCGCCACCCCAGGTGGCAGCGGTTGAAGCGGCCAGATCCACCGCCGCCAGCTCCCGGAGAAGGCCCTCGCGACACGTCGCGGCCGGACCGGGGAGCGCTTGGTACTTGACAACTGAAGGCGCTACGCCGGGTGACGACTACCGCCCCTGACCAGATGGCTGGGTGTTGCGGCAAGGGTGACCGGACTCCAGTCCTTGCGGGGCTGTCGGATGCGCCAGGAGGGCAGGCCGGAGCCAGAAATCCGGCCAGCCGCTAACGGCGGCCCAGGTCGGGGGAGTGAGAGCGATCCCGGCTTGGGCCACGGAGAGGCCCGCGATCCACCCGCCCCCGCACCCTGGTGCGCGGCCGCGCCATGGGCTCCTCCAGCCGGTGACCGGCTCAACGACACATTTACGGCAGGGACTTGGTGAACCCGCAGCCGAGGGCACGCCACCTCCCGGAAAAGGTGGCCCGCGCGGCGGAAGAGGCCGCGCTCGAACGAACGATCACGGTCCCGGCCACCTGGAGAGCGGGTGGTCGGGGCCGCGGCTGCTCGTACGACAGCTGAACCCCCATGGAGGTCTTGATGTTCAAGAAGCAGCGTGCGGCGCGGCGCGAGAAGCAGCGCCACGAGCAGTTCATGCGCATCGCCGGCGGGATCGTCCAGTCGAAGGACGCCGGGCCCACCACGCACTGGGACTACGAGGAAATCGCGCGGATCTTCCTGGGGCAGGTCTACTCCCGCCGCCACGAGGTCCTCGAATTCGCGGACGCGGCCCTGTACATCAGCGCCGCCCTCGCTGAGCGGGGCTTCCCCGTCGACCCGGAGGTGATCGACGGGGCGGCCGTGGCTTGATCGATGTGGTCGAACGACCACGGTCTTTGCCACCCGCCGCCCCGGCGGGTGGCGGGGGCCGTGGCTGCTCGACGCAGTCACGCACGACGGCCCCCGGGGTGTCATCCCGGGGGCCGTCTGTGCTGGTCACCTTCACGGAGAGGCAACCCGCATGCGCGTCAGCATGTCACCCGTTACCCCGCGGTCCGCCGCCACGTCCCCGGGGCGGTTCCCCGGTGGGGTCGAGGAGGAGATCGGGCCGCGTCGCCCCGGCGCGATCTACCAGAACGTGAGCGGGGCCTTCGAGGTACTGGCCTTGGTCACCGACTCGGCTAGGGCCACGCAGATGCTCAAGCGAACGGCGCGCTGGGCGCTGGTCGTGCGCGACGTCCTGCACCCCGACGCTCAGCCGTTCGTCGTCGGGTCTGTGTGGACGTGCAGTGACTACCTGGTCCGTCCCGCCAAGGCCGCGGCCCCGGAGGCGCCGGCCAGTTTCGCGGCGGCGGCCTGACGCCTCCCTGCGCTTCCTGTCGCCGTCGGCCTGCCCCACGCAAGGCCGGCGACGGCGGAGACCGCAGGAAAGCGGTCGGCGCACGCCCGGGGATGCACCTCCCCGGGCGTGCCACACAGGAACACCTCTGGAAAGGAACTCCCTGTGCGAGCAACGATCATCGCACGACAGGCGCCGCGCGCATCCGCGGAGCCGGAGCCGGAGCCGCAGCACGATCGGTCGGCCCCCCAGCCCGCGCCCGCCCGACCGCACCCCGCCATCCGTGCGGCGGCGACGCCGGAGCAGCGCCTGGACGCGCTCCTGCTGCGCATGGTGCGCGAGCAGGACGCCCGCATCCCCGCGGAGCGCCGCGTCCCGCGCACTCGTGCGGAGATGCAGGCCCGGCTCGACGCCGCCGGGACGGGGGCGGGCCGATGAGTGACCCCGACGAGGAGCGCCGTAAGGCCGCTGAGGCGGTGGAGCGGGCCCGCCGGCAGGCCGCGCAGGACCTGGCCGCCTCACAGCAGGCGCAGGTCGCGCTCGCCCAGACCGTCGCGCAGATCCCGAACCGGTGAAGGAGCCCACAATGCGACGTCCGATCCTGCGGCGTGTGGCCCGGCTCCTGGGCACGATCGCCTCCTGGCACTGCCCGAACTGCGGCTGCATCAACCGCGACGGGGACATCAGCTGCGGCTACTGCTGATCGTGTCCCCTCATCCCATACGGATCGCCCGCGACGCGCAGCACGCAGCGGCGCGGGCGATCCGTCTCCACGGCGTACGGCATCCCGCCGCCCGCCATGCCCTCGCGCTCGCGGCCCGCGCGGCCTTGTGGGCGTGGGAGGCCGGCCATCGTGTCGCCGACTTGCACCCCCGCCCATGATCCGTCGTGCGGCCGACCGCGGGTTCTCCGCGGTGGGCCGCTGAGGAGATGTATCCCATGTTCCGCGTCATCCGCGCCGGCACCCTTCGCGCGCTGCGCGAGGCTGTTGAGACGGCCGAACGCGCAGCCGCGCAGGCCGAGCAGACGGCCGATCACACCGCTGAGCTGCGAGCCGACGACCACTACGACCACGAGCAGCAGATCACCGAGCTGCGTAAGCAGCTCGACGAGGCCCTGGCCGACCGGCAGGCGGCCTACGCCGAGACCCTCCTGGACGCGGAGGATCGCGTAGCCCTTCGGATGCTGCTGCGCACCGCCAGGAAGCAGGCCGCGCGTCAGGAGCGCGTCTACGCCCTGTTCCAGCGAGGGCAGCTGCACAGCATCCACGTCACGCAGGAGGCGGCCGAACTCGCCGCCGAGGCCGAGGGAGCTGCGCGCAGCGGCTGGAGCGCGTTCCCGCCCGGCGCCGCGCTGCCGCCGGCCACCGAGGTCCTCTGGCGCGTCCAGGCACTCCCCCTCAAGAACGCCGACTCCCGCAGCTGACACCCGACGATCGAAGGAGACAGACATGAGCAGCGAGAACGAGAACGACGACGGGACGTTCGCACGGTGGGTTGCGGGGCATCGCTCCCCGCGCGGGATCGTTCTGACGGTCCTGGGGCTCGTCACCGTGGGCATCGCGGTATTGTCGGTGCGGGTCAGCTACCAGGTCCTCACCCCGCACTTCGGCTGGTGGGCCGCCCCGGCTGTGGGGGCGCTGGACGCGCTGTGGGTGATCTTCCAGGCGACGGAAATCCTGGCCGGCAACAACACGGCGCGCGTACGGCGCGTGCAGTGGGCCGGACTGGCCCTGACCGCGATCAATGCGGCGATCCCCACGTTCGAGCTGATCGCGCACGCCGACAAGGCCGGCTTCGACCTCGCCTACGTGCTGACCCCGATCGCGATCGCCGCGACCAAGGGCACCTGGTGGGTGGCCCTGCCGGCGCTCGGGCGCCGGGTCTCCGCGAGCACGCGGCAGGCCATCGACACCAAGCGCCAGCACGTCGCCGACCGCCTCGAGGAGATGGAGGCAGAAGCCGCGCACCGCATCGAGCTCCTTGAGGCCGCGACCAGCCTGGATCAGCGCGTGGCCGCTGCCGAGACCGCGTATCGCCTGTCGGTCCTCAAGACCCGGCAGTCCACCACCGCGCAACTGCACAAGCAGGCGCAGGACACCGAGCTGACGCTCGCGGAGAAGGCACTGCCCGCGTCCGTCACGGCCATCGCCCTGCCGCAGCTCGACACGTGGGCCCCCGGCACGCCCGCGCTGCCCGCCGGGACGGACTCCGGCACGGTTACCGGCACGTCAACACCCGTCCGTCACGGCGACGTCACGCAGGTCAGCACCGGGATGGAGGGCTCCCCGTCGCAGTCCGGCATGCAGCCCGTCACGCACGGCGTGACGCACGCTGACACGCCGTCACGCGCGGGCGTCCCGGCCGTCACGGTCGAGCAGCTCGCCGCCGTGGCGGGCGTGCCGGCCCCGGTGGTCGGCGAGCGGCTGACCGATCTGCAGATGGACGTCGTCCTGCGCCACCTGCGCTACGCCGACGACCCGCCGCGCTCGTACCGCCAGGCCGTGGCCGACTTCCGCGAGGCCGGCTACGTCGGCTCCGAGGAGCGCGTCCGGCGCGTGTGGGGCGCCCTGATGTCGAAGGAGGAGGCCGGCACCTCGCGCGGCGCGGACACGTCCGCGCCGCGCGAGGCATCCGAGGACGACGAAGCAGACTCCGACGACTCGGAGGACGCGAGGGCCTGACCCCGTCCGGCACCACCAGTGAGGGCCAGCCCGCGCACCGCGGGCTGGCCCTTGCTGCGACTGCCGGAAACACACCGCAGTCAACCGGTGCAGACCCGGTGAGCGACCTGGCGAGCGGACGACCTGTTCGCAGACCACAGGGAGCAGACCCGGCGAGCACCGCATCCCACCAGCTCGCATGCCCGCGACCATCACCGCGGGCATGCCATGACCCCGTGAAGGAGAGGGGCGTTGGGCAAGAGAAAACAGCAGGTCAGCCACGACGAGGACCTGTACGGGCAGGCGGCCGGCGCGATCGGCGGCCTGGTCATCTCGTTCGGCATCCTCGCCGCCATCAAGGACAAGCTCGGCTTGTCCTGGCCCGTGACGGTCCTGGTGACGGCCGGGAGCCTGGTCTTCCTCGGCTACCTGGCCTGGCGCATCCGCAGCGCCGCGCGGCGCTGGTGGGGCCGCGAGCCCGGTGGTGCGAAGACCGCGGCGACGGCCCTGCAGCAGGAGGCCCCCGCGGCGGCCGCAGGCCCCGCGGAGGCGGCGCTTGAGGCCGCCGTGGCGCATCCGCAGCTGACGTCGGCGCTCGTCACGGCCGGCGCCATCGGCCGCGACCAGGTCATCAAGGCCGACGAGGTCACCATCGAGCAGGTCAAGACCGGCACGGTCTACGACTTCCTCGTGCCGCCCGGCCGCACCTACGCCGACGTCGAGCGGCGTCTGGGCCAGGTCGCGGGCGTCTTCGGCGTCACCCGCCTGCACCTCACCCTCGCCCGCAGCCGCGACAGCGAACGCCGCGCGCGCCTCCTGGTCCTCGACGAGCCCCCGTTCACCAAGCCGTTTCCCGCACCCTCCAGGCGCGAGATCGAGGCGTTCGAGGGCATCCCGTTCGGGCACGACGTCACCGGCCAGCTCACCGGCGTGCCGACCTTCGAAAAAGCATCTCTGCTGGTCGGCGGCATGACGCAGATGGGCAAGACGACCCTGATCAACGGCATCATCACATGTCTGCTGATCGCGTACGGAGAATTCGACCTGTACCTGCTCGACGGGAAATTCTGCGGGCTCACCCGGTACGCGAAAATCGCCACCCGCTACGAGGCATCGGACCAGCCGGTCGTCTTCGAGAGCATGGTCAACGAGCTGAACGACCTCTCGGAGCGGCGGTATTCAAAAATGCAGGAGGCCATCAAGAACAGGCAGCCTGCCCCGAAATTCCGCCCCGTCTTCTTCATCGTGGACGAAGCGGCCGACTTTTTCGCCAACGACGGATCCAACGAAGGAAAGGAGGACACGCGGCGGATCGCGGAAAGTACCCGCGGCCTGGTGGCCAAATGCCTCGAATCCGGTATCTCCACGGTTCTCCTGACGCAGCGCCCGGCGCAGAATGCCATTCCGGTCATGGTGCGCGACCAGTTCCTCTACCGCATGTGCATGTATGTGGCATCGGAGGGAACAGCGAAGGTCGCACTCGGAGACACCTATTTCGAGACCGTGGCGCCGATCAACCCGGCACTGCTCAACCCGGACATCAAGGGCCAGGGCGTCCTGTTCGCCAACGGCCGCTCCACCCTCCTTCGCGGATTCAACTTCAAAGACGAATTCGTCTGGGACGTCGTGGACGAAGTGCAAGACCGACAGCAGAAGGCAGTCGAAACCGCCCCGCCCTCCCCACTCAAGCAGGCCATCGATTTGATGCGGGACAAGGGCGTCGAGTTCATGCCCACCCCCGATTTGGCCCCGGCGCTCGGTATCACGGAAAGTGATCCGGCGGAGGCCGGAAAGAAACTGAACAAGCTCCTTGGCGTCCCCTCGTACCGAGCCGCCAAGGGCGTTCGCGGCTACCGGCTGGCCGACCTCACCACAGCCGCAATGTCCGATTCGTGACCGCCCCCGGGCACCGCACCCGGACCGCACCTCGACCGCACCCCCA
The DNA here is from genome assembly GCF_039540215.1 of Streptomyces tremellae. NCBI lineage: Bacteria > Bacillati > Actinomycetota > Actinomycetes > Kitasatosporales > Streptomycetaceae > Streptomyces > Streptomyces tremellae. The sequence continues at coordinate 16,492 of NZ_BAABEP010000061.1, forward strand.
CCGTCACCCGGCAGCTCCGGGTGACGGTGCCACGTGCCCGGGTGCGGTCTGGGTGCGGTCGGGGTGCGGTCACGGGTGACGGTCCTGAACTGCAGAAACAACAAGACATCGGCAGAAGGAGAGCAGAGGCTCGTGAAGGGCTCCACAGCGGCCACGATCGGGATGGGGGCAACAGCGGCGGTACTCGTGGCCGCGCTCGTCCAGGGCGCCGCCGGCGACCCCGTCTCCACGGCGCTCAGCCTGGCCGTGCCCGGCAGGTACAAGTCGCTCATCGAGGAGGCCGGGAGCATCTGCCCCCAGGTCACCCCCAACCTCCTCGCCGCGCTCGTCACACAGGAATCCGGCTTCAACCCGAAAGCGACATCACAGGCGGGCGCGGAAGGCATCGCGCAATTCATGCCCGCCGCGTGGAAATCCCACGGATTCGACGGAAACGGCGACGGAAAAACGGACGTGTGGGACCCGCAGGACGCGATCCCCTCCGCCGCCGGATACCTGTGCGACATAGCAAGCGACGTCAAAGAGGTCCCCGGAAACAAGCAGGACAACATGCTCGCCGCCTACAACGCGGGAAGCGGCGCCGTACGCAAATACGGTGGTGTCCCCCCGTACAAGGAGACGCAGCATTACGTCCAGTCCATCACCGCCCTGGCCGACCAGCCCTCCGGCGGTAAAACCCTCACCGATGCGCAATCCGTCAGCGCGATCGACGCGGCACAGGACATGCTCGGCACCCCGTACTCGTGGGGCGGCGGAAACGCGAGCGGACCCAGCACGGGAATCTGCTGCTCCCCCGCCGGGCATTCCGGAAAGAGCATCACCGGATTCGACTGCTCGGGTCTGACCCTCTACGCGTATGCGCGGGCCGGTATCTACCTGCCCCGCACCGCGGCCCAGCAGTACGCCGCCTCCGAACCGGTAAAACCGGGAGACCAGCGCCCCGGCGATCTCGTCTTCTACGGCACCACCGCGGCGGGAATCCACCACGTCGGTATCTATATCGGCGGGGGATGGATTCTCGACGCGCCCCGTCCCGGTACCAAAGTCCGCATCGACCCCATGGGCGCGATGAGCGACCTGTACGCCGTCGCCCGCCCCGTACCCCATTCCAGCAAGGAGATCTGACGTGCGTTCCTTCATCGTCCTCGCCAAGCCCATGGACATGTCCTCCGGGTTCAGTGACTTCTTCAAGACCATCGGACTGACCAGCGGTGGTCTGGTCACCAAGGCCGTCGCCGCCGTCATCGGCGTCATCGCGGTGCTCATGCTGCTGAAGGCCGCCAACGACCCCAAGGGCGCGCTGCGGAAGGGCGCGATGGGGCTGGGCACGCTGTTCGTCGCGGTGGTCCTCGCCCTGTACGGCGGCGACCTGTTCTCCACCGTGACCAGCGCCAAGGGCTGACCGGTATGGCCTACCTCAGCGACAAGGCCGTCGGCTCGTGCGACAAGCTCTCCGGACTGGTCAAGGACTACTGCGAGAGCAAGCACCGCGCCGGCGGCAGTGGTGCCGGGGACCCGTGTTCCGGGATCCCCGGCCCGGTCAAGGACTACTGCGAGAGCAAGGGAGGCGGGGCCGGGGGCGGCTCCAGCGGCATCACCGGCAACGCCTCCAACTACGTCGCCGACCTCGTCGACAGGCTGAGCAAGACGGTCATGAAGTTGATCGCGCCGGGGCATACGTGGGCGCCGCAGAAGGCGACCAGCGGCCTGTACGCGCCGTTCCTGTGGCTCGGTCAGCACCTCGCGGTCGTCATCCTCCTGTGCGTGGTCGTGGTGTGCGCCCTGACGGCCTGGCAGGGCGCCCCGCGGCTTCGCCAGATGGGCGCGTCGACGGGGGCCGCGCTGGTGGCGGTGGCCGGTATGGCCGCCGTCCCCGGCGTGGTCGCCCTGCTCAACAGGGCAGTCAGCGCTGCGTTCGTAGCGGCGTTCGGCAGTGATGAGATGAGTCTGTTCGGAAATATCCGATCCGACATGTCGCGTGGGGCGGACTCGAAGAACCCGTTGGCGATCCTGATCATCCTCTCCGCGCTCGTGGTCGCGCTGGCCTTTGCGGTGCTGGTGTTCATAACCCGCAACCTTGGGATCCTCGCGTTCGTTTGCATGGCGCCCTTGGTGCTGGCCTCTCTGGCCCGCAGCGGAGACACTTCCGGAATCAAGATGTGGGCGCAGCGCCTCTTGGGGCTGATGTTCTGTCCCTTTGCACTGCTGCTGATCGCGCCGTTCGCGAAGATGGCGCACGGCTCGCTCGTGGTGGACGCGGTGCTCCTGGTCGCCGCGGACGCCCTGATGCTGCGGATGATCTTCCACGGCGTGCCCTACATCGGGCCGCGGGTGGCGGGCGCCGCACGGGAGCTGGTGGAGCTGCACACCACCAACCGCGTCGGGCACGCGGTGATGCGCGCGGGCGTGCCGAGCATGTACGAGATGGAGAACGCGCCGCGGGGGCACCACACTGTGGCCACTCCGGGCCGGGCCCTGCATCAGGACAGCGGGGTGCTGTTCGCCGCCTACGGCGTCAAGCGGCACGAGCGCGCGGCGCGGCTGACCACGACGTCCGCGGTGGCCAACGCCACCCGGGAGGCGGGGCGCAGCGCGCAGATCAGCCAGGCGCGCCGCGAAGCGCGGGCAGCAGCCGGTCTTCCTGCCCCGGGGCGGCGCCCGCCCGCGCCCGAGCGGGACGGCGCCGCCGGCGGCCAGGGGCCGCAGGATCCCGCGGCCCGGCCGCCGACGCCCCGCCCGGCCCCGCCGCAGGGGCCGCGCCCCTCGTAACCACCCGCGGCGGTTCCCGGTCCCGGCGGTCGTCCTCAGGGGGCGATCGGCGGGGCCGAGTTCTGCCGAGGATTCCCGGCCGCCTGGCCGCAGCACTCTTTGTGGAGGTATGTCGTGTATTCCCTGACGCCTGGTTACCGTCTCCCTGCCCTCCAGCGGGGCCTGAGCCCTGCCGAATCTCTGCTGACCAAGGCCAACGCCGGTGTGGGTGGCGCGGTGTTGATGTCGGCTTTGATCGCGCCGCCGCCGGTGTGGGCGTTCGGCGCGGTGGGCGCGGCCGCGGCGGCGCTGAACCTGGCGCCGGGCCCTCGCTCGATCGCCCGGTGGGCCACGGTCGGCTACCGGCACCTGCGCGAGCGCACCGCTCCCGACGCCATGACGGTCCCGGCCGGTACGACGGCCTCTTGGTCCCTGTATCCGGACCACGGCACGATGCAGGATGCGCAGCGCCGGGCCGGGTTTCACGAGGCGCTCTCGCAGGCGCTGACGTTCGCCGGCGGGCAGGCGCGCACCGCGGGGATCCAGGTCCACGTCACCCATCACGCCGCCGTCCGCGAGTACACCGCCCACACGCAGACGATCTCCGTCCACGTCCCCAGGGGCCTGATCAGCCAGCCCGAGCGGATCCTCGACACCCTGGAGAGCGAGTTCGCGCGCCTGGGGGGCCTGGCCCCGCTGACGCCGGACCCGCTCCCGGTGGTGGTGGAGCGGGGCCGCGGATGGGTCGCGCTGGAGGACGGCCGGTACGCGGCCACCGCGCGGATCACCGCCTGGCCGCAGGAGACGGGCGGGGACCTGATGCCGCGCCTGCTGCTCGGGCCCGGCCCGCAGCGCTCCCTCGCCGTGCTCTACCGGCCCCTGCCCGCGGGCCAGTCACGACGGTCCGCGAAGTGGCAGTCGGCTGCGTCCGAGGCGTTCACGCTCGACAAGGTCAAGGCCGCCGCCCAGGACCTGGCCTCCACCACCACGCACGGCGCCCTGGTGCAGGGCGCCGCCCTTGTCGACCTCGACGCCTACCTCACGGTGTGGGGCGAGAGCCCCGAGGCCGTCCTCGATGCCCGCTGGCAGACCTCGCTGGCCGCGGACCGCCACCGCATCCGCCTCGACTGGCTGCCCGGCCAGCAGCACCGCGCCCACGTGATGACCACCCCGCACGGGGCCTCGACCAGGAAAGGAGCGGTCCTCTGATGATCCGCCTGCCCTCCAGCCACGCCGCGATCACCGCCCCCCTCGTCGCCTCCAACACCGCGTTTCCCGGCATCCCGATCGGACGCTCCCTCCTGGACGGACGGCAGTTCTTCCTCTCCCCCGTCCTGGTCGACGCCGCCCTCATGCCCTCCACGACCAGCATCGCGTTGGGCGGTCTGGGCTCGGGGAAGTCGGCCACGGCGAAGGTCCGCATCCGGCGCGAGATCCTCGACCACCAGCACCAGGCCGTCGTCATCGACTCCTTCGGCGAGGACGTGTCCGGCGAGTGGGCGCCGCTCGTCCGCTCCCTGGGCGGCCGGGTCATCCAGGCCGGTGATTTCAGCCTCAACCCGTGCTCGGAGCTGTTCCCGCCGGCGGTGCGCGAGCAGCTGGTCCGCTCGCTGATCCTCGCCGTCGAACCCGGCGCGCTCAACCCCCAGGTCACCCACGCCCTCCAGCACGCGCTGGGCCACCCCAAGGCGACCTCGCTCAACGGCCTGGTCGGCGCGCTCGTTTGCCCGCAGGACGGCCGGTGGCCGGCCGCGCGGCTGACCGAGTGGGGCGAGCCCGCCGCGCTCGCCCTCTCCCGCTACACCGAGGGCGCGCTGACCGGCCTGTTCGACGGACAGGACGCCAGCCTGCCCGAGACCGACCTGCCCATCCTCAGCTTCGACTTCACCGGCCTGGACCGCAGCAGCCCCGCGATCCCCTCCCTGATGGCCGCCATCTCGTGCTGGGCGGAGCACGTGTGGCTGCCGCAGTCCACGGCCGTGCACCGGCACCTGGTCATCGAGGAGGCGTGGCAGATCCTCCTCTCCCCCGCCACCGCCGAGCTGATCCAGCGCCTGCTGAAGAACAGCCGCAAGGCGGGCCTGTCGCTGGAGGCGGTGATGCACACCCTGTCCGACCTGGGCGACGGTCGGGCGCGCGACCTCGCCCGGCTGTGCGAGGTCGCCCACGTCGGCCGCCTCAGCCCCGAGGAAGCCGACCTCGTCGGCGCACTGCTGGGCCTGCCCGACTGGGCCATCGCCATGATCCCCGGCCTGGCCCCGGGCCAGGCTGTGTGGAAGGTCGGCGCCGGGTACGTCGACGTCGTCGAGACCGTCCTGACCACCGACGAAGCCGTCCTGACCGACACGTCCTCCCGACGCCGCAACGCTCAGCAGACCCTCACCCAGGACCAGAGCACGCAGGGCGCCGCGACCGGGACGGACGAAGACGGTGTGCCGGCGGACCAGGCGGTGGCGATCGAGCAGGAGACACCGCAGTACGACGACGACTTCGCGGAGAACGAGCTCCCGGATGACGACGAGCTCCTGGAGGCCGGCGAGGAACCTGTGCTCGAGGACGGCGCGGACGACGCAGAGGATTGGGGGTGGGAGATGCCGCCGAACGTGATCGACCTCGACATCGACGTCCGCCACGAGCACGCCGTGCAGGCCGCGATCGCGGGACGGTACAACGAAGCCGCGCAGCTCGCCGCCCTCGGGGAGCGCGAGGACATCGCCGCCCACGGCGTCAACTCCCCCCAGGCCGCCGCCTGGCTGTCCACCCGCGCCCGCATCGCCGACGCCTGCGGGCGCCCCGACCAGGCCGCCCACCTGCGCGCCACTGTCGCGAACATGCAGAGGCAGGAGGAACCCCTCCAGGCCGTCGTCGGCGGGTTCACCGCGGAGCAGAGCGCGCCGTCGTGGGACAGGAAGCTGCCCGCCCTCTGCCTCGTCGCCGGCACCGCCGCACCCCGCGATCAGGAACGGGAGGCGCGGGTGCGCGCCTACAAGGGCCGGGCAGGAGCCGTCCTCCACGTCGACGGCGTGCACGCCTACGCGGTCGCCCAGTGGAGCGCCGACCGCGACCGGGTCACCCTGGAGCTGCGCAGCTACAGCGACCGCAACGCACGCTACCTGTACATCGAGTCCGCCGGGCACAGCGCCTCCAGCACCCGCAAGGACGGCTGGTACCCCGACACCCCCGAGATCACGCTGCCGGTGAGCGACCCCCTCGCAGACATCACCGTCACCGCCGCAGTCGGCGGCGTCAGCTGGCACGACGGGGCCCCGCCCATCGTCCGCACCGTCCGCCTCTCCCCCACCGGCACCGCATACGACGCGAAGACCGGACGACAGATCCCCACCGACCTCTAACCCACCCCCACCCGCCGCATCGCCGGGCGGCCGCACCGTACCCGCGCCGCGGCCGCCCTGCGACGCCTCGTACCGCCCGGGCCGCGTGGCTGACGTCTACGCAAAACCCCGACGCGGCGCCCACGCACATGCCACCGTCGTGACCATGAGGAAGGAAGAGGGCATGGCCAACACCAACACTGACTGGTTCACGAGCGGCCAGAACACACCACCCTGGTACAGCGGCCCCCAATCCCCGCCCGCAGCCCCACCACCCCCAAGCCCCGGCACCACGCTCGACGCGAAGCCCGCGCGGCGCCGCACATGGCCCTACATCGTCGCCGCCGCTGTGGTCACCCTCGGCACCGCGGGAATCGTCCACCACGTGCACGAGGAGCATGAGCAGAAGGTACGCACAATGAAGGCCGTCGCCTACAAGGGCCGCTCGGGAGCGGCTCTCCACCTGGATAGTGTCGACGCGACTGCTACTGCTTACTGGAGCGTCCGTCGGGACAAGGTGACCGTGGAGTTGTCCAGCTACTACGACCCTGACGCGCGATACCTGCACATCGACGCAGGCAGGAAGACCGCTACGAACGTCCGGAAGCACGGGTGGTACCCCCTACCCGTGGAGATCACGTTGCCGGTGACTGATTCCCTCGCGGACGTGACCGTACGGATCGCAGTCGGTGGGAAGAGCTGGCACGCCGGATCTCTGGGCATGGTGCGGACCGTGCGTCTGTCCCCGACCGGTACCGCGTACGACGCGAAGAGTGGGAAACAGCTCCCCAGCGACTTGTGATCCCGCGCCCTGCCAGGGCCCTCCACACCGTTCGGCCGTCCCCCGCGCCCGCCGCCCCGAAGACGGGGCGGCGGGCGCTGTTCGTGCCGTTGAAGGAGTCCACCGTGCTCATCTCCCGCGGGGGCGCCGGCTCGCGCGCCACCGCTCCCGGTCAGAGGAACTCCCTTGCCTTGGTTCGCAGGAGTGCGTGATGGCCGACCAGCTGGTCGATGTCGACCTCTACGCCCTGGACAGTTCGTTACCGGTCTACGGCTGGCGGCAGGCCAGCCGCGCGTACCTCGCTACTCGCCGCCAGCTGCGTGCGATGGGACTGCGTCCCGGCGGTCAGGAGCCCGTCGCCCGCCTCGAATGCCGCGGCGGCACGAAGTGGGCCTGGCTGTACCGGATCGACCTCGCGCTGCCGAAGCGCACGCCGACGCTCGCCCAGGAGGCCGCGCTCGACCGGGCTATGGCCGCGCGGCAGACGTGTCCGCAGTGCATGCGGCGCTACTTCCATTGCCTCCCGCTCAAGCGCTACGGCATGTGCCTGGAGTGCTACGACGGCACCCCGGCCCCCGTCAACTCCTACACGTCCGCGGCTGCTGCCTGACGCCCCGTCTCGCGCCCCGGTCCGGCCGGCGCCTCCCCGTTCTGAACAGCTCCAGGCGGGCCCAGTGCGGCCCATCCCCGACCACCAAGGAGAACCGCACCACTATGACCGTCACAACTCCCGCCGCGGGCACCTGTACCCGGGCGACGACCCGGCGGTCCTCATCCCCTGCATCCCGCGCGCCGTCCACACCCACGGCGTCTTCTCACGGCGCCCGCACCCGGACCACGACGGATGCGGCTGCGAGTAGGACGACACCTGGCGCATGGTCTGGGCGCCGGCCAGTGAACCCGGCGCCGTCCCGATCACCGCCCTGCGACACCCCGCCGCGACGGTGAAGGCCGCCAGCATCCCCAACCCCGACGAAGGCGCGCCCGCGACCTGGGCGCTCTGACACCCGGCACCACGAAGGCCCGTACCCCCTGCGAACGGCGCGGGGAGTGCGGGCCTTCTTGTGTTTCCGGACCGATCCGGTCGCTACTTTCACGCGTGAAAGTAGCTGTCAGCGTTGCGGAAAGCCCAGAGCCGTGGCGACCTTCGCGTAGTCCTGCGAGGGCCGGGAGTTCGGCGAGAGGATCGGCACCGCGCACTCGTTGCGGTAGATCTTCGTGGCGACGCCGGACCAGTGCACCGGCGGCAGCAGTATGTCGCCGTACTCCTCCTTGAGCTCGTTGAACGTCTCCCAGTGCTCCTCGGTCCCGAACGAGGCCGTGGGAGCGGCACAGGCCATCACGTACTTCATTTGCGGCCGGATCCCCCGCCGCTGGTACATGCGGCGCTCGCTGATCTCCTTGAGCTTCTTCTCCAGCCGGACCAGCGCGTCGGCCTCCTTGTAGGTGCACAGCACCGGCGGGATCACCGCGCCCTCGGTCTCTTCGTCCAGGAGCACGAGGGCCGTGACCGTCAGGCGGCCGTAGGTCGCCGGCGGGTCGATAAGGACGACGTCGACGTCGAACTCTTCCGCCAGGTCGTCCAGGCCGTCCTTGAGCCAGAAGACGTTCCCGTCCTCAGCGTTGAGGATCCGCTCCGCGTCGTCGATGTCCGGGTGATCGAGGTCGCCGGGAGCGATCCAGACGTTCGGGATCTCGGTGAACGAGTCGTCGCTGTCGCCGTCCGGGTCGGTGCGGTACCGGGCCTGGACGATGATGTCCTTGAGCTGCGCCTTGTCCGCCATCACATCGGTGAGGCTCTTCTGCCCCGGCTTGAACACACGACGGCCCAGCACCCGGGTGGCGTTGCACTGCGGGTCCAAGTCGATGACGAGGACGCGGTAGCCGCGCAGGCCCAGCTGTACGGCGAGGGCCGTGGTGGTGGACGTCTTGGCCGTGCCGCCGGCCTTGAGGGCGAAGATGAACACCTTGTAGGCACGCCGGACGTTCTGCGCTCTGGTCTTCGCGAGTGTGCTGGTCATCTGATCTCCGTGGAGGCTGAGCCATCCTGTCGGGGGCGGGCGGTCACTGTTTCCCGCGTGAAAGTAGCTCCACCTGCTGCTGCTCCCACTCGCTGAGCTGGTACGAGGCGCGGCTGGTGGCGAGGAACTGAACGTGTGCGACGTCGCGAGCGTCCCACGCCCGGTCCGGCTGAGCGGCCCGCACTTCGTCGGCGGCCAGGCCGATGGCGAAGGCAGCGCGCTGCATCAGGCCGGAGTCCTCGGATGCGGCGACGGCTGCGAAGTAGTCGGTGGGGCGCTTCTTGCTGGACGGCCCCTTCTTGAGCTCCACGAGCCACCCGTGGGCCTTGGCCGCGGCCTGCTTCCACTCGTTCGGGTTGAGCACCATGGTGACGAGCCGGGCGTTCGACTCCGCCCCCTTGGCGTACCGCTCCTCAGCGAGCAGCAGCCGGCACGCTAGGTCTCGCTGGTCCGCCGCAGCCTTGCGGAGCACCTCGGGATCGACGGTCGGGGCTGGCGAAGCGGTAGGCGCGGAGTCGTCGGTCGTCTCGATGACCGCGACGGCGGTCGGTGCGGCAGTGGTCTCGCCCGGCGCCGTCTCACCGCCCTTGCTGGGGACCGTCACCGGCTTCGGCGTCTCACCCGAAGGGGCCTGGTCCTCCCCGGCCTGGGTGGTGCTCTCCTCCCGCGGCTCCGGCACAGCCAGCGTGGTGGCGGACGACTTTCCCGCGTGAAACTGCTGCTGTCCCTCCAAGGTCACCCGGTTCTTGGCGGCCTCCACGGACAGCTTCTCGTCTCGCATCAGCTCCCAGCCGCGCAGCTGGAGGGCGTGTGCCTCCGGGGACTCTTTCTTCCCGTCGGCGTCCTTGAGGAGCGAGAGCGAGTAGCCGGCGCGCATCGACAGGTCACCGACGTGAATCGCCTGCTGGACGTCGTCGGGGAGCTTGAGGAGCGCGAGGTACTTCGACACCGTCCCTGCGGTGTATCCGGCCCGTTCGACGACCTCATCGAAGCTGAGGGTCCGGTCCTCGTCCTCGTGGACGCGCTGGCGCAGCAGGTCGATCGCCAGAGCCTGCTCGATCGGCGAAAGACCGGCGCGGCTGTTGTTCTCGGAGACCAGCTCTTCCTCGACGCGGCGGTCCCGGGCAATGTCGTCGCGCAGGACCGCAGGCATGATGCGCCCCGTCGCGAGCGCAGCGGCGTGCCGCCGGTGACCGGGGCCGAGGATGAAGGTCCGGTCGGGGTGCTTCACCCTGGAAGCCCACTGCGGATAGCACTCCATGAAGACCTTGGTGTGCATCACGATGCCCGGAGTGTGGACCCCGCGCTCGCCTACGTCCGCGATCATCGAGTCCATGTCGCGCAGCTCAAGCCGCATGTTCATCGGGTTGGGCGAAATGGTCTCCGGATCGAGCTCCAGGAGCTCGCCATTCTCGGGAGGCAGGGCGTGGATGTCGTGGCTGCCCGTGAGACCGGCCTTCTCGCGGTCGGCTCGCAGAGTGCCGCTACCGCCGCCCTCGCCCTTCTTCTTACGCTTCGGCCGAGGCAGCGGCGTCGTCATCTTGTCCTCCGGGGTGGTGCAACCTGTCGGACCGAACCCTAGCGGGCACGCGTCCCTGGCCTCAGCCAGACCGGATCGGTTTCACGCGTGAAAGTAGCTGAGCGGACCTCAGTCAGGGGCCGGTGAGGATGTCGTGGGTGCCGATGCGTCGCCAGATGATGTGCCGCTCGCCGGGACGGCATGAGGTCCCGTACTGCCAGGTGGCGCGCCCGGCCGGTCCGGTGCCTGCGGACCAGGTGAGTTCGTAGATCCCGGGGAAGCCGCTGACCTGCTTGACGCGGAGGCCGGCGCGGAAGTGCCCGTCGGTGTCGCGCAGGTCGTGGACGAAGGCGGTGACGGCCCGGCGGAAGCGGCGGCGCTGTTCGGGGGTGAGACGGCGCAGGTCGTTGTTGAAGCGGGTCATGGTCTCGTAGGTGGGCACGTCGGTCCTCCAGGCAGCAAGAAGCCCCCGGCGTTGCCGGGGGCGAGAGTGGGTGACGTGGTGCAGGGGTGCGGCGTCCTTGGCCGCTGGGTGGGGGAGCGGTACGCAGTAAGGCGCTCGTTGACGCTGGAGTCGTCTACTTGAGGTTTTCGTGGTGTGTGAGGCGGGTGTGGCGGGGTGGCCGCGCAGCATTTGCATGGCCCGGGTGGTGTCCGCCGGGCGGGCGCGGTGCCTCCGGAACTGCCCGTCGGGCGGGATCGGCCGTGAAGTTCCGGTGAACTGTCCCGCCTCACGGGATCGCTCTTTTTCGCAGGTCAGAGCCGGTGTCCCCTGTGGGGATGCTGAGTGTCGCGAAGGTCCAGAGGCGTAACGCCTGGCGTTATTACGTGCGCGGAGTTGCCTTCGGGGACGGCCGCCGCCCGGTCGGCCAGTCCCTCAAGGACGCCCAGGAGGTGGCCGGTCTCCCGCCGGGGCGGTGGCTGGGGCGCGGCCTGGCTGCGCTCGGGCTCACCGCGGGCGCGGAGGTGTCCGAGCGGCAGATGGAGCTCGCCTTCGGTCAGGGCCGGCACCCGGACGCCGACCGGATCGAGCGGCACCTCCTGGACGACGGCGCCGACGCGGCCACCGCCCGGCGGGCGACCGTCCTCGGGCAGCCGATCGAGGAGATCGAGGCCCGCAAGCAGACCCCGCTGATCGCCCTGGACTTCACCTTCCGCCCGCAGGCGTCCCTGCACGTGCTGTGGGCGCTGGGCGACGCCCACACGCGCCGGGTCATCGAGCGGGCGCACGAGCGGGCCATCGACAGGGCACTGCACTGGCTCGAAGCCCCCGGCGGGCGCCGGGGGCTGGGGGCGTGGAGCGCTGCGGTGCTGCTCTCCAAAGGGATAAGAGAGACGAACGCATCACTGGGCGCTCGGTGGCTGTGACCTGCGGGAAAGGGCTCGGACCTTTCAGGCGGCTAGGGTTTCGTCTGTGACGAAAATTCAGGGTGCTGACGGCGGGGACGGACGGGGGTCGGTGGCCGGTGAGGTGCGGGTGGTGCGTGAGCGGTTGGTCGCTCGTACCTGTGCCTGGTGCGGCGAAGAGGTCCCGTACGCGGGGACGGGGCGGCCGCCGGCGTACTGCGGCGCCGCGCATCGCACGCGCGCGTACGAGCTGCGCAGGGCGCAGGCCCGCGCGGAGCGCCCGGTGGGCGAGGGCGGGCGCACGCGGGAGCCGGTGACACAGGTCGTGGAGCGGACGGAGACGGTGGTGCGCACGGTGGTGCGTACCGAGCAGGAACGGGTGCCGGCGACGCGGTTGAGTGGTGAGCCGTACACGCTGCCCGAGGACGCGATCGAATGGGCGCAGGCCCTCGCGCATCTGCGCCAGGCCGCGGAACAGGGCTCGCTGCCCGACCTGGCCAGCGAGCCGCTCGCCCGCGCCTGCGAGGCCGCCGCGCGCGCTCTGCGCACCCGGTAGGCGCGGCCGGGCTCGCCCGCGGCTGCCGTTCCCGGCTCCGCCGACGTCGCCCGCGGGCCCGTGGCCGCCCCGAGGGGGCCGGCTCGCCTCCAGGCCGCCGCACCGCTGGAGCCGGAGGACGGTCAAGAGCCGACCGGGGCCGCGCTGGTTGCGCCGGCGGTCCTGACGGCGCCTTCCCACCCCCCCCCGGGAGGGGCCGGCCACAGGCCCAGGACTGTCGGCGTCCCGGACCTGACCTCCCTCGTCGGGGGCGACCGCAGGCCCGCCCGCCCGCGGCGCGACCGCCTGGAAGGCGCCCAGGCGTTCCCCGCGGACTCGTCGCGCGCGGCCCGCGCGCGGCCCCGACCGCGGCTCCGGTCGGCGTGTGTCCGACGTGACACCAAAATCGAACACGCGATCTAATGTCGATATGGACGCGACTGACTTCCCCGACGACCTGGTGCGGACGCAAGCCGCCTGGAACGCCACCTACGACGCGCTCGCCGCGTCCCGCCTCCGCGACACCACCGTCCTGCGTCGCCGCCTGCTGCGCCTGTCCGTACGGCTGTGGTGGCATCCCTACTGGCAGATGGCGCCCGCGGTGCCGGCGGCGCGCTGCGAACTACGCCGGCTGCCCCGCGCTGACGTGGGAGTCGACGGGTGCTGAATTTCGTGGCGGGTGGTGCTCGTGTGGCCAGTGCGCAGCATGCGCACGGCCACACCGGCGCCTCCGGGACGCCGGGCGCCCGCCGCGCGGTCGTCGTGCGGGCGCGTCGGCCCTGTCCGCGGCCGGCTCGGTGTGGGCGCGGTGCCTGATGATCGTGCCGCACGGGTAGAGGGGGTATGCGCATCGACTGCTGATCGTTGTGGACTGCCCCGGTGACCACACGCACCCTGTACCTCATCGCCTGCGCCGCCCCGCCCGCCCGACGCCTTCACGTACCCGTCCGCGCCGCCCAGGCGGCGGGCTGGGACGTGTGCGTGATCCTCACGCCGTCCGCGTACCGGTGGCTCAGCGAGGACACCGAAGGCGAGATCGAGGCCCTGACGGAGCTGACCGGACACCCGGTCCGCTGGCAGTACAAGCTGCCCTTGCAGCCGGACGTCCTGCCCGCCCCGGACGCGATCCTCGTGGCCCCGCTCACCAACAACACGCTCGCGAAGTGGGCGACCGCGATCAGCGACACCCTCGCCCTCGGACTGATCACCGAGGGCATCGGCCTGGGTCTGCCGATCATCGCCCTGCCGCATTTCAACGACGCCCAAGCCGCGCACCCCGCGGTGGCCGGCCACATCGCCTTCCTGCGCGAAGCAGGCGTCACCGTGCTGCTCGGAGAGGACGGATTTGTGCCCCACAAGCCGAAGCACGGCGACCTCGACGCCTACCCGTGGCAGGCCGCGATCGGCGCGCTCCCTGCCTGACCTCCGTCGGCAAAGGGCGGGACGCCAACCCTGGTGCTCCGCCCTCCTGTTCCGCAGCTCACGCCTTGCGTCGCGTGGTGCCCCGGCACCACCGATCTGACCTGATCCAACCTCTACTTGCCCATGCCGTCGGCCTTTGGTGGCGAAGCCGCACTACCGCGGCTGCCGGATGGGTAGCGTCGTTCAGCCGTAGATCGATCACAGGGGAGGATCGGCCATGAAGTGGAGCCCGACAGGGTGGGGAGCGAAGATCGTGGAGGGGGAGCGGGAGTATTCGCTGCCCGTGGAGAAGTGGGGGCCGAAGGAAGAAGCGATGGTGGCGATGCGGGACAGTCCTCGGCTGGTCCCCGTCACGAAGGTGCCGGGGTTCAAGGAACTGGTGCCGTACCACCGGGTGGTTTCGGTCCTGCCGGCCGCGCCCGGGTGGAAGGTGCAAGCCGAGCGGTTCGGCCCGTTCGATGCATTCGACGCGCCCATTGCCGCCTGGGTCATGGACGGGGAGGGCGTCTTCTGGCCTGTCATCGGCGTGAGCGAGCCCGAGGACGGGGGACCGCACCGGCCTTCCCCGGACGGCGAGTACACGGTCCGCCCGCACCTGAGTAGCGGTAACAAGATCATCGCCCCGGACGCCTGACGACCTGGGTGCCGGACCGGACAGCGGGAGCGACAGCATGGACCCACGCGGCGGGGACTGCGAGCAGCAGGCGCGCTACTTCGCGCCCAGGTCCGTCCTGGACGGCGCGGCGCTCACCGAGGTCCAGGAGCACCTGGCACGGGCCGTACTCGAGGTCATGCTGCTGGCCGGTCTGCCGCCGTACGACATCGAGGCGGCCGCAGACGGGCAAGAAGCAGGCGTGGCCTTGGTCCTGGACCGCCGCGGGCTGCGGGTGCAGTGGCAGCAGGACCCGCAGGCCCGCTGTCTTCCCTCCGGGCTGTGCGATGCCCAGCAGGCCGCGATGAACCAGGCGCTGCGCGCGATCCTGTCCGCACACCGGTTCCAGGTCGCTGACGGCCCGCTGGGCGAGGCGCCGCTCGTGCTGGGCTCACCCGCTCCGACGGGTGAGCCCAAGGACGGTGGCGGTCAGCGGTTGTTGCGGTAGGCGATGATGCCGCCGGCGACCAGGCCGCGGCCGCGAGCGGTGCGGAACTCCTCCCGAGACACCGAAGCCGGAACCGTCCCCTATGAGCTGTACGCGTTGGAAGCCCACGGCAGCTGAACTGGCGCGCACGACGGCCGTCTCCGGATCGACCGCTGTCGGCCCATGAGAGGCGTCAGCGCAGGTACGGTCAGCTTCGGCACGCAAGACGGCACACCACGAGGACCCAGGGGGGCCAATGGGTGTGGAGAACGGATCGCAGAGCATCCCGTGGGGCGGCGAGTGGCGACGCCACCTTCGCTCCGACGCCGAGATGGATCTCGTGCGCGCGTGGAAGCGCCGTGTCGACTGCCCGACCTGCAAGGCAGCCGCAGGGCGGGCCTGCCGCACCGCGGGCGGCAGCCCGACCAACGAACACCGTGCCCGCCGTGACGCCGTCGGCCCCATCCCGTACGAGGAGTGGCGGAAGGAGGGCCTCATCCCGGAGCAGCGGACGTACACGATTCCGGCCGTGCTCAAGGAGTCGGAGAAAGCCCGCGCCGACTACAACGTGGACACCGCCCTGGCCGACGGTGTGGCGGTCGTCCGCATGTTCCTCGCCGACCGGCTCGGTCTGCTCCTCCAGGGCGAGGAGGCCATGGACCGCATCGACGACGCAGTGCGCAAGCTGATCGAGGTCCGCGGCCCGGTGGGAACGGCCGACGTGGTCACCGTCCTCGCCGGCCAAGTCGCCTCGCTGCTGGCTGCGAGCGCCGGCCCCGACGGCGATCCGGAGGCCCTGTTCGACACCGTGGTCCGCGCGCAGCTCGACATGGCCCGCAAGGTGCAGAAGATCCAGAGGGAGCGCCCCCAGGGCTGACCCGGCCCGCTCGCTACGCCTGGCTCTGCTCCTGGGCTTCACCGGCAGCGGCGTAGCGGGTGAGGTCGACACCGGCCGAGCGGGCTTCCTTGAGCCGGGTGGACACCAGACCGCTGGAAACCTTCAGCTCGCGCGCGATCTCGTAGCCCTTCAGTCCCTGCCTGTGCAGTTCGACGATCTGGTCCCGGCGCTGCTGGGAGCGGCCCTCGTACGCCGCGCGTTCCTCGGCGATCATGCTGCGCACGGTCCGTGGGGACACGCCGAACCGGTCCGCGAGCTCGCGGACCGTCGCGGTGCGACGCTCGCGCCTGGGTCCCTGCGTCACGGCTTCCCCCTCATGTACTCGAGCATGGCTTCGGTGCGCTCGTCCCGGCGCGCAGCGCGCGCTGCGCCGCCCTTCTTGGCACGGGCGGACTGGATGGCGACGAAGGTGGCCTCGTAGACCGCCGCACCGTCCTTCCACATCCTCGACCGCGTCGTGATCCACCGGTGGATGCTGTTGGCGATCGCACGCGCCTCCACGGCCGGCAGCGGCTCACCGCCGCTCACCAGTCGTCAGGTGCGCTGCCCACCCACGCGATCGGCCGGCCTTCGCCGTTGCGGCCCCAGTGCGGTTCCTCCATCGAGGTCTCGTGCCCCTCGGGCAGGACGCAGATCCGCCCCCAGCGGCCGTGCTTGCCCGCACAGAGCCCGGCGAGCCCGTCTGCGTCGCCCGCCGCCACGGCCTGGTCGTAGCGGTCCTGGAATGGCTGGAGACGGGCGACCAGCTCCGTGCCCATCTCCGTCTCCGCCGCCTCCACCCGCTCCCGCGCCTCCTGGACGCCGGGGTCGGACAGCACGGCCGAGTTGACGTCCTCGGCCTCCGTGAAGGCCCTGGTGTGGGTGTGCCGCCGCACGGTGTCCCGCACGTGCTGCTCTCCGGCCTCGTGCTCGCCCGTGCTCATCACGCCGCTCCTGCCGTGGCCGCCCACTCCAGCCCGAGGCCGGCGAGCGCGGCGAGCTTGTCGACGGTCAGCTTGGCCCGGCGGCTCTTGCTGTTGCTGAGGAACACCCCGAGCTTGACCTCTGTCCCGTCCGGCAGCGCCTCTACGTGGGCCCTGGGGACCGTCACAGAGCCCGTGCGGGCCTTGTACTGCGCCAGGGCCGCAACGCCCTTCTCGAAGGCGCTCACGGGCGCCGTGGACGGCTCCGTCGGCGCGGCCTGCTCCACCGGGGCCGGAGCGGCGAGCGTGGTGACGCCGACGGCCTCCAGGCGCTCGCGCTGCCCGTCGGCCAGAGCTGCCCACACCTCGGGCCTGCGCTGCCGGGCCAGCCACTTGCCGACGTCCATGCCGTGCACGGTGAAGCCGGGCAGCACCTCCGCCGGCCCTTCCTCGTCACGCACCAGCTCCCGCAGCGCGGCGTAGTGCCGCTGCCACTCCGTGGGCCACGACGGGTTCCAGTCCTCGTCCACGGCCAGGAGCGCGGCCTCCCACTCCGGGTGACCCTCCAGCGCACCGGGACGGCGCAGGTTGGACAGCCACTGGCCGACCGGCTTGTCGAGCGCGGCCGCCGCCCGGGGAGCGCACAGCGTCCAGTGCTCCGCGAAGTACACCCGGGCCGCCGCCAGGTTTTCCTGGAACCGCGCGTCGGCCGCCGACCAGGCCATGCCCAGCTTCTCCAGCCGCGCCGCCCGCCGGCCGCTCATCTGCCCGGCCCCGTATGCCCGTCGCTGCTCCGCGACCCACTGACCGAGCGGGAACGCGCCCTCCTTGTGCTCGTACGGCACCCGGGCGTGGCCCTCGCGCTCCGCGTAGTCCTTGAGCTTCGCCCAGCCGCGCGCCCAGTCCTGCCGCTCCGTGTCGATCACGTTGAAGGACACCCAGTTGGCGACCATCACCGGATCACGCGGAGCCGCAAACCGGAGCAGGAGACGGGTTTCTTCCTCGTTATCGGCGGGCGCGGCACCGATGTATTCGGAGGGCTGCGCGACGTCCTTCTGAGGCTCCTGCGGGATCGCGAGCAATTCGACGGCCTCTTCGTCGTGAGCCCGAAGACCCTCAAGAACCTTCACCAGCGGCTTATACGAACCGGAGGTGAACATGTCCTCCGGCGATTCATCGGGCTGGAGAAATACCGGCACGATCAAAGAGGCCAGCTTTCCCTGTCCAGGCTTCTGACGCAGCGCCCGGCCGATCGCCTGCACGATGTCGTGCGGCGCACCCTTGGGGTCCAGGAGCGCCACGGAGTCCACGGCCCGGATGTCCACGCCCTCCCCGAGCACGCGGCAGTTGGAGAGCACGGCCCGCCGTGCGGTGGAGCCGAACTTCCCCAGCACGTCCCGCCGGCGCTCCGGGACGTGCTCCCCGCACAGCCAGTCCGCCCAGATCTCCGCCGGGTACTTCTCGGGCTGATCATCGTGCAGCCGCTTGGCCACGCGCTCCAGGCCCTCCGCGTACGCCGCGGCCTCTATGGTCCGGTGGTGGAAGGTAATGCAGGTCTGGAGGTTGTGCTGCTCCATCGTGTGCAGCAACGCGGCCTGGAGCGCCCCGAGGCGCTGCCC
Organism: Streptomyces tremellae; assembly: GCF_039540215.1. Lineage (NCBI taxonomy): Bacteria > Bacillati > Actinomycetota > Actinomycetes > Kitasatosporales > Streptomycetaceae > Streptomyces > Streptomyces tremellae. Next base: position 34,695 of record NZ_BAABEP010000061.1, read on the forward strand.
GCGGACCTCCTCGGTGTGCCGCTCCTCGCCCATCAGCCGCTCGGGCGTCACGACCGGGTCCTGGAGCTCCAGGACGATGATCTGGTACCGCGCCAGCAGCTTCCGAGACACCGCCGACGCCAACGAGAGCTTGTAGAGGACCGGCCCGAAGACCTTCTCGTCGTCCATGGAGGCCGCCATCTCGCGCGGCAGCGGGTCACGCACCCCCTCGGCGACTTCGCGGTTCAGCCGCTCCTCCCAGATCCGAGGCGTCGCCGTCAGGTACAGCCGGCGGTGCGCCGGGATCTTCGTCTGGTCGTGGATGTCCGCCCACGCCTTCCCCATCGACCCACTGGTCCGGTGCGCCTCATCGACCACCGCCAGGTCCACCGGGGCGAGCTTCTGCCCGTAGGCGCCCTCGAAGGCTTCTACGAGCACGCCCAGCGACGCGTAGGTGGCGTAGATGGTCACCGGCCCGGCGCTGTGCCACAGGGCCAGCTGCACGGGGTTCGTGGTGCTCCGCACCCCCAGGTGGAACAGCTCCGGGTCGTCCAGGGGCGAGCACACCATCACGGCCGGCCCCTTGTGCCCGGCACCGCTCCATGCCTTCACGGTCTGCGCCAGGAGATCCAGGGTCGGCACCACCACGAGAATGCGGCCCTTGGGAACAATCCGCTTTGCGGAGGCCGCCGCGATGATGGTCTTTCCCGTCCCGCACGCGGCGTGCACCTGCCCGCGCAAGCCATTCCAGGGAATGCCACCCGGCGGGACGTCGAGGCCGCGCACGATGGCGGCTACGGCCTCAATCTGGTGTTCACGCAGTTTCACGGCCATTCCCGTGTTCTCCTTTTCGCGGAATGCGACGCGTAATAGGAATAAGAGTCCGGCGCGGTGACTGGCGGGCCGGGGTGATGGTGTCTGACCCCAGACTCTACACACCCGGAACCCGTGATGCATCGCCCACGCGACAGGTTCGCCCTGGAAGCTGATACTTGACTGAATTTCGCCCCGCGCGTACGGTTCATAGGGTATGCTGGCGGGGTATTCGTGAACGTGAGCAGCCGGTTTCGAGGGTGGGGGAGGGGTCAGGGTGGAGCGCAGCGGAGCCCGTCACTGCGGTGGGGCCGGCACCCGATCGGGCAGGCGGTCCATCACCCTCGTTGCAGGGGTGGTGGGGAGGAACCCCAGGCCCTACACAGTTCCGCACGCGATGCACCTCCCCTCGTAGCCAGCCCCGGTGATCGCGCTTGCGCGGTCGCCTCCAATTCGCGCTTGCGCGAATTGCATTCCGTCCGGAATTCCGTTTACGGAATTCCATTCCCCCGCAAGCGGGGGAATCCGAATTGCGCTTGCGCAATTCGCGCTCTATGCCCCGGCTTGCCGGGGCATATCCCAGTCGGAGGCCAAGCGGTCTTAGGAAGACAACGTGCGAT
>NZ_BAABEP010000062.1:0-34330 GCF_039540215.1 Streptomyces tremellae
GATCGGTGGACGGCCGCGCACCGCGGCCGCCGGCCCCGCGCGGCCCGCGCCTGACGCGGGCCGCAGGCCCCCGCCCCCACCCGTCCCCCCTGTGCCCCTCCCTCTCCGCCCCTCCCCTGTGTCTTCCGCACCCTGAAGGAGTTGCCACCATGGCCACCACGTCAACCGACAGCGTCCTGGGCGGCGTCGTCGTCGCCACCGCCCTCCCCTACCGGGAGGACCCGTCGGCACCGGCCGGGCTCGCGGTCGACCTCGACCGGTACGCCGAGCACTGCGCCTGGCTCGTCGACAGCGGCTGCGACGGCGTCGGCCCCAACGGCTCGCTCGGCGAGTACTCGTCGCTCACCGACGAGGAGCGCCGCGCCGTGGCCCGTACCGCGATCGAAGCGGTCGCCGGGCGCGGCAAGGTCATCGTCGGTGTGCACGGCGTCGGTTCGCACCTCGCCGCGCGCTGGGCCGAGGCCGCGGCGGAGGACGGCGCGGACGGCGTGCTGTGCCTGCCGCCCACCATGTACCGCGCCAACGAGGGCGAGGTCGTCGCGCACTTCGAGGCCGTCGCCGCGGTGGGCCTGCCGGTGATGGTGTACAACAACCCCTTCGACACCAAGGTCGACCTGACGCCCGCGCTCCTCAAGGAGATCGCGCAGATCGACAACATACGGGCCGTCAAGGAGTTCTCCGGCGACGTGCGGCGCGTGCTGGAGATCAAGGAGCAGGCGCCGGAGCTCGACGTGATCAGCGGCGCCGACGACGTCGTGCTCGAAAGCCTGCTGATGGGCGCCACCGGGTGGTTCGCCGGCTTCCCGAACGTCTTCCCCGCCGAGTCGGCGCGGCTGTTCGAGCTGGCGCGCGCCGGGAAGCTGGAGGAGGCGCGGGCACTGTACGAGCCGCTGGTCGCCGCGTTCCGCTGGGACTCGCGCACGGAGTTCGTGCAGGCCATCAAGCTGGGCATGGAGATGGTCGGCCGGTTCGGCGGCCCCTGCCGCCCGCCGCGCGGCCCGCTGGTGCCCGCCTTCCGCGAGCAGGTCACCGCCGACATGCGGCGCGCGATCGACGCGCTGGCCGCGCTCGGCGGCGAAGGACAGCAGGCCTGATGCGCAGCGTCCGCGCGATCAGCGCCGTCGACTCGCACACCGAGGGCATGCCGACCCGGGTCGTCACCGGCGGTGTGCCGCCGGTCCCCGGTGCCACCATGGCCGAGCGGCGCCGGTACGCCATCGAGCACCTGGACGAGCTGCGGCGGTTCCTGGTGGACGAGCCGCGCGGGCACTCGGCGATGAGCGGCGCCCTGCTCCAGCCGCCGCTGCGCGAGGACGCCGACTGGGGTGTGCTGTACATCGAGGTGAGCGGCTTCCTGCCGATGTGCGGGCACGGCACGATCGGAGTGGCGACGGTCCTGGTGGAGACCGGCATGGTGCCGGTCACCGAGCCGGAGACCGTCGTACGGCTCGACACGCCGGCGGGGCCCGTGGAGGCGAGGGTCGCCGTGCGCGACGGCGTCGCGGAGCGCGTCACCCTGCGCAATGTGGACGCCTTCGCGCTCGAACTCGACGCCGAGGTGGACGTGCCCGGGCTCGGGCGGGTCCGCTACGACATGGCGTACGGCGGGAACTTCTACGCCGTGGTCGACCTGGCCTCGATCGGGCTGCCGTTCGACCGGGCGCGCAAGGACGAGATCCTGGCAGCCGGGCTCGCGATCTCCGACGCCGTCAACGCCCGCAGCGCGCCGGTGCATCCCGCGGACCCGGCGATCAGGGGCTGCAAGCACGTGCAGTTCCTGGCCCCCGGGTCGGACGCACGGCACTCGCGCAACGCGATGGCGATCCAGCCCGGCTGGTTCGACCGTTCGCCGTGCGGCACGGGCACGTCGGCGCGGATGGCGCAGCTGCACGCGCGCGGCGAGCTGCCGCTGGGCGCGGAGTTCGTCAACGAGTCGTTCATCGGCACCCGATTCACGGGGCGCCTGCTGGCCGAGACGGAGGTCGCGGGCGTGCGCGCGGTGGTGCCCGAGTTCTCCGGGCGCGCGTGGATCACCGGCACGGCCACCTATCTGCTCGACCCGGACGACCCGTTCCCGCACGGCTTCGTGCTGTAGGAGCCGGGGCAGACCCGCGGCCCGCGATGCTCCTTAGGACACCGGGGAGGTCAGCGTGGCGGGTTACGCGGCACGGCGGGGCCGCGCCACGGTCGCCGCGGTCGAGGTGCTGCGCAGGAACGGACGCTGACCGGGGCGGGGGGCCGACGGGCCGTGGCGAGGTGCCGTTCACCGGGTGGTAGCGGTGGTGCGCCAGTGTTCGTGCGTTCACCGAACACCTGGGAGGGGACGACCATGGACACGGCGCACGGTGGGGGCCGCGGGACGAGGCGGCGGGGTGTCCCGCCGCCACGCGATCGGCCCGCTCGGCACGGCGGGCGCGGGCGCCGTACCGCTACTGGAGCCCGCGCCCGCCGCCCCGCAGTACGCGGGCGCCCCCGCCTTCCACCCTTCGCCCGGCTCCGGCGGCACCTCGCCCGTACAGAAGCTGCACCTGGCCTTCGGCGCCGATCCGGGCACGCAGATGACCGTGTCGTGGCTGACGGACGGCGCCGTCAGGCGGCCGCGGGTGCGGTACGGGACGCTCGGGACCTCGAACACCCCTATGGCTTCGCGGCGTTCACCGTCGCCCCGGGCCGCCACCCGGATGACACCACCACGATGCACGCCGCGTGCTACAACGTGAACAAGCCGGGCGGCGAGCTGTCGGTGTTCGAGCGCTTCACCCTGCACCGCAAGCGGTCGGACGGGCGCGGCCACCGCTGAGCCGGGCGCCGCGCGGCGTCCGCCGGGAGGTGCGGACTCCCGGCGGACGCCTGCGTGTTCAGCGGGCCAGCACGGCGCGCAGGGCCGCGCTCAGCGCCGCGGCGGCCTCGGCCTCGCCCGCGGGCGCCGCGGGCGCGCGCCAGGCGACGTATCCGTCGGGGCGTACGAGCAGGGCGCCGTCCTCGGGAATCCCCGCCGCGCGGGTCCACTCGCCGTACGGGTCACGGCTGCCCTCGGCGCCCACGGTGACCACGGGCAGCGCGATGCCGAGCGCGTCGCGGGCTTCCGTGGCCGCATGCCGCCACACCCCGCCGGCGAGCCCGGTCAGCACGGTGAAGACGCCCTTGCCTACGAGGTCGAGGGTGGAGACGCGGCGGCCCGCCGCGTCGACGAGCCAGGCGTGCGGGAGTTTCGCGCCGGGCCTGGTGGTGGGCGCGTGCACCAGTTCGGGGTCGTGCGCGAAGACCTCGTCGGGGCTGCCGTCCTGCAGGACCGCGCCTGAGGCGTAGCGCTGGTTCATCTCGACGCCGTGCGCGTTGAACTCGTAGTTCTTCAGCTCCACCGCGGCCTCCAGCCTGCGGCGCTGCGCGGCGCCCTCCGGGGTGGCGGCACGGATCGCGGCGAGGCCTGCGTCGAGGTGCTCCTCGTCGAGCTTCTCCGCGACGCCGAGCGCGTCGAAGACCGGGCCGAACTGGTCCCTGCTGAGGTTGGCGCGCTCCACGATCTGCCGCCCCACCGGGGCCCGTTCCGCGCTGTAGCTGTCGAGCAGGGCCTCCCCCGCCTCGCCGCGCACGACCATGGCGATCTTCCAGGCGAGGTTGTACGCGTCCTGGACTGAGGTGTTGGAGCCGAGGCCGTTCGACGGCGGATGCCGGTGGACCGCGTCGCCCGCGCAGTGCACACGCCCCGCGGAATAGGCGGTGGCGTAGCTGTGGTTCACGGTCCACAGCGAGGTCGAGGTGATCTCGACGGGCAGGTCGGGCACGCCCACGAGGTCCCGCACGACGGCGCGGGCCGTCTCGTCGTCGACCTCGGGCGGCGGCTGCTCGATGTCGTACCCCCACACCAGCAGCCACTCGTTCCACGGCCTGACCATGCGGACGAGGCCCATGCCGATGCCGCCGGTCTCCGCTCCGGGCCGCAGCACCCAGTACAGGACGCTCGGGCGGTGCGCGACATACGGGGTGAGGTCGGCCCTGAAGACGACGTTCATGCTGCCCGCCTTGCCCATGCGGCCGTCCATGGGCAGTCCCGCCTGCTCGGCGACGGCGCTGCGGCCGCCGTCGGCGCCGATCAGATAGCGGGCCCTGACGGTGAACTCGTCGCCCCTGACGCGGTCGCGCAGCAGAGCGGTGACGCCGTCCGCGTCCTGGGTGAAGCTGACGAACTCGGTGTCGAAGCGCACCTTGGCCCCACGGGCCGCGGCGTTGTGGACGAGGATCGGCTCCAGGTGGTTCTGCGGGAGGTCGATGTGGCGGCTGGGGCTCGCGGCGCCGTACTCCGTGGCCGCGGCCGGTCCGCTGCCCCAGGCGCGTATCCGGCCTATCTCCTCGCCGACGAGCGCGGTGCACAGGACGGTGTCGCCCATCAGTTCGTTGGGCGTGCCCGCGGCGAGCGCCTGCTCCTCGACGCCGAGGTCGCGCAGGATCTCCATGGTGCGCTGGTTGGTGATGTGCGAGCGGGGCGTGCCGGCGAGCCAGCCGTAGCGGGTGACGAGGAGGGTGCGCACGCCGTAGGTGGCGAGGAGCAGGGCGGCGCTCCCGCCGGCGGGCCCGCTCCCGACGACGAGGACGTCGGTGTCGTAGGTGTCGCGTGGTGGCATGGGCGCTCCTGGATCGGGCTCGGCCTGGGTGGCGTGTGTGCCGGTCCACGGACCGTCGCGGGGCTCGGCGGCCCCGGTCCTGGCGGGGGCCGTCCGCGGGCGGCCCGGTGATTGAATCATGAAGTGCCTTGGGGGCGTCCGCCGGCACCCGGCCGGGGGCGGCGCGGCGCCGCGTGCCGGCGCCCCGCCGGGCGGCGCGGCGCCGGCACGCGGTGGGAGCGCGGGGTCAGCCTGCCGTGAAGGCCCCCTTCTCCTTGAGCAGGCCCGTCAGGTGGGCGAAGACACGGTCCGTCTCGTGCAGTCCGTCGTGCTCGTACTCGTTGGTGACCCAGGCGTGCGCGTTGCCGACCCGGGCCGCGGTCTCCAGTTGGAGCCCGGAGTCGACGTACATGTCGTCGAAGTAGACGGCGGCGGCCACCGGCACGTCGTTGGCGGCGAGCCTGCCGAGGTCGTAGAGCTCGGGCCACTCCTCGCGGGCCGCCATCAGCTCGACGGCGGGGCGGAACGGCCGCAGCGCCCTGATCTCCTCGAACATCCAGGGGTACATCATCTCGCCGGTGAACAGCAGCGGCCTCGCGTCCTCGGCGAACTGCGGCCTGAGGGCGCGCTCGCGCTCGGCGGCCCACCCGGTGGGGCCGTTCGCGCCGCTGGCGTAGATGGACTCCTGGAGCGCCGCGAACAGCGGATTGGTGTCGAAGGCCGTACGGTCCCTCACCCCGGCGAGGAACGTGTCCGTGAGCCGCTCGCCGCCCGGCCCTTCGGCGAACGCCTCGTCGAGCAGCCAGTGCACCCGCTCGTACCCCGGCTTCATGCCGAAGTCCAGGCCGAGGGTCTGCAGCCGCCTGACCGTCAGCACGTCACCGTCCGGCAAAGTGACACCGCCCGCGGCGAGGCGCTCGGCGATCCGCGCGACCAGGCCGGTGTCGTGCGGGTAGCGCTCGCGGTAGGCGCGGTTCTTGGCCTCGACGCGCGGATAGGTGCACCGGTAGACGGCGTCTGCGCTCGGGGTGACGGACGCGAGGCCGCCGGTGACGAGGCAGGCGTGCAGCCCCCCGGGGGCCTTGGACAGGTAGGTGAGGGTGAGGAAGCCGCCGTAGCTCTGCCCGAGCGTGGTCCAGGGCCGTCCGCCGAAGACCGTCTTCCTGAGGTGCTCCGCGTCGGCGACGATCGCGTCGGCGCGGAAGTGCGCGAGGTACGCGGCGCCCGCCGCGCCGCTGCCGAGGGCGCTCATCACGGCGCCGTCGACCGGCGTGCTGCGGCCGGTGCCGCGCTGGTCGAGCAGGACGACCCGGTGGGTCCTGAGCGCCGCGCCGATCCAGCCGCCGGCGGCCAGGGGGCGCGGCGACCTGCCGCCGGGACCGCCCTGCAGGTAGGCGAGGTACGGCAGGTCCTCGTGGCGGCGCTCCGGGTCGGCGAGCTCTCTGGCGAACACCTTCAGGGTGGCGCCGTCCGGGTCCCCCCAGTCCAGTGGCACGTCGACCAGGTGGTCCCGGACATGGATCCCGGGGAGTGTGTATTCCGCTGTGATCATCGTGGTCACCTTCCCACCGCGTAGCCCTGCATGCCGCGGGGGTTGGCCGCGGCCTTGAGCCAGCCGTCCTCGCGCGCGACGGCGCTGACGTGTCCGAGGGACCAGCTGTCGCCGGTGTCGGCGAGGTGGCCGCGCCTGCGCAGCTCCGCGACGACGGCCGGGTCGTGCCGGTCTTCGAGCAGGATGCGCCCGGGGTGGGTGTCGCGCGGGTAGAACGAGTTCGGCATGTGGGTGGTGTGGAACTCGGGGAAGTCGACGGCCTCCTGGAGGTTCATCCCGCCGTGCACCACGTTGAGGAAGAAATGCAGCGTCCACTGGTCCTGGAAGTCACCGCCCGGGGTGCCGAAGGCGAGCCACGGCTTGCCGTCCCGCAGGGCGAACGACGGGGTGAGCGTGGTGCGCGGACGGGCGCCGGGGCGCAGCGAGTTGGGCAGGCCCTGCTCGACCCAGAACATCTGGCCGCGGGTGGAGAGGCAGAAGCCGAGCCCCGGCACGGTGGGCGAGGACTGGAGCCAGCCGCCGCTCGGGGTGGCGGAGATCATCATGCCGCCGCTGTCGGCGACGTCGAGGTGGCAGGTGTCGCCGCGTACCTCGCCCGAGGCTGCGACGGTCGGCTCGCCGGCGCCCGCGGCGACGGTGGGTTCGCCCGCGCCCGCCGTGGCGGGCCCGTCGGGGTAGTCGGGGTAGTGGGGCAGGCGGGGCGCGCGACCGCCGGGCGCGCCGGGGCGCAGTTCGAGCGAGGCGGTGTCCGTGATGAGCTGCCTGCGCTCGTCGGCGTAGGGGCGGCTGAGGAGGTCCCCGAGGGGCACGTCGGTGAAGCGCGGGTCCCCGTACCAGGCCTCGCGGTCGGCGAAGGCGAGCTTCCCCGCCTCGATGACGGTGTGCACCCAGTCGGCGGAGCCCGGACCCATGGCCGCCAGGTCGTACCCTTCGAGCAGGGCGAGCTGCTGGAGGAAGACCGGTCCCTGGCCCCAGGGCCCCGTCTTGCAGACGGTGTGGCCGTGGTAGTCGAAGGTGACGGGCTCCTCGACGGCGGGTTCCCAGGCGGCGAGGTCGTCGGCAGTGAGCAGGCCGCGGTGCGGGGTGCCCGAGGTGTCCATCACCTCGGTGCCGCCGCAGTACGTGCCGATGGCGTCGGCGACGAACCCCTTGTACCAGGCGTCGCGCGCGGCGCGGATGCGCTGCTCGCGGGTGCCGCCCGCGGCCTCCGACTCGTCCACGATGCGGCGGTAGGTGGCGGCGAGCACGGGGTTGGTGAAGTGGCTGCCCGCCTCGGGGATGCGGCCGCCGGGCAGCCAGGTGGCGGCCGAGGTGGGCCAGTGGGTGCGGAACATGTCCGCGACCGTCTCCAGCGCGGACGACACCCGGCCGAGCAGCGGGTGGCCCTTGTCGGCGTAGTGGATGGCGGGTTCGAGGACGTCCCGTACGGACCAGGTGCCCCAGCGCTCCAGCAGGAGCAGCCAGGCGCCGAAGGACCCGGGCACCACGTTCGGCAGGAAGCCGGTGCCCGGCACGATGTCGAGGCCGAGCGCGGCGAGCGCCTCGCCGGTCGCGGCGGCGGGCGCGGTGCCCTGGCCGCACACGACGTGGACCTGCTCATCCTCCGGGTCGAACAGCAGGATCGGTACGTCGCCGCCGGGGCCGTTGAGGTGCGGCTCCACCACCTGGAGGACGAAGCCCGCGGCGACGGCGGCGTCCGCGGCGTTGCCGCCGCGCTCCAGGACGCTCATGCCGGTGGCGGAGGCCAGCCAGTGGGTGGAGGCGACCATGCCGAAGTCGCCCACGAGCTCAGGACGTGTGGTGAACAACGCTGTTCCTTCCCTGGGAGATGTCGGGTCCGCCGGTCTCGGCGTCCACGAGGTGGCACGAGACCGGATGGTCGGCCGCCGTCACGCCGGTGAGCCGGGGGGTCTCGGTGCGGCAGCGGTCCACGGCGACCGGGCAGCGCGGGTGGAAGGCGCAGCCCAGGACTCGGGTGGACTGGCTCGGCAGGTCGCCGCCGAGCACGATCCGCCCGGCGGCCTTGGTGCCGCTCGGGTCGGGCACGGGCGCCGCGGACAGCAGTGCCTGGGTGTAGGGGTGCTGGGGGTGGGCGAAGAGTTCCTCGCGGGTGGCGGTCTCCACGATCCTGCCGAGGTACATCACGGCGATGCGGTCGCTGATGAACTCGACGACGGACAGGTCGTGCGTGATGAACAGGCAGGAGAAACCCAGGTCCGACTGGAGGTCGAGGAGGAGGTTGAGGATGGAGGCCTGGACGGAGACGTCCAGTGCGGAGACGGGTTCGTCGGCGACGACGAGCCGCGGGTTCATCACGAGGGCGCGGGCGAGCGCGACGCGCTGGCGCTGGCCTCCGGACAGCTCGTGCGGGAAGCGGGTCGCCATCCGGGCGCGGAAGCCGACGCGTTCGAGCATCTCGGTGACGCGGCGGCGGCGCTCGGCCGCGGTGCCCTCGCCGTGCCGGCGCAGCGGTCCGCCGACGATGTCCCCGATCTTCATCCGCGGGTCGAGGGAGGAGTAGGCGTCCTGGAAGACGACGTGGACGTCCCTGCGCAGCGGCCGCATCTCCCGCCTGCTGACGGTGGATATGTCGCGGCCGAGGAGCTCGATGCGCCCGGCCGTCGGCTCGGTGAGCCGGGAGACGCACTTGCCGACGGTGGACTTGCCGCTGCCCGACTCGCCGACGAGGCCGAGGACTTCGCCCTGCCCGATGCGCAGGTCGACCCCGTCGACGGCCCGTACGGGCCCGTTCCTGCGGGCGGCGCGTGAGCGGCCGGGGTAGTGCTTGACGAGGCCCTGGACGTCGAGGACGGGCCCGCCCTGCGCGCGCTGCGGTGTGTCGTTCATGCGGTCTCTCCAGGGCCCGGGTGGTGGCAGGCGACCAGGTGGTGTTCCGCGACGGTGCCGAGCGCGGGCCGGTGCGCCGTGCAGTCCGCGGTGGCGCGGGTGCAGCGGGGCGCGAACTGGCAGGCGTCCGGGTCGTCGGTGGGCGGCGGCACCATGCCGGGGATCTCGGTGAGCCTGCGGCGCCCGGTGACGCGGACGGCGCGGGCCGGCAGGGCGTTCAGCAGGCCCAGTGTGTAGGGGTGTTGCGGCTGCTCGAAAAGCGCGGCGGCGGGCGAGTGCTCGACGTGGCGGCCCGAGTACATGACGACGACGTGGTCGGCGACCTCCGCGACCACGCCGAGGTCGTGGGTGATCAGCACGACGGCCGTGCCGAGTTCGTCGCGGAGCCTTGCGATGATGTCGAGCACGGCCGCCTGGATGGTGACGTCGAGCGCGGTGGTGGGCTCGTCCGCGATGAGCACCTTCGGGTCGCAGGCGACGGCCGTCGCGATCATGACGCGCTGGCGCATGCCGCCGGAGAGCTCGTGCGGGTAGGCGCCGGCCCGCTGCCGGGCGTCGGGGATGCCGACGAGTTCGAGGAGTTCCACGACGCGTTCGCGCACCTGGGCACGGCTCTTGCCGGTGTGCCGCCTGATCACCTCGCCGATCTGCTTGCCGACCGTGTAGGCGGGGTTGAGCGAGGTCATCGGCTCCTGGAAGACGACGGAGATGTCCTTGCCCCTGATGTCCTGCATGCGTTTCTCGGACAGGGTGGTCAGGTCGGTGCCGTCGAGGAGCACGGATCCGCCGATGGTGGCGCTGGTGTGGTCGAGCAGCCGGGGGATGGCCATCGCGGTGGCGGTCTTGCCGCAGCCGGACTCGCCGACGAGGGCGAGGATCTCGCCGCGGTCGAGGGAGAAGGACACGTCCTTCGCCGCGTAGACGGGACCGTCCTCGGTCCTGTACTGGACCCGCAGGTCCCTGACTTCGAGGAGTGGCATCACAGCTCCCTGGGGTCGAGCACGTCGCGCAGGCCGTCGCCGAGGAGGTTGAAGCCGAGCGTGGTGAGGGCGATGGCGACGCCCGGGAAGACGGCGAGCAGCGGGTCCTGGGCGAGGAACTGCTGGGCGCTCGTCAGCATGACGCCCCACGACGCCTGCGGCGGCTGGACGCCGAGGCCGAGGAAGCTCAGCGCGGCCTCGCCGAGGATCCCGGCGGGGATCGCGACGGTGGCCTTCACGATGAGGGTGTTCGTCATGTTCGGCAGGATGGACCTGCCCATGATGGCGAGGTCCCCTGTGCCGTCGGCGACGGCGGCCTGGACGAAGTCCTGCTGCCGCAGGACGAGCGTCTCGCCGCGTACGACGCGGATCACGGAGGGTACCTCGGCGACGGCGAGCGCGATGATCACATTGCGCAGGGACGGGCCGAGGATCGCGGCCATGCCGACCGCGAAGATCAGGTAGGGGAACGACAGGACGACGTCGGTGATCCGCATGAGCACCGAGTCGGTCCAGCCCCTGAAGTACCCGGCGGCGAGGCCGAGCGGCACTCCGACCGCCATGGCGAGCGCGGAGGACACCACGCCGGCGAGCAGCGAGACGCGGGCGCCGTTGCAGATCCGGGAGAGGACGTCGCGGCCGAGGTCGTCGGTGCCGAGCCAGTGCTCGCCGGTGGCGCCCGCCAGGATGTCGGTGAGCCCGAGTTTGGTCGAACTGCCCGCGAAGAAGGGCCCGATGAGGGCGACTCCGAGGAAGACGAGCACCATGACGGCCCCGATCACGGCCATCCTGCGGCGCAGCAGGCGGCGCAGGGTGCGCCGCCAGGAGACCTGGGGCGGTGCCTCGTCGGCGACCGCGGGGACGTCCGCGGGCGCGGGGCTCGCGGTGTCGACTGCTGCTTCGTTCACTGGGAGCCTCCAGCCATCCGCAGGCGGGGGTCGAGGTAGGCGTAGGTGATGTCCACCAGGAGGTTGATCACCACATAGCCGGCGACGGTGACCAGGACGGCGCCCTGGATGACGGGGTAGTTGCGGGACGAGACCCCGTCCACGATGAGCTTGCCGAAGCCGGGGATGACGAAGATCTGCTCGGTGATGACGGCGCCGCTGATCAGGCCGGCCAGCTGGAGGCCGACGACCGTGGTGACGGTCGTGAGGCTGTTGCGCAGGGCGTGCCTGATCTGCTGGGCGCGGGAGAGGCCCTTGGACTTCGCGGTGCGTACGTACTCCGCGTTCAGCTGGCTGAGCAGGGAGGAGCGGGTCTGCCGCATCACGACGGCGGAGAGGCCGAGGCCGAGCACGAGGACGGGCATCACCATGCGTTCGAGGTTGCCGACGGGGTCGTCGGCGAGCCCCACGAAGCCGGACGCGGGCAGGACGTGCCAGTGCACGGAGAAGACGACGATGCCGAGGAGGCCGAGCCAGAAGTGCGGCACGGAGAGGCCGAACAGACCGAATCCGTTGGCCGCGTAGTCGAGGGACGTGCCGCGGCGCACCGCGGAGAGGATCCCGGCGAGCACACCGACCAGCACACCGACGAGGATGGCGAGGAAGGTGAGCTCCAGGGTGACGGGGAGGCGCTCGCCGAGCACCTGGGTCACGGGCGCCTTGTCCTGGGTCGAGGACCCGAGGTTGCCCTGCAGGGCCTGGCCCATGTAGTGCAGGTACTGCAGGGGCAGCGGCTGGTCGAGCCCGAACTGCTTGCGGATCGCCGCGACGGCCTGCGGGGTGGGGCTCTCCCCCGCGAGCACGGTGGCCGGGTCGCCGGGCAGGGCCCGTACGCCGAGGAACACCGCGATGCTGGCGAGGAAGAGCGTGACCACGGCCGCGCCCGTGCGTCGGAGTATGAACTCAATCATGAGACATGCGGATCTTCCTGGGAGGGCGGCGGGTCAGTGGGTCAGGTACGCGGTCTTGAACCGGGGGATGCCGTCGGGCGGGTAGACGACACCGTGCAGCTTGTCGGTGGTGCCGACGAACCAGCGGTCGTGGTACAGGTACAGCAGGGGCCGCTGTTCACCGACGCGCTTGACGGCGGCGCCGTACAGCTCGGCCCGCCGCGTGTTGTCGGTGGTCTGCGCGGCCTCGGCGACAAGGCGGTCGACGGTCTTGTCGTCCGAGCCGGAGAAGTTGTTGGAACCCCCGGTCGTGATGATGTCGTTGGTGTCGCCGTCCGGGTCGACACGGCCCGACCAGCCCTCCAGGAAGGTGTCGAACTGGCCCTTGCGGGCGAGGTCGAGACCTGACACGAGGTCGATGGGGCGCACACTGACCTTGAAGCCGACGTCGTTGGCCATCGACTGGACGACCTGCGCCTCGCGCTGGCTGGCCGCGCCGGTCGGCACCATCAGTTCGACGGGTACGGGCGTCTTCACACCGGACTTCTTCACCAGGGCGCGGGCGGCGTCCGGGGCGAAGGGGGTGCAGTCGGTCTTGGTGCGCAGCGCGCTCTGCGCGGGCAGCGGGCCGCAGTCCGGCACCATCTGGCCGTTCCACACGGACTGGTTGAGGGCGTTCCTGTTGATGCTCATCTCGAACGCCTTGCGCAGGCCGGCCGAGTGGCTGAGGGCCGTCTTCGCGTTCTTGCGGACGTTGATGGAGAGCGACTGGTACGCGATGGTGTCGGAGTGGAGGACCTTCTCGCCCTTCTCGTTCTCCAGGTTGACCGCGTCGCTGGGGTCGAGGTGCTCGGCGGCCTGGACGTCGCCGGACTCCAGATTGGCCGTGGCCACGCTGGAGTTGGTGATGAACTTGTAGACGATGCCGTTCAGCCTGACCTTGTCGCGGTCGTAGTAGTCCTGCGACTTGACGAAGGACAGCTCGTTGCCCGAGACGCGGCTCTTGAAGGAGAACGGGCCGACGCACACCGGCGCGGTGCCGAAGTTGTCGCCGAGCTTCTTGAGCGCCGTCGGCGACATCACCAGGCCCGAGCGGTCGGCGAGTTGGGCGAGCAGGGGTGCCGAGGGGTGCTTGAGCCTGATCCGTACGGTGGTCGGGTCCTTCACCTCGACCCTGGAGACCGCGTTGAGTTCGCCCACGCGCGCGGACGCCTTCATGGTGAGGTCGCGGTCGAGTGTGGTCTTGACGGCGGCCGCGTCCAGCGGCGTCCCGTCGTTGAACGCGACGCCCTTGCGCAGTGGGATGTCCATGGTTCTGCCGCCGTCGGACATGACGGGCATGCCCGCCGCGAGCTGCGGGACGATCTTGAGGTTCGCGTCGACGTCGTAGAGCTTCTCGCAGAAGCTGGTGAACACCAGGCGTGCGGCGAAGGTGTTGGCGAGCGTCGGGTCGAGGCTGTCAGGCTCGGTCGGGGTCGAGACGACCAGGACGTCGGAGCCCGCGTCGGCTGTGGTCCCGCCGCCGGGGGTGGAACAGGAGGAGAGCAGCAGGACTGCCGCTGCCGCGGTGGCTCCCGCGGCGAAGGTGCGTGGACGCATGAGTCCTCGATGGGTTGCGCGTGGGCAGGGATCGGGCCGGGCCCGCGCCCCGGCCGGGCCGTGGTCCGGGATGCGCGACGGGGCGCCGCGGCGGACGGGCCGCCGGGGCCGGTGGGTCTGGCCGGTCCACCGGGCCCGGGGGGCCAGTGGGCCGATGGGTCTGACGGGTCCGGTGGGCCGATGGGTCCGGCAGTCGGGGCCGGTGGACCTGGTGGGTTCGGTCGGGCCTACGGGTCGGATGAGTCTGATGGGTCTGGTCGGGCCGGCGGGTCCTGTCGGGCCTGTCGGGCCTGTCGGGCCTGTCGGGCCACCGTGTCCCGCGGATCTGGTCGGTCCCGCCGGGGCCGGTGGGTCTGGTCGGTCCCGCCGGGGTCTGCGGGCCCGGTCGGTTCGGTGTGTCCACGGGATCCGGTCGCGCGGACGGCCCGTTGTGCGGGTGGCGCCGCCGCCGGACGGTGCGGGGTGCGGTGCTGACGGGCTGCGCCGCGACGGACGCCGCGGGTGTACGGGTGCTGTGGGGCGGACTGCGGTACGGGGGTGGTGGACACGGCGCGCCGTGGGGACGGCGGGGCGGCCGGCGGCGGCGGTGCCGGACCGGACCGGGAGGCACGCGGGGCGGGACGGGTCTGCGGGCCGCCGCGTGCCGCGGACCGCAGGCCGGGGGTCAGGGGCGGCGCATCCAGCCTTCGAGCCCCGCCGCGTCCAGCGGCAGCGCGTCGGAGAGCACGTCGGAGCCGTCCGCGGTGACCAGGACGTCGTCCTCGATGCGCACGCCGACGCCGCGCAGCTCCGGTGGGACCGTCAGGTCGTGGGCGTGGAAGTAGAGGCCCGGTTCGACGGTGAGCACCATGCCGGGCGCCATCGCCCGCCCGTGGTACGACTCGTAGGTGGAGCGCGCGCAGTCGTGGACGTCGAGGCCGAGGTGGTGGCCGATGCCGCAGACCAGGTAGCGGCGGTGGTGCTGGCCCCGTTCCGAGAGCGCCTCGTCGACGGAGACCGGGAGCAGCCCCCAGTCGTGCAGACCCCGCGCGATCACCTCCATCGACGCGTGGTGGAAGTCGGTGAAGGGGCGCCCTGGCCCCACGGCGGCGAGGCCGGCCCGGTGGGCGCGCTCCACGAGGTCGTGGACCTGGCGCTGCACCGGCGAGAAGGTGCCGGAGGCCGGGAAGGTGCGGGTGACGTCGGCCGTGTAGTGGCTGCGGGCCTCGACCCCCATGTCCAGCAGGAGGAGTTCGTCCTCGGCGACGGGGCCGTCGCAGCGCACCCAGTGGAGGGTGGGCGCGTGTCTGCCGCTGCCGACGATGGTCGCGTAGCCTGGCCCGTTGCCGACCGTGCGGGCGTACCGGTCGAAGGTGCCCTGGAGCCAGCGCTCCCCGCCGCCGCGTACGGCGGCGGGGATCTCGGCGGTGACCGCGGCGAAGCCCTCGACGGTCCGGTCGACGGCCTCGCGCAGCCGGGCGATCACCCAGTCGTCCTTGATCATCCGCAGGTCGGCGAGGGCCCTGCCGAGTTCCTCGGACGGCGCGGTCTCCGCGGCGGCGCCCAGGTCCTGGCCGGGGGAACCGGCCACGAGGGGCCGGCTCAGCCGGCCGAGGGCGGCCGGCAGGTCCGCCGTGTCGTGCACGTCGACACCGAGGGCGTCACGCCAGTCGGCGAGTCCCGGCACGGGGCCCACCCACAGCTCGCCGTGGGCCGCGTCGGTGAAGAAGGCGTGCCCGCCGGGGCGGTGCGGGGCGGGCAGGTAGAGGGCCGCGTCGTGCCCGGAGCCCGCGGGCGTCAGCACCAGCGTCGCGCGCTCCACGGGCGCGCCGGTCAGCCAGAGGAAGTCGCTGTCGGCCCGGAAGTCGTGGTACGTGTCGTTGCTGCGCACGGGCGCGGTGCCTGAGCCGATCACCAGGGCCCTGCCGGGATACAGCGCGCTGAGCAGCTCCCGGTGGGCCGCGGCCGCCGCCACCGCGCCCGGCACCAGGTCGGGCGTGCGGTCGGCGTCGGCCCAGCCGCCGGCCATGAGGCTGACGAATGAGGGAAGTTCGCCCAGCCGGGGCAGCCGGGGAGGTGCCGTGGAGATGCGTTCGTTCATACCGAATCCGCCCTTCGGTGCAGTGATCCTTCGGGGGCTGCCGTGGCGGACGATCAGGTGTCCCCCGCGCGCGTTCTCGTACATGAAACCGAACCGCTCGTGTTCCATAGAGCGAACACCCAGAAACTAGGCCACCACCCAGGGGGTGTCAATGGTCCTGCCACGCGGAGTTCGCCGGGCGGAAGTGCGCACGTCAGCGGCGGCTCGTACGGGCGGTGCCGCGTGGGGGCCCGGGTCAGTGGGGAGCGTCGGCCGGGGCCTTGGCGTCCGCGCGGTGGTTGACGAACAGCACCGACCGCACGGGCCCCGCGGGCGCGGAGTACGCGTGCGGCGCCGACGCGTCGAAGGAGACATAGTCGCCGGGGCCGAGTTCGACGCGCACCCCGTCCACGTCGACCCGGAGCACGCCCGACCGCACGACGGTGTGCTCGGTCCCGACGTGCCCCGGGGACTCCTGTCGTGCTCCCGCCCTGACCTGCTGGTCGTAGAGTTCGCAGAGCAGCCCGGCGCTCTCGATCCTGCCGTACGGGCGCAGGTCGACACCGTCGCCGACGAGCGGGGCGACCTCGGCGGCCCTGATCACGGTCATGCCCTGGTGCGGGTGCGGCTCCAGCAGGGCGGAGATGGGCTCGCCGAGCGCGCGCGAGAGGCTGAAGACGGTCTCGACGGTGGGGTTGCCGGTGCCGGACTCCAGCTGGGAGAGCGTCGCCTTGCTGATGCCGGAGAGCCGTGCGGCCTCGGAGAGCGACACGCCCCTGCGCGCCCTCGCGGCCTTCAGATTGGCGGCGAGCAGGTCCCCCACGGACCCCTCGTACGGCTCGGTGCGCACCGGTCGACACCCCTCCATCGTTCGCTATAACGCACGTAGGTCGTTCACTGTAATGAACGTTTAACCGCGACGACAACAAAAAGGGGCGCGGACCCGATGGAATCGGGTCCGCGCCCCCGGGCTCCGCGGCACGCACTGCCCCATGGCCGTTCGCGTCAGTCGAGCACGCCGGTGCCGAGCAGTCCGAACAGGAGCACGCCGATGATGATCCGGTAGACCACGAACGAGTTGAGCGAGTGGCTGGCCACGAACTTCATCAGCCAGGCGATGGAGGCGTAGGCCACGAGGAACGACACGATCGTGCCGACCGCGAGCGGTGCGGCACCGACGCCCGCGCCGAGGGCGTCCTTGAGTTCGTAGACGCCCGCCCCGGTCAGCGCGGGGATGCCGAGGAAGAAGGACACCTTGGTGGCGGCGACCCGGTCGAGGTCCAGGACGAGTGCGGTGGACATGGTGGCCCCCGAACGCGAGAAGCCGGGGAACAGCAGCGCGAGGATCTGCGAACAGCCCACCAGCATCGCGTCCTTGAAGGACGTGTCGTCCTCGCCGCGCTTGTGGCGGCCCATCTGGTCGGCCGCCCACATCACACCGCTGCCGAGGATGAGGGAGCCCGCGACCACCCACAGGGAGGCGAGGGGGCCGTCGATCAGCGGCTTGGCCGCGAGGCCCACGACCACGATCGGGATCGTCGCCGCGATCACCCACCACGCGAACCTGTAGTCGTGGTGGTAGCGCTCCTCCTTGTGCACGAGGCCCCGGCCCCAGGCGGCGATGATCCGCACCAGGTCCTTGAAGAAGTAGAGGATGCAGGCGACGATCGCGCCGACCTGGATGACCGCGGAGAAACCGACCACCGACGCGTTCTCGACGGGGATGCCCATCAGGCCCTCGGCGATCTTCAGATGCCCGGTGGACGACACGGGGAGGAACTCGGTCAGCCCTTCCACCGCTCCGAGGACGACTGACTGCCCGATGCTGATCGCGCTCATGGATTCCACTTCTGGAGGATGCGTGCGGAGGTGCCGCCGCACGCTGGACGATGCGGGCGGAGAGAAGTCATCATGCCGGAGCCCGGGGCCCCGCATCCCCCCGGGGCGGGCGCCCGCCGGGCCTTCGCGCGGCCCTCACCCGCCCGTTCCCCACCGTTCGCCATGCCGTCTCCTTCCCGTCGCCCACCCGCGGGCGGTGCCCGTCACACGCGCGGGTACCACCGGTCGGGCGGGCCCGGCTCGCAGCGTACGAGACCGCGGGCGTCGAGCAGCGCCAGACAGGCCAGGGTGTCCTGGAGCGCGGCGCGCAGCGCGGAACCGCGCAATTCCTCGAAGGGCCGGTGCCAGGTCACGGCGGCTGCGATGTCCCAGGCGTGCACCGCCCCGACCCGCAGCGCACCCGCCACCTGCGCGAGCCGCCCGCGGTGGTGGCGGCGCAGCGCGCCGAGGCGGGCGTCGAGGCCGGTGAAGCGGTGCTCGTGCGCGGGCAGCACCTCGGCGGGGTCGAGGCCGGCCAGCTGGTCGAGGGAGCGCAGGTAGTCGCCGAGCGGGTCCGCGCGGCCGGGTGCCGGTTCGTGCAGGCCCACGGCGTGCTCCGGCAGCACGTGGTCGCCGGAGAGCAGCAGCCGCCGCCCCTCGTCCCACAGGCAGATGTGCCCGGGCGAGTGGCCGGGGGTCCACAGGACGCGCAGGTCGAGGCCGGGGAGCGGCAGCAGGTCCCGGTCGTGCAGGAGGCGGTCGGGGTGCGGCAGGTCGGCAGGGGCCGGCCTGCCGCGCACCCGCCCGGTGAGCCGGGCCGCGAGGCGCGGCGGGGCGCCGACCCGCTCCAGCGTGGCGGCGAGGCGCCCGGCCGGGTCGCGCTCCGCGGCGGCGAGGAGCGGCACGTCGCGCTCGTGCAGGGCGACCCAGGCTCCGGAGGCCGCGCGGACCCGCCCGGCGAGCCCGTAGTGGTCGGTGTGCGCATGGGTGACGACCACGCCTCTGACGTCCTCCACCCGGGTGCCCGCCGCGGCGAGCCCGGCGCGCAGGGCGTCCCACGCCTCCTCGGTGTCCCACCCCGCGTCCACCAGGAAGGGCCCCGCGTCCGTCTCGAACAGGTAGACGAGGACGTACGCCGGGCCCGTCGGCAGGGGTACGGGAACACTCCACACGCCGGGCGCGGCCCGTTCGACGGGCGGCGGCTGCCGCCGCCCCCCGGGTATCGCGGCGTCGCCCGCGGCGCTCGTGCGCGGCATCGCTCGGCCCCTCCTTCTCGCGCCCCTCGCGCTGACGCTTCGTAACGTACTAGGAACCGCTAGGACACGTCGCGTCAGCCTCCCCCGCCGGGGCGCGCTACGGCCGTCCCGCGCAGCGGCCGACCGCGCGGAGAGCGAAGTCGATGACGCGGTCCGCGGCGGCGCGCGCGCCGTCGCGGGACGGCCGGGCGAGCTGCTCGTCGACCGCCTGGCGCAGCAGCGCGCCGATGCACCCGGCGTCGGCGGCCACGTCGCACACACCGGGGAAGTCCCCGGCCGACCGGCCGCCGGCGAGGATGGCGGCGATGAGGCCCTCCGCGTCGGCGTCGATCCTCGCCCGCTCGGCCGCGTACCCCTTGGCGCGTACGGTCTCCTCGCTGACCATCACGAGGACGCGGCGGCGGCGCCGCGGGTCCGAGGTCAGCCGCAGGGTGCCGCGGACCAGCCTGCGCAGCGCGTCCGCGGGTGACGAGGCGGCTGCGGTGACGGCCCGCATCTCGGCGGTCAGGGCGTCCGCGTCGTCGCGGAACATCGCGATGAGGAGGTCGTCCTTGGAGCCGAAGTGCCGGTAGAAGGCCCGGGTGGACAGTCCCGCGGCGGCCAGGATCTCCCCGACGGAGGCGGAGGCGCCGTCGCTCGCGGCGAGACACCGGTAGGCGGCCTCGACGATGCGGGCGCGCTCGTCCTCCCGGCCGGATGCTCCCCGGTCGTCCCCCGCCATCGGCCGGCCTCCCCGTGCCCGAGCTGCCTCTCCGGTGCGCCAGGGTAGCGGGGGAGCGGGCCTGCCGGGTCCCGGGGTGCGGCGGGGCCGGGCGCCCCTGGCCGCCCGCCACGGCACCGTGCGCGCCCACGCCACGGACCGGTCAGTAGCATCGTCGCCGTGCCGACCCGGAGGCCCCGCCCGGTGCCCGCCGGTCCCCCGGTGGCGCCGGCGCGCCGCACGACGACGGAGGTCCCGTGAGTGACGACCGCGACAGCACCCCGCACACGCCGGCGCCCGGCGCGCCGCCCGCGCCCCCGGCCGGACCGCCGGACACGGTGCGGCCCGGGGGCGGGCCGCTCTCCGGGGTGCGCGTCGTGGAGCTCGCGGGCATCGGTCCCGCACCGATGGCCGCCCTGACGCTCGCGGAGCTCGGCGCCGACGTCGTACGGGTCGACCGGCCCGTGCCGTCGCCCGTCACCGACGGGCTCGACCGGGGCAGGCGGTCCGTGGTGGTGGACCTCAAGCACCCTCGGGGCGCCGAGGCGGTGCTGCGGCTCGCGGAGCGCGCGGACGTGCTGATCGAGGCGTACAGGCCCGGTGTGGCGGAGCGGCTCGGTGTCGGGCCGGGCGAGGCGCTGCGGCGCAACCCCCGCCTGGTGTACGCGCGGATGACCGGCTGGGGCCAGTCGGGTCCGCGCGCGAGCACGGCGGGCCACGACATCAACTACCTGTCCCTCACGGGGGCGTTGTCGGCGATCGGCCGTGCGGGCGGGCCGCCGCAGGTGCCGGTGAACCTGCTCGGGGACTTCGGCGGCGGCTCGATGTACCTGCTGGTGGGCATCCTGTCGGCGCTGCACCACGCGGGCGCCACCGGGGAGGGGCAGGTGGTCGACGCGGCGATCGTGGACGGTGTCACGCACCTGGCGTCGATGGTGTGGGCGCAGCGCCGCCACCACGGGTGGCGGGACGAGCGCGGCACGAACCTGCTGGACACGGGCCGCCCGTTCTACGACGTGTACGAGACCTCGGACGGCGGCTGGTTCGCGGTGGGCGCGCTCGAACCGCAGTTCTACGCGCGTCTGGTGGAACTGCTTGAGCTGCCCGGATGGGCCGGGGGCCAGTACGACCCGGAGCGGTGGCCCGCCATGCGGGAGGCGTTCGCCGCAGCGTTCGCGTCGCGGACGCGCGCCGAGTGGGAGCGGGTGTTCGAAGGGTCCGACGCCTGCGCCTCCCCCGTGCTGGACTGGGCCGAGGCCGTGCGCGACCCGCATCTCGCGGCGCGCGGCACGCACGACCGGGTGGACGGCGGGGACGTGCCCGCCCCGGCGCCCCGCTTCTCCGCCACGCCGACCACGACGGCGGCGGCGCCCGGACCGGTCGGCGCGGACGGGGAGCGGGTCCTCGCGGACTGGGCGGTGCGCGGCGCGGCTGAGCTGCTCGCGGACGGCGCACTGCGGCGCGGCGCCTGCCCGCCCGGCTGAGTCCGCACCCGCCGTGCCGCGCACGGGTGCCGGCGAGGCGCCGGGCGGGGAGGCGCCCGGCGCCTCGGGCTGCTCCCGCGGGTCAGGCGGCGGCCGGGGCCGCGTCCTGGAGCAGCGGGAAGTGGCACGCCACCTGGTGACCGGCGCCGAGCGGGGTGGTGACGGCGGGCTCCTGGACGGCGCAGATGTCCTGCGCGATCGGGCAGCGGGTGCGGAAGCGGCAGCCGGACGGCGGGGCGGCTGCGGACGGCGTCTCCCCGCCGAGCGGCGTACGGCTCTCGCCGGCCTGTTCGGGGTCCGGCACGTTGACCGTGTCGAGCAGGCCACGGGTGTACGGGTGCAGCGGCTGCGCGTACACCTGGCCGGCGGGGCCGCACTCGACCAGCTTTCCGAGGTACATCACGCCGACGGTGTCGGCGAGGTAGCGGATCACGGCGAGGTCGTGCGAAATGAACAGGTACGTCAGCTCGCGGTCGCGCTGGAGGTCCCGCATCAGGTTGAGGATCTGCGCCTGCACGGACACGTCGAGCGCGGAGACCGGCTCGTCGGCGACGATCAGCTCGGGCGAGAGCGTCAGGGCGCGGGCGAGGCCGAGCCGCTGGCGCTGGCCGCCGGAGAACTCGTGCGGGTAGCGGTCGACCGCGCCGCGCGGCAGCCCCACGGCGTCCAGCAGCCCGGCGACGGTCCGGTCCTGTTCGGCGCGGTCGCCGACACCCTGGATGACGAGCGGCTCGCGCAGGATGGCGCCGACGCGCATCCGCGGGTCCATCGCGGCGGTGCTGTCCTGGAACATCAGCTGGATGGCGCGGCGGTGGGCCCGGCGCTGCGCCCTCGGCACGGCCGCGAGGTCCTGGCCCGCGAAGGCGATCGTCCCCGAGGTGGGGTTTTCGAGGCCTGCGACCATCCGCCCGACGGTGGTCTTGCCGCAGCCCGACTCGCCCACCACGCCGAAGGTCTCGCCCTTGCGCACGGTGAGCGTGATGCCGCCGACGGCGCTGACGGTGCCGCGCCTGCGGGCGAAGGGGCCGCCGCTGAGCGGGAAGTCCTTGCGCAGGTCCGTGATCTCCAGCAGGGGCGCGCCCGAGGGGACGGCCGGGGTGTGCCGCGCCTCGCCTGGCACCACGTCGTCCAGCGGGTCGGCGGCCTCCTCGGGGACCGGGTGGAAGCAGGCGAAGGCGTGGTCGCCGTCCGCGGTGAGCGGGGGCTCCTCGGTGCGGCAGACGTCGGTGGCGAAGCCGCACCGGGCGGCGAACCTGCAGCCGTGCTGCGCGGTGGAGAGGTCGGGCGGCAGGCCGGGGATGGTGCGCAGTTCGGTGGCGCCCACGACGGCCTTCTCGGGCAGCGCCGCGAACAGGGCCTCGGTGTAGCGGTGGCGGGGTGCACGGAACAGGGGCCGTACGCCTGCCTGTTCGGCGATGCGGCCGGCGTACATGACGGCCACCCGGTCGACGCGGTGGGCGATGACGCCGAGGTCGTGGGTGACGAGGATCATCGCCATGCCGAGGCGGGCGCGCAGGTCGTCGATGAGCTCCAGGATCTGGTGCTGGGTGGTGACGTCGAGCGCGGTGGTGGGCTCGTCGGCGATCAGCAGTTTGGGCTCGCACACCAGGGCCATCGCGATGGCGACGCGCTGGCGCATGCCGCCGGAGAGCTGGTGGGGGTAGGCGCGCATCCGCTCGGCGGGCTGCGGCATCCCGACGAGGCCCAGCATGTCCTGGGCCTTCTCCCACGCCTGCTTCCTGGTGGTGTCCTGGTGCAGCAGCAGCGGCTCCGCGACCTGCGCGCCGATCGTCATGGTCGGGTTGAGCGAGGTCAGCGGGTCCTGGAAGACCACGCCGATGGTGTCGCCGCGCACGTCGCGCAGCCGCTTCTCACCGCCCGCGACGAGGTCCTCGCCGTCGAAGCGGACCGTGCCGCGGGTGACGGACCCGCCGCTCGGCAGCAGGCCGAGGACGCTGAGCGCGGTCATGGTCTTGCCCGAGCCGGACTCGCCGACGACGCCGAGGGCCTCGCCGGGCGCGAGGTCGAGGCTGACGCCGTCCAGGGCGTGGACGGTTCGGCCGCGCCCGGCGATCTCCACGTGCAGGTCGTCGATGGCGAGCAGGGGTTCGCTCATGTCGTGGTCCTCAGGGTCCTCGGGAAGCTGCCGCGGTGGACGGCGCGTGGGCGGACGGCGGGGCGGCGCACGGGGCCGGGGCGCGCGGCCGTGCGGCGCGCGGTGGTACGGCTGCCGGTCGCGGGGCCGGTTCCCCGGTATGCCGTCAGTCGGTATGCCGTCATTTCTTCTGGAGCCGTACTTCGAAGGCGTCGCGCAGTCCGTCGCCGATGAAGTTGAACGCGCCGACGACGAGGACGATCGCGATGCCGGCCGGGAAGATCAGCCACCAGTAGCCGTTCTGCGTGTAGGTGATGCCGGAGGACAGCATCGAGCCCCAGTCGGTGGCGGGCGGCGGGATCGACAGGCCGAGGAAGGCGAGGTAGCTCACGTACAGGATGGCGTCGGCGACCTGGAAGGTCGCGTTCACGATGACGGTGCCGATGGCGTTCGGGACGATGTGCCGGAACACCGCACGCGCTCCCCCGCCGCCCATCATCCGCATGGCCTGGACGTATTCGCGGTCGCGCAGGGAGAGCGCCTCGCCGCGCACCAGGCGGGCCGGGGAGAGCCAGGCGACGGCCGCGATGATGAGGATCAGGACGAGCTTGCTCGGCGTGATGATGGCGGAGACCACGACGAGCAGGAACATCGCGGGGATGGCGAGCGCCGCGTCGGTGACGCGCATCATGGCCGCGTCGACCCAGCCGCCGAAGTAGCCGGAGACGGCGCCCCACACCGTCCCGAAGACGGTGGCGAGCACACCGGCGGCGAGGCCCACTTCGAGGGAGGACTGGCCGGCCACCATCAGGCGGCCGAGGAGGTCGTAGCCGAGGTCGGTGGTGCCGAGGAGGTGTCCTGGGGCGCCGGGCGCCAGGTTGGCCTGCGCCAGGTCGGTGTGGATCTGGTCGGTGGGGTGGATCAGGGGTCCCACGTAGCAGAACAGCAGGAGCAGCACGAGGACGACGACCCCGGTGAGCGCGAGCTTGTTGCGGGTGAAGACCTGGACGGTGCGCCGCGCGAGCGAGGGTGTGGCCTGGGCCGCTTCCTCGTGCCCTGGGGCGACGGCGGGAGATATCACGCTCATGACACGCTCCGGATGCGGGGGTCGAGGAGGGCGTAGGCGATGTCGGTCACCAGGGAGCCGACGACGGTGGCGACACCGACGACCAGGGTCACACCGAGCAGGACGGGGAAGTCGCTGCCCTGGGCGGCGTTCCAGAACAGCAGCCCCATCCCCGGGTAGTTGAACATGGACTCGACGACGAGCGCGCCGCTGAACAGCGTCGGCAGGTAGAGGCCGAGGAGGGTGACCAGCGGGATCAGGGCGTTGCGCAGCACGTGCCTGACGAGGATGCGGCGGCTGGACTGCCCCTTGGCCGTCGCGGTGCGCACGTACTCCTCGGTGAGGTTGTCGAGGGTCGCGGAGCGCATGTAGCGGCTGAACATGGCGATGATGCCGAAGGCCATGGTGACGATGGGCAGGACCATGCCGGAGAAGCCGCTGAAGACGGAGCCGATCGAGGTGCCCTGCGGTGCCTCCGCGGGGAAGATCGGGACGGCCTGGCTGAAGACGATGATGAAGATGAGGCCGAGGAAGAAGACCGGGGTGGCGTACGCGAGGAAGGCGAGCGCGGTGAGCGCGTAGTCGGCGGGCTTGCCGCGGCGCACGGCCTGGAGCAGGCCGAGCGGCACGGCGACGACCACCGCGACGGCGGTCGACAGGACCGTCAGGATCAGCGTCTTGGGCAGCCGCTGGCCGAGCAGGGAGCTGACGGGCTCGTTGAGCTTGTACGACTGGCCGAGGTCGCCGTGGAAGAGGCGTACGAGGTAGTCCCCGTACTGGACGGGGAGCGGGTTGTCGTACCCCTGGACGTCGTTGAAGTGCGCGATCTGCTGCGGGGTGCCCTTGGGGCCGAGGATGGCGCGGGCGGGGCCGCCGGGCAGCGAGTGCAGCAGCAGGAACACGATGATGGTGACGAGGAAGAGGACAACCAGTGCCTGGAGCAGGCGCTTGACGAGAAAGCCGGTCACTGACTGGCCCCCTTCTTGACATAGTACCAGCTCTGCGGGGAGAAGGTGGCGGTCGGGTTCTGCTGGACGCCGCGCAGGTCGTTGCGGATGACGGAGACCTGGTAGGCGGGGTTGGGCATCCACATCACCGGCAGCTGCCGCGCGAGGTACTCGCCGTAGGCGTGCATGGCGTCCTGGTTGTCCGAGTAGAGGACGGCGTGGATGAGCTTGTCGGCCTTCGGGTCCGCGTAGTTGCCGAAGTTGGCCGAGGCGCCGGTGGAGAACAGTTCCTCACCGCTGGGGTTGAGCGGGTAGTACCAACTGCCCGCCGTGCCGAAGAAGGACATGTCCCAGTCGCAGCCCGGGTCCTTCGCCGTGCAGGCGACGGAGTTGCCGAGGACGGAGTTGAGCGGCTGCTGCCGCACCGTGAGGTCGATGCCGGCGCGGCTGAGCGACGACTTGAGCACCTGCATCATGTTGGTGGTCTCGGTGGAGCCTGACTGGGAGAGCAGGGTCAGGGTGAGCGGCGCGTCGCGTGCGATGCCCGCCCCGCACTCGTCGGCCCCGGTACCGGGCCGGGTGCAGACGGCGTGTCCGCCGCGCTGGGTCCACCCGTGCGCGGCGAGCAGGGCGCGGGCCGCGTCCACGTCGTACGGGTACGGGTTGTGCGCCATGCCCGGCGAGAGGTACTGGGTCTTGGGGAAGGCCGGCACGGGGCCGAGGGTGGGCTTCGCGCTGCCCTGCCAGACGACGTCGCTCATGCCCTTCTGGTCGACCAGGTGCTGCATGGCCTGGCGGATGTAGAGCCGGCGCATCTCCGGGCCCGCGTGGGTGGAGTTGAAGTTGTAGACGATGTAGCTGACGGCCCAGCCCGTCCACGGGGAGATGCGGTAGCCGCGCTGCTCGAACCGGGACTTCTGGGCGAGGACGGACGGCGGGATGTAGCCGTAGTCGACCCCGCCCGAGCGCATCACGTTGTACTCGGAGTCTGCGGTGGTGAAGGGCTTGAAGACGACCTTGTCGAGGTGGGGGCGCTGACTGCCGGTGTACCGGGGGTTGCGCTCGACGGTGACCTGTCCTGTGTCCTCCCACTGCGCGATCCGCCAGGGGCCGTCGACGGTCTTCCACAGCGGGTCGGTGCCGTACGAGCCGAGGTTCTTCGCGTGGGCGGTCAGCCGTGCGAACACGGCCCTGGCGCCCGCGGTGGTGCGGTCCCAGTCGCCGATCTTCCCGCCGTCGGTCCTGGCGTCCCACGCCTGCTGGGGCAGGGCGCGCATGAGGGTGAGCTGGTTGGCGGTGAACCAGTCGGGGTTGTAGGCGCGGTCGAGGGTGAGCCGGATGGTGTGGGCGTCGACCACCTGGAACTTCTTCACGTCGTCCGGCATGGTGCCGACGGTGTAGCTGGCCCACTCCGCCTTGTCGGCCCTGACCATGTTGAACCAGAACTCGATGTCCCTGGCCGTGACCGGTGTGCCGTCCGACCAGTGGATGTCGTCGCGCAGGGGCACCGTGACGGTGGTGTCGCCTTCGCTGTATACGGGCTTCTCGCCCAGGGTGCCGGCGCCGGTGGGGACGAGGTCGGTGCCCTGCTGCACGGCGTCGTACACCGGCATGAAGAACAGCTCCTGGAGGGAGGAGTTGTAGGTGGCGCTGTAGCCGGGGGGACCGATCGGGAAGATCCAGTTCGGGGTGGCCGCGGGCGGCAGGGCCATGGTGACGGTGCCGCCCTCGACCGGCGTGCCGCCGGTGGGGGCCATGTGGATCGTGCCGCCCTGCCGCGTGCAGCCCGAGAGCACGACGGCCAGCGCGGCGGCGAGCGCTGCGGCGATGACGCGTATCCGCGCGGGGGTGCGCCCTGAGCGCATGGAGGGGCCTCCATCAAAACCGGCGGGAGGCCGACGGAATGTTCGGCCAAGGATGGGTGAAAGTTAGGGCCGGATCGAAAAGCAAGTCAACCCCCTTCGCTCACTCTGCGCTAGCAACTTGACGATTATTGAACGGTTTTATTCCTGTTTACCCTGCCCGACTCGACAAGGCCGTCAGAGAAGTTCACCGGAGGCGGTGGCGCGAAACGATTCCAAGTCGGTACCTTGCAGCAAGACAACGGCAACTTGCTCCACATATCGAACAAAGGCAGGGGACACATGACGGACAGTGCCTCGACCAAGGACATCCTCCGCATGGTGTCCACCGGGGCCGCCTCCTCACGGGCCGACCTGGTGCGGGAACTCGGCCTCGCCGCCTCCACGGTGTCCCTGCGGGTCCAGGAGCTGGTCGCGGCCGGCCTGCTCACGGAATCGGGCGAGGGCGCCTCACGCGGCGGACGGCGGCCCCGGCTGCTGCGCGTGCGGCAGCCGGACGACGTGTGCGTCGCCGCCGACCTCGGCTCGCACCACGGCCGGATGGGCGCGGTCGGGCTCGACGGCACCGTGCGGGACGTGGACGACCACCAGCACGACCTGACGGCCGGCCCGGAGCCCGCGGTCGAGTGGCTGGTGGAGCGGCTCGGCGCAGTCGCGCAGCGGCAGCGCGCCGCGGGCCGCGCCGTCGCCGGCGCGGGCGTCGCCTTCCCCGGGCCCGTCGACGCGGACGGGCGGGTGCAGACCCCGTCGCGGATGCCGGGCTGGCACCGCTATCCGCTCGCCGAGGTGCTCTCGCAGCGCCTCGGCATGCCGGTGACGGTCGACAACGACGCCACGCTGATGGCCACGGGCGAGCACCTCGCCGCGCGCCGCCACCTCGACCACCTGGTGGTGGTGAAGGTCGGCCGCGGCATCGGCTGCGGTGTGATCTCGGCGGGCCGCCCCTACCGGGGGGCGAACGGCGCCGCGGGCGACATCAGCCATGTCCGGGTCGACGCCGCCCAGGAGCGGCCGTGCTCCTGCGGCAACATCGGCTGCCTCGAAACGGTCGCGAGCGGCGCCGCTCTCCAGCGCGAACTGGCCCTCCAGGGGCCGGCGGTGGACGGCACGAGCGATCTGCTGCGGCTGGTCGCCGACGGCGATCCGTACGCCACGACGCTGGTGCGCACCGCGGGCCGGCACATCGGCACCGTGCTCAGTGTCGTGGTGAACTTCTTCAACCCGCAGGCCGTGGTGCTCGGCGGTGCCCTCGCCGTCGCCGAGCCGCTGGTCGCCGCGGTCCGCGGAGTGCTGTACGAGCGCTGCCTGCCGATGGCGACGGCCGGGCTTGAGATCACCACCACCGCCACGGGCCGCGACGCGGGGCTGCTCGGCGCGGGGCTCACCGTCCTGCGCCGGGCGCTGCCGCACGCGTCGGTGGACTGACCCGGCCCCGTGTACGCCCCGACCACGAAGCCACGACCCCACCACGACCGGAGACCACCGCCATGACCACCGCCCCCCAGGACCGCCGACTGCGCATCGCGATCGGCGGCATCGGCATCGAGTCCTCGACCTTCTGCCTGCACCGCTCCACCGCCGACGACTTCCGGCAGACCCGCGGTCAGGAGCTGCTCGACCGGTACACCTGGACCCGCCGGGACTCCGACCTGGCGGAGCTGGTCGAGTGGGTGCCGCTGCTGCACGCGACCGCGCTGCCCGGCGGCCCGGTGGAGGCCGATTCGTATCTGCTGCTCAAGGACGAGCTGGTGGAGCGCATCCGCGCCGCGGGCCCCCTGGACGGCATGGTCTACGACCTGCACGGCGCGATGAGCGTGATCGGCCTCGACGACGCGGAGGGCGACCTCACGGAGGCGGTGCGCGCCGCGCTCGACTTTGTGGGCACGCCCGACGACCCGGCGCACGGCAGGCCGCTCGCCTCTGCGGCGATGGACCTGCACGGCAATGTGTCGCGCCGGTTCGCCGAGCCGCTCGACCTGCTCACCGCGCACCGGATGGCGCCGCACGAGGACGCCTGGGACACCCGGGAGCGTGCCGCGCGCAAGCTCGTGGAGCGGCTGCTGCTCCCCGCGGAGCAGCGGCGCCCGCACCGCGCCTGGGTGCAGGTGCCTGTCCTGCTGCCCGGCGAGAAGACCAGCACGCGTCTTGAGCCGGCGAAGGGCCTGTACGGCAGGCTGCCCGGCATCGAGGCGAAGCCCGGGATCGTGGACGCGGCGATCTGGGTCGGCTACGCGTGGGCGGACCAGCCGCGGTGCCGTGCCGCCGTCGTGGTGACGGGCGACGACGCCGCGCTCGCCGCCGCCGAGGCCGAGTCGCTCGCGCGGGAGTACTGGGACGTGCGGCGCGACTTCGTGTTCGTGGGCCCCACGGGCAGCGCGCAGGAGTGCGTCGCGCGGGCCGTCGCGTCGGACCGCAGGCCGTTTTTGATCTCCGACTCCGGCGACAACCCGACCGCGGGCGGCGCGGGCGACCTGGCGTACATGCTCGGCACGCTGCTGGAGCGTGAGGAGATCGTCTCGGGGCGGGTCACCGCGGTACACCCGGGCATCATGGACCCGGCCGCGGTCGCCGCCTGCTTCGAGGCGGGCGTCGGGGCCGAGGTCACGCTCGGGATCGGCAACAAGGTCGACACCACGCAGGGCGGTCCT
Source organism: Streptomyces tremellae (assembly GCF_039540215.1). Lineage (NCBI taxonomy): Bacteria > Bacillati > Actinomycetota > Actinomycetes > Kitasatosporales > Streptomycetaceae > Streptomyces > Streptomyces tremellae. The sequence continues at coordinate 29,352 of NZ_BAABEP010000062.1, forward strand.
TACGAGCTGACCGGTACGGTCACCGCGCTCCAGCGGGCGTCGGACCGCCCGGACGGCGCGGAGGGCGGGGCGTACGAGCGCGGCTGCGACCTGGCGGCGATCACCCGCGGCGGCCTGACCGTCGTCGTCACCGGGCGGCGCAAGCCCTTCCACACGCTGGCGGACTTCCTCGGCCCCGCCGAGGGCGGCCTCGGCATCGACCCGCGCACCTTCGACCTGGTGGTCGTGAAGATCGGTTACCTGGAGCCCGAGCTGTACGACATGGCGGCCGACTGGCTGCTCGCGCTGACGCCTGGCGGGGTCGACCAGGACCTGCTGCGGCTCGGGCACCACAAGGTGGCGCGCCCGCTCTACCCGTTCGACGACGGCGCCTACGAGGACGGCTCAGGGCCCGACCTGACGCCCGTGCTGCTCTGACGGCCCGGTCCGCGCGCGGACCGGGTGCGCGTCCCGAGCTCCGGCGCGGGCGGTCCCGGTGGTGGGCCGGCCCGCGCCGGAGCGTGCGGGCTGCGGTGTCCTGCTCAGTCCTTGTGTCCTCCCTTCAGGGCGGCCGCGTCGCGGGCGTGGGCGGCGGCGGCCGGGGCCTGGGGGACGAGGGCGCGGTCCCCCGCGAGGGCCGCGGCCGCGTCGAGCACGGCGTCTGCCTGCGCGGTGCGGCCGGCGGCCGCGTGCGCTTCGGCCTGGCCGAGCCGTACGGTCAGCCGCTGTGCGCCCCGGGCGGTGAGCAGCCCGTCCTCGCGCAGCTTCGCCACCAGCGCGGTGAGGTCCGCGTAGGACGTGTGGACGGTGAAGTGCACTGTCGTCACCGCGGTGTTGCCCGCCGTGTCGGTGCCTGTGGCCGTCAGGTCGTGGCCGCCGAGCGGCAGTCGCCACAGGTCGAGCGGGCTCCCGGAGGCGGCCGGTCCGCCGTCGAGGGCGAGGGCCGCGGTGGCGCCGCCCGAGACGGTGTCGGTCGCCGTGGCGCCGGGCGCGGGCGCGGCGGAGTCTCCGAGGTCGGCGCCGTCGGCCACACCGGTGACCGCGACGCGCGGACCCGTGCGGTCGATGCGCACCGTCAGGGTGCCGGACTCGGAGACGTTGCCCGCCGTGTCGGTGGCGCGGTAGCGGACGGTGGTGACGCCCTCCTCCGACAGGGTCACCGCGCTGTCCGCGGGCTTCCAGGTGGCGCCGCCGTCCGTGGAGTACTCGCGGCTCCTGACGGATCCGTCATCCCGCGCCGTGACGGTCAGGCGCACGTCACCGGTGTACCAGCCGCCCTTGCCCGTCGGTTCGCCCGGATGGAGGGCGGCCGTCGCGGTGGGCGCGGTGCGGTCGGCCACGCCCGGCCCCTGGAAGGTGAAGGCGTCGGGCTCCACTCCGCCCGAGGAGGTGATGTAGAGCCTGCCGCTGCCCGCGGGGGCTCCGGTGAGCGGGGTGTCGACGGTCTTGCCGCCGTCGCCCGCCGGGACGGTCACCGTGGCGAACGGCTCGGCGTCCGGGGAGTTCCAGCGCAGCGCGAGGGTGCCCGCGCCGTCCGCGCTCGTCCGCACGCCGGTGATGCCGGCGAACGACACCGGTTCGTACGCGATCCAGTCGCCCGGGTCGAAGGAGGTGAGGCGGCGCAGTCCTGAGGCGCCGGTGTCGTCGGTGACGGTGACGCCCTCGGCCGCGTCGTAGTGTTCGGCCTGGGTGAGCACGGGGTTGAGGATCACCTGCGCGTCGCCCGAGGCGGGCGGCACCCCGCCCGCGCCCTTGTCGGTGTAGGTGACGCCGAGGACGCCGAAGACGTTCTCGGTGTCGCCGTGGCCCGCGTCGGTTGGCGTGGCGATCGCGCCCGAGCAGCCGGTGCCGCTGTCGACGGGGTGGCCGTGCTGGTTGTGGCCGAGGCCGAAGGTCCAGGCGACCTGGGCGCAGTCGACGTCGGCGCCGTCCTCGGGGTCGTCGATGGCGGTGCCATAGGCGACGGTGTCGCCCCAGTGGAAGAAGCCGCCGGTGGGCGGCCGGGTGATCCGCACGGTGGGCGCGGTGTTCCCGACGGTGATCTGGTGGCTGGTCAGACCGGTCTTGCCGTCGGGGTCGGTGACCTTCAGCCGCGCCTGGAACTGGCCGTTCCCTGTGTAGGTGCGGGTGGCCTTCGGGCCGGTGGCGTCGAACGTGCCGTCGCCGTCCAGGTCCCACTGGTAGGTGAGTTCGCCGTGCTCGGGGTCGGTGGACCCGCTCGCGTCGAAGGTGACGGCGAGTGGCGCGGGCCCGGAGGACGGTGCGGCCGAGATCACCGCGGTGGGGGCCTTGTTGCCCTCCGCGTACTCGATCCGGTAGAGGCCGGCGTCGGGGTTCTGCCGGAAGAAGCCGTCGCCGTAGTCGAGGACGTAGAGCGCGCCGTCCGGGCCGAACTCCAGGTCCATGGGGTTGTCCCAGGGCGGTATGCCGTTGGCGGACCGTTCGCTGTTGGGCAGGACGTTCTCCAGCTTGCTGACGGGTCCTTCGGGCCCTTCGAGGGTGAGGGCTGCGACGTAGTCCTGGGAGAACTCGGCGAGGAACGCCTTGCCGTCCCAGTAGGCGGGGAACTTGCCGGTGGACGGGATGGCCGGGTCGTAGTGGTAGACGGGGCCGCCCATGGGCGCCTGGCCGCCGGGCCCGTCCGGGCCGCGGAACGCGGTGAGTTCGGGCCACGGCTGGTCGGTGTCCCGGTCGCCGTACCAGAGGGTGGCGGGGTGGGCGGGTGGCAGCTCCCGCAGGCCGGTGTTCCACCGGGAGTCGTTGACCGGGGCCGCGCAGTCGAAGGCGGGGCCCGGTGTGCGGGTCGCGTAGTCGAAGTCCCGGTAGGGGTGGGTGTTGTCGCCGGTGCAGAACGGCCAGCCGCTGTTGAGCGGCTGGGTGGTGGTGTTCCACTCCACGTAGCCCATGGGGCCGCGGTCCGGGTCCGCGGTGCCCGCGTCGGGCCCGTAGTCGCCCCACGAGACGGCGCCGGTCTCCTTGTCCACGCTGAGGCGGTAGGGGTTGCGCAGGCCCATCACGAAGATCTCGGGGCGGGTCTTCGCGGTGCCCGGCGGGAAGAGGTTTCCCTCGGGGACGGTGTAACCGCCGTCGTCCCGCACGTGGATGCGGAGGATCTTGCCGCGCAGGTCGTCGGTGTTGCCGGAGCCCCGGCGCTCGTCGAGGCCGGGGTTGTAGCCCGGCGCGTCGTTGATCGGGGTGTATCCGTTGACGTCGGGTCCCGACGCCGGTGTGTTGCCGCCGGTGGAGAGGTAGAGGTTGCCCTGCGCGTCGAAGTCGACGTCGCCCGCGACGTGGCAGCACTGGCCGCGGTTGGTGGGGACGCGGATGATCTCCTGCCGGCTCGACAGGTCGAGGGCGTCACCGGTCCACCGGTAGCGGTAGAGGGCGTCGTAGCCCTCCCACTGCTTCCAGTAGGTGTCGTCCGCCCCGGCGGGCAGCCGCTCGGGGGCGGCACCTGCCGGGGTGTCGAGCGGTGGCGAGTAGTACAGGTAGACCCAGTGGTTGGTGGCGAAGCCGGGGTCGAGGGTGACGGTCTGGAGTCCCATCTCGGAGTTCTGGTACACGTCGATGTGGTTGGCGATCCTGGTCACGCCCGTGCCGGGGTCGGTGAGCCGCAGGTCGCCGTTGCGTGCGGTGTGCAGCACGCGGCTGTCGGGCAGGACCGCGAGGTCGATGGGCTCGCCGGTCTCCTTGGTGAGCGTCGACTTCTCGTAGTTGCTCCAGTCGAGGGCGGGTTCGGCCGCCTCGGGTTCGTGGGCCGGTGCGTGGGCGGGCGCGGGTACGGGGGCCGCCTGCGCGGCCGGTGCGGGGGCGGTGCCGCCCAGCGCGGGCAGCGCCGCCAGCACGACCCCGCTGATGAGGCGTCCGAGGGTTCGGTGCACGGTGGTGCGTCTCCTTCGTCGCGTGCCGGGTCCGGTCTGCCTGTGCGGCGGTTCAGGCTCCGAGCAGGTGCCTGATGCCGCCCAGGCTGCGTTCCGCCGCGCCGAGCGAACCGGGCGGATTTGGCTGGGTGTTGACCGCGTTGTCCTGCTCGTAGATGCCGATGTGGCTGTCGCGGGCGCCGATGTCGCGCACGAAGCGCTCGTACGGCAGGGTGCCCGCGCCGAACTCGACCATGGAGTAGCCGTCGCCGCTCCCGGGGCTGGGCACACCGTCCTTCAGGTGGAACAGCGGGTAGCGGTAGGGCTGGTCGCGCACGTACGCGGCGGGCTCGAAGCCGGGGAAGCGGTACTGGCCGACGAACGCCCAGTAGACGTCCATCTCCAGGTACACGTACCGGGGGTCGGTGTTGCGCAGGAACACGTCGTACAGGCGCACCGCGGGCCGGTCGGTGGCGAAGCCGAACTCGCCCGCGTGGTTGTGCTGGTAGAGCTTGATGCCGCGGGCGGCCGCGGCGCGGCCCCACGCGTTGAAGTCGTCGGCCGCGGCCCGGTAGGCGGCGACGGTGGTGGTGCCTGACGGCGCGTTGGCGGTGCCGAGGTGGGGCAGGCCGAGGATCTCCGCGGTGTCCAGCTCGCGCTGGAGGCCGGAGGCGAGGTTGCCGATGCCGACGTGGCTGCCGGTGGCGCGCAGTCCGTTGTCGTCGAGGATGCGGCGGATCTCCTGGGGGGTGATCTGTCTGCCGAGGATGGAGGTGTCCTGGGTGTATCCGGCGAACTCGACCTCGTTGTAGCCCATTCTGGCGAGCTCGGGCAGCACGACGCCGAAGCCGAGCGAGGTGACCTTGTCGCGGACGCTGTAGAGCTGGATGGAGATGCGGTTCTTCGGGATGCTGAGCCGGGACGGCGCGGCGGGTTCGGCCGCCGCCGCGGACCGCGTCCCGGCGAAGGACGCGGCGGCGACGGCCACGGTGGTACCCGCGGTGGCCCGCAGGAACGCCCTGCGGTCGAAGGACTTGTGCAGATGGCCCACGGTCACTCCTGGTGATGAGGCGGGGGACGTACGGGGCGGTGCGGTGCGCGGGACGCGGCTCACGCCGCGCGGAGCGGCTGCCCGGCGCC
>NZ_BAABEP010000063.1:0-23355 GCF_039540215.1 Streptomyces tremellae
TTGGCCTCCGACTTGGCCCGCCGGCCGGGGCCGCGGGCCCGCCGGCGGGCGCCTGACCGACCGCGGCGCGGGCGTGCGGCAGGGGGATTGGGCGTGCGGCGCCTGGTCGCAGACGCCGGACTCCCGGAGGGGTGGCGGAACCGGGTGCCGCGGGCGGGGCCGAGCAGCCGGATCCGGCGGGTGGCCGCGGCGGCGGGGTACGCCGTGTCGCCACGCGGCCCGCGGAGGAGGACGCGGTCGTCCGCCGGCCCGACGTGCCGTCAGGGGAGACTGCGCCTGCCGGGCGCTGGCGCAGGGCCTCTCCCAGTCGGGCTCCGCCTGGCTCAGGGCGCGGCGGGCGCCGAGGCCCACGGTGAGGGGGCCGCGGGTCGCCGCGCCGCCCGCCCACCGGGTGGAGAGGTCGCCGTCCACGGCGTCGTCGGCGGCGTCGCCCCTGCCGTACTCGATGCTCGACGCGGTGGCCGGGCGGCCGGGCGCGGACTGGAACTGCGCGAGCGTCGGCGGGTCGGAGTCGAGCAGGCCGTCGACCGGGTCGTCGCCGAGGATCACCCACGTGACGTCCGCCTGGCCGAGCACGTCGCGCTGGAAGCGGGTGGTGGTCTTCCGGCCGCCGCCGTCGAAGATCAGGCCGTTGCCCGGGATGCCCTCGTTGACCACGCCGACCGCGCGCCCGCTGTCGAGCAGGCGGTCGGAGTAGAGGTCGGGCCAGCGGTGGTAGACGCCGAAGGTGGAGGAGATGGCGTCGGTGATGGAGGCGCCGAGGGCGACCACCGCGCCCGGCGAGTCCGCGTTCCGCACGCCGAGCCCGGCCAGGAAGCTGGTGTCGGTGTTCGTCTGCGCGCCGCTGAGCACGGCCGCGCCGCTCTGGTCGCCCGGCGCCGTGAAGTTGGTGACGTTCGCGGTCTGGTGCCAGGTGGACGTCGCGCTCTGCGGGACGTAGAAGCTGACGGCGAGGTCGGCGTCGGACGGTACGGCGAGGGCGGCCGCGTCGCTGACGGCGCTGCCCCCCTGCGGGGATCGTCACCGAGCCGGACCCGCCGAAGGCGAGGATGTGGTCGGTGGAGGCGCCGAGGGCGACCACCGCGCCCGGCTGGGCGAAGTGGACGTCGGAGATCGTCACCGGTGCCGTGCCGAAGGCGTTCGACAGGTGGATGCGGGCGCTGGCGCCGCCGATCGTGGTGTGCACGATCTGGCGGAGCGTCTGCTGGGCGAACGTGGGTCCCGGGGACTGCATCGCCGTGCCCCGGGAGGCCGTGAAGGCGGTGCCGGCCGGGGCCTTGGCCGCGGCGGGCACCGCGTGCGGCGCGGCGGCGGGCGCTGCGGCGACGGAGGCCGCCGCGGGGACGGCGGCCGTCAGCGGTGCGGCCAGCCCCAACGGGAGGAGCAGCGGGGCAGCAGCCTGCCCAGAGCCTTGCGCATGGGGTGTGACCTTCCCTCGGACGGTTCCGATCTGAACTGATCCGTACGGACGGTGGGCCCCGGGGACGTGTCACGGGGGCTACGGCACCGGGGCCCGGTCGGTTGCCCCCGGTCGGTTGCCCCCGGTCGGCGGGAGGGTGACGAGCCCGTCGCCGACGGCGCGCTGGTGCGGCGCGGTACCGGCCGCGGCGCGGCACCGGCCGGTCCTGCGAGCCGGTCGGCGGACACGCACACGTCCCGCGGCCCCCGCACGGCGGTCACGGTCACCGCCCACTCCCCGTCGACGAAGGCGAGGCCGCGGCACCCCCAGGGACCCCGCCCCCGGGCATACGGCAGCGGCACCGCCCCCGGCCCTCCCGTGTGGGGGGGGCCGGGGGCGGTGCCGTGCGTACGGTCGGCCGCGGAGAGCCGAACGGACAGGCGGACGCAGGCGCAGCGCGGGGGAAGCGGAGGCTCAGAAGCCGACCGCGACCTCCAGCCACTGCGGGTCCGCGTGCGAGACGAACGAGGACTGGCCCGCCACGTCGTCGTACGGGAAGCCGTAGGCCAGGCCGTCGATGGCGTGGTCGTGCCAGAACTTCGCGTAGTAGTTCGCGGGACCCGACTTGTAGTACTGGCTCGGGTCGGACTGCTGGTCCGCGGGAAGTTCGGCCACGTGCCGGTTGAGCGCGGCGCACATGTCCGGGTCGCCGCCCAGCGACCCGGCGCAGCCGGTGATGTTGGACGTGGACTCGTTCACGCCGACGGACTGGGCGTAACTGGTGAAGTAGTCCGCGTACTTGCCGCCCGCCTGGAAGTCGGGCGAGCTGCCGGGCGCCGGGATGCGGTACGGCGCCTGGACGTCGGCGAGGCCCTGGAACTCGGTCGGCACCTCGCTCTTGAACTGCTGGAACAGGGCGTCCCTGCTCTGCTGGAAGACGTCGTAGCTGTCGCCGACCTGGACGTCGTAGCCGTCGCTCGCGTGCAGGCGCATGGCGAGCGGCAGGGCCCACGCGTCGACGCGGGTGGTGTTGCCGTTGAACGCGCCGTCGCCGACGGTGAATTCGATGAAGTCCTGGTACTGGCTGTCGGGCGAGCCGAGGTAGAAGTACATCCGCCCGGCCGAGTTGGCCGGCATGTCGATGTACGGCTGCTCCGCGATGGAGTGCTCCTCGTCGCCGAACTTCCAGTAGACCTGGTCGTCGGGGTAGGCGCCGTTCGTACGGTTGAGGATCTTGACCGTGAGCACGTTCTGCGCGGGCGGGATGGAGCTGGTGTCGCCCCAGAAGGAGTCGGGCGGGGTCTCGCCCGCGGGCGCGGCGGCCACGGCCTGGCCGAGCGGCGCGTCGGCGGCGAGCGCCCCGGACGGCGACGCGGTGGCGGCGGCGCCGAAGAGGGCGAGGGCCATGCCGAGGGCGGCGGTCAGCCGCGCGGCGGTGCGGCGCGGCCTGCGCGCGGAGGGGACGGAGGGGGACGTGGGGGGCATGCATTCCTCCCTGGCTGCGGAGGTACGAAGCGGACACGGCGGCCGTCCAGCCAGATGACGGCCTCGTCCGACCCGGCACGAGCACGAGCGGTACGCGGCGGGCCGCCGGATGGGGCGGCGGCAAGCTGAGAGAGCGCTCTCAGAGAGCCTTTCCCTATCACATGTCCTTGTCAAGAGAACGGAGTTGGGAGAGTGCGCGCGGGCGCAGGCCGGGGGCGCGCCCCTGCGGTTCCCGCGCCCAGGGGTGCTGCGGCGCCCACGCCCGGGACCCGCGGGTTGACGCCCGGGCCCGCGCGCCAGTCAGGCCGAGGGCCCCGGCGCGCGGCACCGGTCGAAGACCTCGCGGAAGCGCGGGAACCGCTCCGCCCTCGGGTCCAACAGGTCCAGCGGGGCCACCCGTTGGTGCTGGACCTCCGTGAGGCGCGCGACCGCGGGCCCGGTGTCGGCGGCCAGCGCGTCGACGTCGTCGAGCAGCCGCCCGAACCAGCCGCGGAACTCCTCGTCCCGGTCGAGCCGGCCGCAGAACTCGGCGAACCCCAGGCACCTGCGCCGCGGCGGCTCCCCGTCGGGGTGGACCATCAGCTCCCCCACCGCCCGCTGTTCCGCACGGAAGAGGCGCAGCTCGTTGCCGTGCGGGCCGATGCGGCTGAGGGCGTGGCCGACCGTGGAGATCTGCGCCATGACGCTGCGGTGGACCGCCGAGCTGCCGAGGTCGAGGAACTGCACGTCACGCCGGAGTATCTCGACCCAGCCCAGGTACTCGGCGAGCACGAAGAGCGTGCTGCGGCGCGCGTACTCGGCCTCCTGCGGGGTGCCCCCGAGGAGGAACGCCGCGAGATGGCCGGCGTGCCCGCCCGGCGCGCGGTCGACCGCGTACCCGCGCAGGATGTTGAAGACCCGCGTCCGGAGGTCGTACGCGGCCCACGCGAGCGACGCCCCGTACGCGTCCATGAGGCTGCGCTGCCCCATGGTGCGCAGCCGCTGCTCCTGCCGGTATCCGAGCACCGCGGTGACGGCGGCGCCCGCGAGCGCGCCCCCGGCGGACACCCACGACACCACGTCCACGGCCGTTCCCCCTCGGCGCCTGCGATCGACGAAACGGCCCCCGAGCTGCGTGATGCAGTTCGGGGGCCGTCATTCGCGCGTGGCGGCGCCAGGATTCGAACCTGGGTAGGCTAAGCCGACGGATTTACAGAGAGCCGGTTACACCCCGCGTGAACTGGGCTTTTCCCCGAACATGCCCAATCCGGGGAACACCCGGGGGACGATCAAGGAAATGGGCGCCTCTGCGCGCGGCGGTCCGTCAGAAGCCACGATCCTCCGGCACCAGCTCTTCCAGCCCGAGGTACTCGGGTCCGGAGCCCATGACCACGCCGGCGCGGCGCTGATACAGAGCTCCGGAGCGGCGATGCGGCAGATCGACCGTCCGAACATGCTCGAACCCCTGCCGCTCGTAGTAGCTGCCGAGCGCGGCGTTCGTCTTCCAGGCGTCGACCCGCAGCCACGACTTCCCGAGCCGTTCCGCCTTTCGCGACGCCCAATCGAGCAGGGCCGTGCCGACTGCGTTCCCCTGCGCGGAAGGCAGCACGATGATTCGGTGCCCGTACAGGGCGTCTTCCGGAAGGTCATCCGGGCGCCAGAATTCCGCGTCAGCCGATTCGTCAACCGTGATGGTGCCGATCAAGGCGTCTTGCTCTCGCACGAGGTATGCCGTACCCCGGTCAATGTCCCGAGCGATTTTCTCCATGCTTGCGGGGTACTGCCATTGGTCGATTCCACGAGCGGCCAGCCATTCGGAGGTCTCGCCCCACATGCTCGCGATCGTCTGCGCGTCCGACGATCCTGCCGGGTAGATCGTGACTCGGCTGTTCATTTGGCCTCACTCGTTCCAAGTTCGTAGCGCAGGACGTTGCGGTCAGTCGGCATGGTCGTGACGGTTACGCGCACGGCTTCTGTCGCCGTGTACCCCGTCCGCGTCCTGACGAGGACGGGCACTCCCGGCTCTACCGCCAGTTCGTCAGCCTGCTTAGGGGTCGGCATGGCCGCCGTCACGTCATCCACGTAGCGAACCTGTACGTGCCCCATGGATGCCATGTAGGCGATCACGCCTTCCGGAATGTCGGCCGGTTCGGCAATCGGCGTATTGCTCACCAGGGCGTGCGGATAGTACGAGTCCTCGGTTGACCACGGCTGCCCATCGACCGTGCGGAGTCGGCGGCGGACAAGCACCAACTCCCCGGGGCTCAAATTCAGCTTGTCCGCCACAACAGGAGAGGCTTTTTCGATACTCACCGAAATCGATTGGTTCGGCGTGCGGCCCTGTTCCTGAATGTCTTGCACCCAGGCGTCAACACCCGCCGCGAGTCGCCTGTCCTGATCCTCCGAGCGCGACGCGTTGTAGACCAACACGTCTTGCCGGTGGACCAGGTACCCCTGTCCGTGGCTCGGGAAAATGAGCCCTTCGCTCACCAGCCGCCGGAGCCCCAGACGGACCGTGTTGCGCGACGCGCCGTGATCATCCATGAGCTTGCGCTCGCTCGGGAGCTTGCTGCCCGGGGGGAACGTCCCGGCGTTGATCTGCTCGCGCAGGGCATCGGCGAGCCGCTCATACATGGGTTCCGATCGCGTCGTCATGCCCCCATCTTGCACCACCCAGCGAACTGGTTGGAACCAGGGGGACCAATCGCTTGACACGTCGAGCGCGTGGGTGCAGAGTCTTCCCCAGGTGGTTGGTACCAGATGAACCAGAGGAACCAGCACCTGGGAGGGGCCTTCTTTGGGCTGCTCTCTACGCGACCCCGGTTCGGGATTGCTCGCTCTGGAAGGCGACTCCGGTCGTTCGCCATCGGGCCCTGAGCTGGTCGTTGGTTGAGAACTGAACAGTGAACTGAGACGCGGTGAGAGTCCGCGTCCCCGTGGCGGCCCGGGTGACGGTCGTCGGCAGCGGTGTCACGCGTCGGCGTGGCACGTACCGCACCGCGGCTCTGGAGAACGCCTCGTCTCGGGGCGCCACCCGCGGTGAGCTGTCCTGCTGTGCGCGCCAGGCAGAGAGATGGCGCGCCCCGCTTCCGGGCTCGGGACCGGTCCGCCGCCGCAAACGGCCGGCCGGTGCAGCCCGTGTACCAGTGATCGCAGTCGTCGGCGCCCGCCTCGCGGTGTGCGTCGGCGGCTGTGGCTGCTCGTACGAGTGGTCGAAACCAGCACGGGCCCCGGGGGTGCAACCCCGGGGCCCGCAGTACAGGACCTGATTGGGAGGACCTGTGATCACCAGTTTGACAGAGGCTGAGCGCGATGCGCTCAGCCGGAAGAACGCTGAGCAGAACGCGCGCAGTGAGCGGGATGCGCAGGCGCGGGGTGGTTCGCGGTGAGCAGCCCCGATCCCGTGGCGTGGCAGTTGCAGGTGCAGGCGGATGCCTGGGCTGCGGACCTCGCCGGGCAGGACCCGGCGGCGGCCGGGGGTGACCTGGCCTGGCAGCAGGACCTGATCCAGGGCGCCTACCAGGACGCCGCTGCGCTTACCGACCAGCCGAACGGCAGGTGAGCCGCATGGCAGACAGCAAGCCGCGTCCGTCCTCGATCGTGGGCAAGCCCGCGACCGTGCAGGACTGCAAGGACGACTACCGCAAGGGCGCCGCCGTGCGTGCGGCGTCCGAGAAGCGCGACGCTCGGAAGAGGCGCTGATGGTCACCTACATCGAGTGCCCGGACGTCTACGAGCCCGCCCCGGGTGACCCGCCCTCGGTTTTCCTGGCGGGCGGGATCACGGGGGTGGAGGACTGGCAGGCCGAGGCCGTACGCGGCCTCGCCGGGCTGGAGGTCGTGGTCCTGAACCCGCGGCGCCGGCACTTCCCCATCGACGACCCGACGCAGACCCCGGTACAGATCCGATGGGAGCACCGGGCCCTGCACCTCGCGAGCGTGAGCTTGTTCTGGTTCCCGCGCTCGGACGCGTCAGTGACGACGCAGCCCATCGCGATGCTCGAACTCGGTGCCGCGCTCGACAACCCGGCCCGCCGCATCGTCGTCGGCGCCGACCCTGGCTTCCCGCGCGTCGCGGACGTGCAGTGGCAGGCGCGTCTGGCGCGGCCGGGGATGCGGGTGCACACCTCGCTTCCCGACACCCTCGCCGCGCTGCGCTACGCGCTGCACGGCTGACATCCCCTACCGCCCCGATGGTCGAAGGCCGGGTTCGACTCCCGGCCGGGGCACGACGCCGGACACCAGGTCCGGCGCAGTTCTACGGAGCACAGGTATGGCGATGAACGCGAACCAGAGCGAGGACCGGGACCTGACGCAGGGCCTGATCGAGCGGCTCGGGGAGCAGTACGGCGACCGGCCGGACGGGTTCGACCGGCTGATGATCGGCTCGCTGATGTCCAGCAACGCCGCCTCGAACCCCGACTACCCGCCGCAGGGCCACACGTACCCGAACTACCGCGGCTGACCGGCCGCGCTGCACGGCTGACATCCCCTACCGCCCCGATGGTCGTAGGGCCGGTTCGACTCCGGCCCGGGGCACGACGCCGGGTACCAGGCCCGGCGCACCGAGAAAGGCACTTTGTGATGGGCAGCGTCCACAACCACGTCAGCTCCACCTCCGGCACGGTCATCCAGGCCGGGAACGTCGCCGGCATCAACACCTCCACCACGACCAGCACGACCGTGATCGGGGAGGTTACCGGGGCGCACAACACCGGTTCCGGTGACCAGGTCAACACCAACGCGCAGGTGCACGCGCCGCAGATGGGCCCGGGCTCCACCTACGTCGCGGGCAACCAGACCGGCGGCACCGGCAGCACCCGCACCTTCTACAAGTAACCCTCACCCCCCTGCAGGACACCGCCCCGATGGTCGAAGGCCGGGTTCGACTCCCGGCCGGGGCACCCCTCCCCGCCTTCCCTCGCCCCCGGCGCCGTCTGGCCCCGGGGGCCTTGTCCTCGACACCATTTTCGGGAGTTCCGCATGACGGAGCGTTTGTTCGTCTCCTCCTCCACCGGTCCGGTCGTGCTCGGGCTGTCGCTGCCGATGGGCCGTATCCACGTGCAGGTCATCGAGAGCCTGACCGCCGCCCAGGTCACCCTGCACACCGACGACACCAGCGGCCCGGCCGCCGACGCGATACACGCGGCCCGCCACATGCAGGACGGGCAGGCGTTCGGGATCGAAGTCCCCGCCCTCCCCGCCAACGTCACCATGCAGGGCAGCGGGCAGGAGTTCCGGTCGGGGGGCGTGTACGGGGTGGTGACCAACATGACCATCGTCAACGGCCGCGTCGTCTCCGGCGGTCCGCAGCGCGGGCGCACGGTCGGCGAGATCACCGCCCACGTCACCCTCCCCGCAGGGTCGTCGCTGGCAGTCGTGTCCACCTCGGCGCTCGTGACGACGTACGGCTACCTCGACCGCGTCGAGTTCCGCTCCCAGTCCGGCGACCTGTACGCGGACGGCATCCGCGACCTGGACGCGGACAGCACCTCCGGCGACATCCACGTCGGCAACATCACCGGCCAGATCACCGCCCGTACGGTCTCCGGCGACATCAACATCAACCTCTACCAGGGCCGGTCCGCGGTCGTGGAGACCACGTCGGGCGACGTGGACATGCAGGTCACCCCCACCGCTTCGGGCAGCATCCGCGCCCGCAGCGTCTCCGGCGACGTACACCTGCCCGGCGCCGGCCACCTCACCGTCCACGCCCGCACCGTCTCCGGCCGCACCCGCACCCACTAACCCACCACCCACCCCGCGAACGGCGCGGCCCCGGTGTTGCAGCACCGGGACCGCTGTCGGGCCGTTCCCAACCTTCTGAGGAGAGTGCACGACCCATGAGAAGTATCGTCGCCGGTCACGTCCCTGTCTGCACGAGTGAGTTCATCGAACTCGCGCTCGGCACCCCCCTCGACCTGTGGCTCGGTCCGGAGGACGGGGAGAGCCCCGAGGAAGCCGCGGCCCGCCGCGACGCGGCCCGCGACATCCTCACCGAGGAGCCGGACTTGCTCGACCGCGTCAGCCGCGCCGCGGTGGAAGCCATCGAGGCGTTCGCCCCCGAGCTGTTCGCGCTCACGCCTCTGCACCGGCCCCGCCTCGCGGCCCGCCGGGCCCGTATGGGACGGAGGGCCGCCGCATGAACACCACCACCGCCCCCCGTTCGGATGTTCCGCCGCTGACGCGCCCCGAGATCGGGCTGACCGGCATGGCGGCGCTCGCCGCGGCGGGCGTCGGCGCGCTCGGGCTCGCCTCCTCGTTCACTGCGGTTTCGGCCGCGGCGGCGCGGTGGGAGTTCGCGGCGCCGTGGATGCTGCCCATCGGTATCGACATCGCCATCCCCGTCTTCACCGTCGCCAACCTCCTGCTCATCCGCATGGACATGCGCCTGGCGTGGGTCCGCTTCGTGCCCTGGGCCCTCACCCTGGTCACCTGCGGACTGAACATCGCCGCAGGCACCTCCACCCCCGCGCGGGTGGCGCACGGCACGATGCCGCTGCTGTGGGTGGTCTTCTCCGAGATCGTCGCCCACATCTACGCCGTCCGTATCGGCGCCGCCACCGGCCGCCGCATGGAGAAGATCCGCCGCTCCCGCTGGCTCCTCGCCCCGCTGTCCACGTTCGTGCTGTGGCGGCGCATGACCCTGTGGGAGGTCACCTCCTACACCCACGCCCTCGCCCTGGAACGCGAACGCCAGCTGGCCCGCGCCGACCTGCGCGAGACCTACGGGCGCGGCTGGCGCAAGCGCACCCCACGCCGCCAGCGCGTCCTGCTCAAGCTCGGAGACCACACCCCCGCCACCACGCCGGATCCCACACCCGAGCAGCCTGCCCTCCCCGAACCCGCGGCCCCGGCCGCCGCCCCGGAGCTCCCACCCGCCACACCGGAGGGCAACGCGGCACGGTCTTCGTCGCCCCGACCGGCACGCAAGCCGCGGCCCAAGGCACGCAAGGGCAAGGCGGCCCGTACAGCCGAGGAGCTGCTGGCCGAGGCCCGCGAGGTCACGGCCGGTTGGACGGACGGGGAGCTGACCGCGGAGCGCATCCGCACCACGCTCCACACCTCGCAGGCCAACGCCCGCGCCCTGCGCGAGAGCCTGCGCGCCGAACGCACCACCCCCGCCCCCCAGGCCACCGAGGACACCGAGGACACCCCCGCGGACGCCGACGCGCGTGACGAGGACGCCCGGCAGGCTGAGGAGGTGGCGGCATGAAGACCATGCGCACATGGGCCGTCTTGGCCGTCGTCCTGCTCGTTCTGCTGGTCTTCCCCCAACTCGTCTCCCTGGTGACCGTGCCCGCGGCGGCGCTGCTGGTGTGGGTCGCGGCGCAGCCCCTGCTGGTCGGCGTCGTCATCGGCGCCGCCGTCGCACACTCCCGCCTCCACTCCGGACGGGCGCGGACGGGGGTGCGGACGTGAGCACGCTGGCCAGCACGAGTGCGGCCGTGTTACCGCTCGCGGCCGGATGGTCCGTTCACGGATGGTGGCTGCGCGGGCGGCTGCACCGGGCGCGGCGTGACCCGCTCACCGGGCTGGTCACCCGCGACGGCTTCACCCACCGCGCCCGCAAACTCCTCAAAGACCCGGCCGCCATCGTCGTCCTCGCCGATGTCGACCACTTCAAGCAGATCAACGACCGCCACGGCCACGCCGCCGGGGATGCCCTGCTCAAGGCGGTCGCGGACCGGCTCGCCCACTACGTCGGCCGCGACGGCGTCGCGGGCAGGTTGGGGGGTGACGAGTTCGCCGCGGTCCTGCGCGATCGCGACGGCACCGCGGCCGACCTCCTCGCCGTCCTGCACAGCATGCTGGCCCGGCCGGTCAATCACCTCGACGCGGCCGTGCGCACCACGGTCTCCCTCGGGTGGGTACGGGCCGGGGACTTCCCCGGCGAGGACCTGCCCGCCCTGCTGCGACGCGCGGACGAATCCATGTACGCCGCCAAACAGCAGCGCACCGGCCCCCGCCGCGCAGGCGCGGGTGTGGGGCGGCTGTTCGCGACCCTCGCCGGACGACGGGCCGGACGCCGCGGCGCCCGCACGAAAGGCACGCCGGGGGTGGTGGCATGACCGGCCTGCGCATCGGGTCGGTCTGCACCGGCTACGGCGGGTTGGACATCGCCGTCCAGGCCGTGTTCGGGGGCTCGCTTGCATGGGTGGCCGACAACGACCCCGGCGCCGCGCGCATCCTTGCCCACCACCACCCCCAGGTGCCCAACCTCGGGGACATCACCGCCGTCGACTGGCACGACGTCGAACCGGTCGACCTCTGCATCGGTGGCTACCCCTGCCAGCCCTTCAGCACCGCCGGCAGACGAAAGGGAACCCAGGATGACCGGCACCTGTGGCCGCACATCGCCCGCGCCCTTGGGGTTCTACGACCCCGATACGCAGTCTTTGAGAACGTCGCAGGGCACCTTTCCCTCGGCTTCGACACCGTCCTCGCCGACCTTGCCCGCCTCGGGTTCGATGCGGACTGGTGCTCTCTACGCGCGAGCGACATCGGCGCCCCCACCAACGCAACCGACTCTTCGTCCTCGCCTGGCCTGCCGACGCCGGGTACTGCATCCCGCCCACCCTCGGCGCCTGCGTGCCCTGTGCCTACCCCACCTGACCAGCACACCTCATCCAGTGAAAGGACGACCTGTCATGGGTCTGCTCAACAAGATCACCGGCCGGTTCCGTGGGCCGCAGTGGTCGCGCCTGCCGGTTCCCGCCGACTCGATACGGGTCGTGTCGCTCTCGCCCTGGAACTTCGGCGTGCGTGGGGTGATCCCGGTCTCGCAGGCCCGCTTCACCATCTACCGACGCGAGGCATGGGGACACCACGTGCACACCTACCCGACCACCGGCCGCGACGGCAGCACGTTCACGGTCGTCTACTCCCGCGTCGCCCACGACGACGACCTGCCCGGCCACGAACTGGTCACGGTCTACGAGTTCCCCACCAGCGTGTAACCGGCGGACCCGGCCGCCCCACCTCTCACAGCGTGCGGCCGGACCCGCTTGTCCTCCCCTGCTCAGGAAGGAACCCCAGCAGTGAACCACGAGGAAGAGAACGAGATGTTCCGCCGCCTTGAGGCGGACCTGACAGCCGACTACGGCCCGTCCCCGGCGGCCGCCCCCGCGCCCGACGCGGGGGCCGACTCGGGCGGTGAGGTGGTCGACCTCGACAAGGCGCGTTCCGCCCGCGCGGAGTCGGCCGACGCACCCGCGCACGAGTCGGCCGACCGGTCGGCGCCGGAGTCGGCGGACGGCACCGCCCCCAAGTCGCCCGACACGTCGGGCACCGGGTCGGGCGACCCGACCGCACGCCGGATGGTCGACGGCCCGGCGATGGCGGGGCCCGACTACCTGACCCGGGTCAAGGGTGCGAAGCGGCGGGCGGTGTGGCCGGCATGGGTCCACTCGGCCACCGAGTTCGCCACCGCCGCCCGCTGGGCAGCCGGGCACTACGGCCACGTCGCCGCCTACCACAGCGTGCGCACCCCCTACTACGCCGGACGCCTCGCCCTGCAAGCCCCCCGCGGCGCCGCGAAGTTCGTCGGCGGCACGCTGCGGTGGGCCGCCGACCGCGAAGGCGAAGCCGTCCGCCTCGCCGCCGTGCGGCGCGAAGACGCGGGCGAGTACCTCTCCCTCTCGCGCCAGCGCGACCGCCGGGTGCGCCTGCGCGCCCTGGTCACCGCCGTCGCCACCATCGTCGGCCTCGGGGCCGCCCTCGCGGTGTACGTGATGGCGCCGGGGTGGCTGGAGGCGCTGTCCGCGCTCGCGGTCGTGCTGCTCCTCGGATCGGCCGGCACCCGCGCCGACGCCCCCGTCGTCTCGCGGGCGGTGGAGGTGGCCAAGGCCCCCAAGCTGACCTCCGACATCGTGCTGCGCGCGCTGGGTGCGCTCGGTATCCCCGCGATCAACCAGGCGCAGGGCAAGGGGCGGGACGGGTTCGCCTTCACCGCTCCCATCACCCGCGACGGGCCCGGCTGGCGCGCGGAGGGCGACCTCCCCTACGGCGTGACCGTCACCGACGTCATCGAGCGGCGCGACAAGCTCGCCTCCGGCCTGCGCCGCCCCCTCGGGTGTGTGTGGCCCGAAGCCGTGCCCGAAGAGCACACCGGACGCCTGGTCATGTGGGTCGGCGACCAGGACATGTCCACCGCCAAGAAGCCCGCCTGGCCGCTGCTCAGGGCCGGAACGGTCGACCTGTTCAAGCCCGTCGCCTTCGGCACCGACCAGCGCGGCCGGTGGGTGGAGGTCACCCTCATGTACATCGCCGCCGTCATCGGCGCGATCCCCCGCATGGGCAAGACCTTCCTCCTGCGCCTTTTGCTGCTCATCGCCGCCCTCGACCCGCGGGCCGAACTGCACACCTACGACCTCAAGGGCACCGGCGACCTCGACCCGGTCGGCAACGCCGTCTCCCACCGCCACCGCGCGGGCGACGACGACGAGGACATCGAATACGCCCTCGCCGACCTGCGGGAACTGCGCGCAGAGCTGCGGCGCCGCGCGAAGGTGATCCGCAGCCTGCCGCGCGACCTGTGCCCCGAATCGAAGGTCACCTCCACCCTCGCCGACAACAAGTCCCTCGGGCTCCAGCCCATCGTGGTGGGGGTGGATGAGTGCCAGGTGTGGTTCGAACACCCCGAGCACGGGGCCGAGTTCGAGGAGATCTGCACCGACCTCGTCAAGCGCGGCCCCGCTACCGGCATCGTCCTCCTGCTGGCCACCCAGCGCCCCGACGCCAAGGCCCTGCCCACCGGCATCAGCGCCAACGCGTCCGCCCGCTTCTGCCTCAAGGTCATGGGCCAGCTGGAAAACGACATGGTCCTGGGCACCAGCAGCTACAAGCGGGGCGTGCGGGCGACCATGTTCTCCTGGAAGGACAAGGGCATCCACTACTTCGTGGGCGAGGGCGCCGACGCCCGCATCGTCGCCTCCACCTACGTCGACGCCCCCGCCGCCGAAGCCATCGCCCTGCGCGCCCGCACCGCCCGCGAGGCGGCCGGGACGCTGTCGGGGCATGCGCTGGGCGAGGAGTTCGAGGCAGCGACCGGGCCCGGCTACGACCTGCTCGCCGACATCCTCGCCGTCATCCCCGCGAGCGAGCCGAAGGTGTGGTCCGAGACCGTCGTCACCCGCCTCGCAGACCTGCGGGCGGACGTGTATGCGGGATGGGATGCCAAGGCCCTGGCCGCGGCCCTCAAGCCGCACGGCATCTCCACCCTCCAGGTCGGCCGGCGCGTGGACGGCAAGGTCGTCAACCAGCGCGGCATCGACCGCTCCCACATCACCACCGCGATTGCGGAGCGTGACGGAAAGCGGGACGCGGGCTGAGTGCTCGGGGCCGCTAACGCTAGCGGCACCACCCGCTAACGTTAGCGGCCCCGCTAGCGCCCCAAACCCCCCTTGATCAGGCCGCTAGCGGATAGCGGCCCACCTGCGCAAACCCCCGGAACTGCCCAGGAAGGCCCCTGATGACCCTCCCTCTCCTTGCTATCGCCTGCCTGACCGTCATCACCGTGTGTTACGGCGGGCTGTGTGCGGCCTCGCCGTTCGGGCCCTGCCGCCGCTGCCGCGGCATGGGCCACCGCATCAAGGAAGACCGGCGCGGGCGCCTCAAGCGCGGCAAGGACTGCCGCCACTGCAAGGCCACCGGCCGCCGCATACGCATCGGCCGCCACCTCTACAACCAGTGGGCCGCCATCCACCGCGACGGCACCCGCTGACCCCGCCCCCCACCATCCGCCCGCGCGCCCCGACTTCGGAAGGGAGACCACCGCCGTGGTCATCTCCGTCTCACTCGTTGCCCTGTTCGGCCTGGTCCTGTTCTTCCTCCTGCGCTCCAAGACCCTCGGCTGGGGAGCCGCGTTCGCCGCGGTCATGTTCGGGTTCTTCCTCGCCTCCACCGGCGCAGCCGCACCCATCAATCAACTCGCCACAGCCGTCGTCCAGGCCATCCACAGCATGTGAGGAACCCCGTGAACCCCAACCCCCGCCCCATGACCGAGCAGGAAGCCGAACGCGAGGCCAGGCGCCTCCTCTACGACGCCTACCAGCCCGCGCCCGCACCGCCCACCGGCTACCGCGACGAAACGCCCGTGCCCGCCTACGGCGACACGGCCCCCGTCGCCCAGCCGGGACGGGCGCCCATGAGCCAGGGCGCCACCGACGCCAGCATGCTCATGCTCACCGGCGGCGCCACCACCACCATGGTCGGCGGTACGGCGGCCGTGGTCATGTACGTGTCCCAGTTCGCCAACCCCGCGGTCTGCGCGGTCGTCTTCGGCGCCCCGGCCGCGCTCGTGCTCGCCCTCGCACGCCTCGCCCGGCGCGCCCGCCCCGCCCCCGACATCCACCAGCACTACCAGGGCCCCGTCTACCAAGACCAGCGCAACGTCCACACCACCACCCGCGGCGTATGGGCCAAGACCACCAACCAGCAGTAGCCCTCCGAACAGGAAGCAGACCATGTTCGAGATCCGGATCATCTGCGACACCGACCACACCGAGCAGGCGCTCACCGCCCTGTCCGACGCCTTCACCCTCACCGGCACTCGCACCTACCCCGCCCGCGACGGCAAGCGCGTACGCCTGTACGCCACCGCCGCACCGGTCGCGCCCACATCGCCGTGGCCCACTCCGGAAGACGCCTACGACAAGGCCCCCAGCATCCTCACCGAAATCGGCTGGATCGCCCGCACGGCACGGCACGTCATCGCCTACGACGAGACGGACCGGGAGCTCTACCTCCGCAAGGCCGCCGTCTTCGACCGCATCGCCCTGACCGAGGAACCGGACCTGCCCAGTGGCACCGCCACAGACGCGGCCATGACCGCCGCATTCGCCCTGATCGAACTCGACCAGGCACCCACCCCCGGCGACGTACGCGGCTACGTCCGCCAGCAGTACCAGCGCTGGCGCGAACAGCAGTACCAGGCCGACCACCGCGAGGACCACGCGCCCGAGCCCTGCGGGGAGTCCGGCTGCCTGTGCTACGGCGTCGGCGAGGAACACGACGACCACGCATGCGGCTGCGACTGCCCCCGCTGCCTCGACTGCCAGCAGCTCATCGAGAACTGCGACTGCGAGTACTGACCCCGCCCGGACCGGCCGCCCGATCTCGCCAAAGAACCGCGGCCGGTCCGGCCCAACCCGCTCCACCAAGGAACAGGAGAACCCCCAGCATGCCCCGACCCGGCCCCGCCCGGCGAGACCACCCCACCAGCCTTCTGCCCGCCGCCCTCGACCTCGCCGCCCGCGGCATCCCCGTACTGCCCCTGCGGGCAGGCAAGGTCCCCTTCGCCAACTGCCACGCCTGCCGCGGCAACGCGTGCGGCGGCCGGCCGAACATGAAGACCCCCGGCCCCTGCACCTGCCCCCAGCCCTGCCACGGATGGGCCGCCGCCACCACCAACCCCCACACCCTCACCGCACGCGCGTGGGCCGCGGCGTGGGCGCGAGCCCACGCGATCGCCTACCACCCCGGCGGCGCCGGGCTCACAGTGGTCGACCTCGACAACGCCGACGCCATCCACTGGGCCACAGGCGCCCTGCCCGCCACCCGGCGGGTGACGACGACGCGCGGGGAGCACTGGATCTACCGCGGCACGATGCGCTCCCTCAACGCCGCCCGGCCCGGCGTCGACATCAAGTCGACCATGTCCTACACCCGCTGGCTCACCACCGGCACCGGCACCGTCACAGCCCTGCCGGACGCAGTCCGCGCCCTGGCCGACAAGCAGCCCGACACGCCCCGGCCAGTGCCCTACGCAACCGCCGCGGCCCCCGCACCGGCCAGGAACGGACAGTGCCCTCACCGCACGCCCGCCTACCTCGAACGCGGCATCACCATGGGCGAGCAGCGCATCACCCAGGCTCGCGCCACGATCCACGCGACCGTGTACCGCACCTTCCTCGCCGTGCTCTCCACCCACGGCCGGTGCGGCTGCCTCACCCACGCCCACATCGCCCGTCTGTTCGCCGCGGCGCAGACCATGGGCGAATCCCCGCGGCACTGCACCGACGCCTGGATCAACGCCCGCACCCGATTGGGGCTGTGACCCGTGGCCGACGACGACAAGAACCCCGCCCGCGAAGTCATCTCCGACTACGCCCGCGCGCACTTCCGCTACTTCCGCACCGCAGACGGCACCGTCTACGCACAGAAAAACGGCCATCCCGTCGCCCGCCCCATCCGCTCCCAGGGCACCACCGGCAGCCACCGCCAAGAACTCATGGTCGGCCTGTACCGCGACGGATGCGGCGTCTTCAACGGCACCGCCCTCAAGGAGGCACTCGACTTGATCGAAGCACTCGCCCTCACCGAGGACGTACAACCCGTCCACATCCGCGTCGCCCCCGGCTACGACGGGGCGACGTGGCTCGACCTCGGACGCGCAGACGGCCAGTCCGTGCGCATCCACCCCACCGGATGGGACATCAGCGTCCCCGACCCCCGCGAAGTCTGCTGGCGACGCACCCAGCTCACCGGCGAACTGCCGCTGCCGGCCAAGGACACGAACGGCAAGGGCATCGACGCGCTGCTGCGCCTGTGCAACTTCGCCACCGCAGAGACCGAGTGCCTCGCCATCGCCTGGCTCATCGGCTGCCTCGGACCCTCCGTACCCGTCCCCGCGCCCTTCCTCACCGGCCCCCAGGGCGCCGGCAAGTCGACCGGCGGCCGGATGCTCGTACGGATCATCGAAGGCATGACCGGCGACCTCCGCCGCGCCCCCAAGGACGAAGAGAACCTCATCGCCGCCGTCGCCGCCGGATGGGTCACCGCCCTCGACAACCTCTCCCACATGACCCCGGACCTCTCCGACGCCATGTGCTGCATCGTCACCGGCGCCGAGAACGTCAAACGCGCCCTGTTCACCGACGGCGACGTCTTCCGCGCCCGCTACCGCCGCCCCCTCCTCCTCACCGGCATCGACGTCGGCGTCATCCGCCCCGACCTCGCCGAGCGGCTCCTGCCGCTGCGCCTGGAACGGCCCCGCATCCGGCGCACCGAGGCAGAGCTGTGGACGGAGTACGCGGAAGTACTGCCCGTCGTGCTCGGCTCCCTCCTCGACCTCACGGTCAAAGTCCGCGCCGCCGACGCCGAGACGCCGACCGACCTGCGGATGGCGGACTTCGCCCACCTGTGCGCACAGCTCGACAAGGCGACCGGCTTCGGGGCCCTCGCGGCCTACCGGGCCAGCCTCGACGACCTCAACGACGACGTGATCGAGGGCGACTTGCTCGCGCAGACCGTTCTCCGCCACGCGGAGACGATCGAGCCGGGCACGGCGCAGCAGATGACGTCCACGGAGTGGTTGAACTGCCTCAGCCGCCTCTACAGCGACGACGAACTACGCGCCCTGCCCAAAGGGTGGCCCACGACTGGGAAGGTCCTCTCCGACCGCCTCAAGCGCCTTCAACCCACCCTCGCGGCCCGCGGCGTCCTCATCGACTCCGGCCGCACCCGCGAGGGCCGCTACCTCGAAATGACCCGCCCGGCCGCCACGCCCCCGAGCGAGCAGCCGCCGGTGTTCTGACCGGCGCTCCGCCGCGCGGCTGGACAAGCAAGAGGAGCACCACTCGCCACGGCGGCGACGTGCTCCTCTTGCTGTTCGGCGGACGCCGCCCAAGTCGCGCCGCGAAGCGGCCCCTCACTCACGCTCGAACGTCCACCGCCACCACTACAGACACCCCCTCCTTTTTCCTAAGTAGGGAGTCTCTGCGTCACCTGCGTCACGGCCTCCGAAAAACGGCCCCTGGCCTGCGGAAAGGAGCGTGACGCAGAGCGCGGGCTCTGCGTCATCCTGCGTCACCTGCGTCACGCCGTGACGCACCCCATGACGCAGCCGTGACGCACCCGGCAGCCACTGCGTCACACAAACCCGCAGGCCAACGCCCCGCATGACGCACGTGACGCTGTGACGCAGAAATCCACACCTAGGACACACGCGCCCATCGCTCTCCCGAAGGAGACAGAACGTGGCCCGCCCTCAGATGCTCAAACTCCCCGAAGTCCTCACCGAACTCGGCATGAGCCGCCCCGCCTTCTACCGCCTGCGCGCCCGCGGCAAGGCACCCAAGCTCCTCAAACTCCCCAACGGCCAGATCCGCGTCCGCAGGACCGATCTCGACGCCTGGCTTGCCGACTGCGAATAGTCCGCCGCCTGCCCCCACCATCCGTACGACCGAGGGGCCCGCGTCACCGCGCGGGCCCCTCAGCCATGGAGCAGCATGTTCACGTACGACGTACGCATCTACTCGATCGAGACGCGGCGCGACCGACCGAAGCCGTATCGCCTGCGGTGGGTGGTCGGAACCCGCAAGCACTCGAAGAGCTACACCGTGAAGGCCCAGGCCGATGGGCGCCGGTCGGAGCTGATGACGGCCCTGCGGAGCCAAGAGCAGTTCGACATGGAAACCGGGCTCCCCGCGTCCGAACTGCGCGCTCAGCGCACTTCCATCACCTGGTACGAGCATGCACGCGCCTACGTCGACCGCAAATGGGAGGCGGCGCCCGCGAAATCGCGCAAGAGCTACGCCGATTCCCTGGCCACCATCACGCCCGCCCTCATGGCGACGGAGGCGGGACGCCCTGCGCCGACGCTATTGCGGCGCGCCCTGTACGGGTGGGCTTTCAACCGGAATCGCTGGGCTGAGAACCCTCCGACTGACATCGCCGCCGCTCTGCGGTGGGTGGAGAAGAACTCGCTTCCCATTTCCGCGTTGGAAGATCCGGAGACCCTGCGGCGAGCGTTGGACGCTCTCAGCCGGAAGATGGACGGAACCGCCGCCGCGGCGAGCACCGCCCGCAGGAAGAAGGCGTGCCTAAGCGACGTGCTCGGGATGGCGGTGGAGGCGAAGCACTTCACCGCCCCCGTGAGTCCGCTTGCCGGGGTGAAGTGGCGGGCGCCGAAGACGGTGGAAACGGTCGACCCGGAAGCCGTGCCCAACCCGGGCCAGGTGGAGGCGTTCTTGCGGGCGGTCAGAAAGCAGGGGCCGCGCGGGGAGAAGATGGAGGCATTCTTCGGCTGCCTCTACTACGCGGCCATGCGGCCGGCCGAAGCCGCGGCCCTGACGGCTGATCAGTGCCGCCTTCCCGAGACCGGGTGGGGCACCCTCGTACTGCGCGGAGGGGTGGTCCGCGTCGGCCGCGGATGGACGGATGACGGAAGCGCCCACGAGAGGCGCCACCTCAAAGCGCGCGCGGTACGGGAGTCCCGCCCCGTCCCCGTTCCGCCGCATTTCGTGAAGCTGCTGCGCCGCCACATCGAGACGTACGGCACGGCGCCTGACGGGCGGCTCTTCCGGACCGAGCGCGGTGGGCTCTTGCAAGAGTCCGGGTACGGCGAGGTCTGGGCAAAGGCTCGCGAGAACGCCCTCGGAGAGGACGTCGCGACCTCCCGCCTGGCACGGCGCCCCTATGACCTCCGTCACGCCGGGGTCTCCCTCTGGCTGAGCTCAGGGGTGGAGCCGATGGAGTGCGCCCGCCGCGCAGGCCACACCATCGCCGTCCTGTTCCGCGTGTACGCCAAGGTGCTGGCCCACTCGGAGGAGCGTGCCAACCGGCAGATCGACGCGGCCCTGCGGAACTGGCACGGAGCCCCGTCGTCCCCCGGGGGACAGGTGGGGGACACGCCCTGATCAGGGCGTGAGAACGAGCGAGACGAGGTGAGACAAGACCGCTCTTTTCGGATCTCGTTCGAGTGCCGCACTCGGGACACGAAAAGACCCCTTCGGGCCAGCGAATTGCCTGGTCAGAAGGGGTCTTTCGGAGCGTGGCGGCGCCAGGATTCGAACCTGGGTAGGCTAAGCCGACGGATTTACAGTCCGCTCCCATTGGCCACTCGGGCACACCGCCATGGGTTGCGCCGCGTCCGGGGCTCACCTGGGTGGGGCCTCCGTTGCGACGTCGTAAACGATACCTGATCCCCGAGGGTGCTCCGCCACCGGCATTGATCCGCCGGCGGCCCTGGCCGGGTGGCTAGGCTTGCCCGGAGCGGCCGGCCGTGCCCGGCCGCTGCCGGGCAGGTGGGAACACCTCCGCCGGAATCCCCCACCGACATCAAGGAGCCACAAGGACATGGCCGACTCCAGTTTCGACATCGTCTCGAAGGTCGAGCGGCAGGAGGTCGACAACGCCCTCAACCAGGCGGCGAAGGAGATCTCGCAGCGCTACGACTTCAAGAACGTCGGCGCATCGATCAGCTGGTCCGGCGAGAAGATCCTCATGGAGGCCAACTCCGAGGAGCGGGTCAAGGCCATCCTCGACGTCTTCCAGTCCAAGCTGGTCAAGCGGGGCATCTCGCTGAAGGCGCTGGACGCGGGCGAGCCGCAGCTCTCCGGCAAGGAGTACAAGATCTTCGCGTCCGTCGAGGAGGGCATCTCCCAGGACAACGCCAAGAAGGTGGCGAAGATCATCCGTGACGAGGGCCCCAAGGGCGTCAAGGCGCAGGTGCAGGGCGACGAGCTGCGGGTCAGCTCCAAGAGCAGGGACGACCTCCAGGCCGTCATCGCGCTGCTGAAGGGCAAGGACTTCGACTTCGCCCTCCAGTTCGTCAACTACCGCTGACGCGAGCCGCCGCAGGGGCCGCACCGGACGGGCGGCCCCGGGAGCCCTCGCCGACTGGCGACCTGAGCGGCGGCGGGCCCGGAGCCCGGCGTCCGAAAGCCGCCGGATACGAGGGGGCGGGGTGGGCCAGACTCGGGGGCCTGTGAAGGGAGTCGGGCATGAACGTGATCCCGGGTACGGAGACGGGTGTCCTGCGGTACGCGGTGGTCGGGAGTCCGCTGGGAGAGCTGCTGCTCGTGGGGCGGGCGGTGCCAGGGGCGCCCGGTGGCACGGCGCTGGTCTCGCTCTCGCTGCCTGGGCAGCGGGGCGGGGCGCGGGTCGAGGACGGCTGGGTGCGGGACAACGCCGCCTTCGCGGAGATCGGGCGGCAGCTCGGCGCCTACTTCGCCGGTGAGCGGACCGGCTTCGACATCGCGTACGCGGAGGGGCCTGGCGCCACGGAGTTCAGGCGCCGGGTCTGGCGGACCGTCGACACCATTCCGTACGGGGCGACCGTGACGTACGGGCAGATCGCGGCGCGGGTCGGCGCGAGCGGCGCGGGCGTGCGCGCGGTCGGGTCGGCCATCGGGCGCAATCCGCTGCTCGTCGTGCGGCCCTGCCACCGGGTCATCGGCTCGGACGGCGCCCTGCGCGGGTACGCGGGCGGGCTTGAGGGCAAGCGCCGCCTGCTCGGACTCGAAGGCGCCCTGCCGGCATGAACTCCCCCGCGGGCGACGGCGGCTCGGGGGAACTCTTCCCCCGGCCGCGCACGGTGGTGGCGCCCGGCGCGGTGCACGTACCGGGGTGGCTCGGGCCCGAGCGGCAGCGCGAGCTGGTGGCGGCGTGCCGTGCCTGGGCCGCGGGGCCCGTACCCATGCGGCACACCCGGCTGCCGCGCGGCGGGGTGATGTCCGTGCAGACCGTGTGCGTGGGGTGGCACTGGCAGCCGTACCGCTACTCGCGCACGGCGGGCGACGTGAACGGCGAGCGGGTCGTGGACTTCCCCGGCTGGCTCGCCGGCCTCGGGCGGGAGGCCGTCGCCGCCGCGTACGAGGGCGTGCCGGGCGCGGAGTCGTACCTGCCGGAGGCGTACGCGCCGGACACCGCGCTGGTGAACTTCTACGAGGGCGCCGCGAAGATGGGCATGCACCAGGACAAGGACGAGAAGTCCAGGGCCCCCGTGGTGTCGTTGAGCATCGGCGACCGGTGCGTCTTCCGCTTCGGCAATACCGAGAACCGGGGACGGCCCTACACGGACGTGGAGCTGGGCTCGGGCGACCTGTTCGTCTTCGGCGGGCCCGCCCGCCTCGCGTACCACGCCGTGCCGAAGGTGTACCCGGGCACGGCGGGCCCCGGGACGGGGATGCGCGGCGGGCGGCTGAACCTCACCCTCCGGGAGACCGGCCTCGACGGCCTCGACGGCTGAGTTCGCCCCGCGTCCGGCACCGGCCACGGGGCCGGGCCCGCCGGGGCGGGCGTCAGCGGCGGTCGCGGGAGTTGCCGAATATCAGGCGGTAGGCGATGAGCAGCACCAGCGCGCCGCCGATCGCGGCCAGCCAGGTCGGGCCGTCGAAGAACTTCTTGCTGATGGGGTGGTCGAGCCACTTGGCGGAGATCCAGCCGCCGAGGAACGCCCCGAGGACGCCGGTCAGCGTCGTGCCGATCAGGCCGCCCGGGTCCCTGCCCGGAAGCAGGATCTTCGCGATTGCGCCGGCGACCAGGCCGAGGACGATCCAGCCGATGATGCCCATGCAGTGCCACCCGTTTCTTTCCGTGTACGCCAGGCACGCCGCCTGCGCCGTGCCTCTTTTTCCCGCCTGGCTGCTTCTCAGTCGTCCGCTGCGGTCGTCCGCTGCGGTCGTCCGCTGCGGTCGTCCGCCGCGGTGTTGCCGCCGCGGTGTTGCCGCCGCGGTGTTGCCGCCGCGGTGTTGCCGCCGCGGTGTT